>DASTEQ010000095.1:0-7044 GCA_035709505.1 Candidatus Limnocylindria bacterium
GTCACCAGCTCCCCGGCGGAGCGGGGGTGGTCCTCCTCATCCTCCCAGCTGAGGCCGGTCACCGCCTCCGGGAGGGGCGTGGACTCCGCGCCCGGCTCGCCGAGGAAGCCGCACAGCCAGTAGACCCGAGTCCCGGCTGTATGCGCGATGGTCGCCCATATCGGCCAGCGGGACGGCGCCGGCCGGATAGCGAGCTGCTCATCGGTCATGTCGCGGGCGATCTCGACGATCCGCTCGTTGTATGTCGGCCACTGGTCGAAGTAGAGACGAATGGACACGTCCGAGCGCTCCCTACCGATCGAAACGCCAGCGGGTCTGGCTGGACCGCTCGCGGGATCCAGCTACGCCTGGACCGCTGAAAGCTGTTGGTTGCACCAAGCGTAGAGGGCGTCGTAGACGGGCAGCTCAAGCTCGAGCTGGCGCTCGTCGGTGACGTCGAGCAGGGCGAAGCCATGGGCGATGGCGAGGAGTCCGGCCGATTCCGGGGTGGTGTCGATGCCCTTGCTGATATCGGCCCCATGGACGATCTGGGCCATCATCTCCAGCGCGGGATCGGTGAGGGCGTAGTCCTGGATCAGGACCTCGAACGAACAGAGGCCCTCGCGGTGGGTGTACTTGGCGCCTGGTGCGTCGAAGCTGATGGCGCCTTCGCGGTCGGCGGTCGAGAGGACCTCAGCGTCCGGCACGTACAGGATTTCGGCCTCGGGATCGACGTACTTGCGGATCAACCACGGACAGGCGATCCGGTCGGTCTTGGGGTTATTGCGGGTGACCCACTTCATGGGAGCCTCCTGGGTATCGGTGTCTGTCGGGTTGAGTCGGATTATGGCGCCGAGCTTTGCCGGGTCGCGATGCGTGCTAGTGCCGATCAAAGCGCCAGCGGGTCTGGCCGAACTTGTCCCCCTTGGCAAAGGCGAAGACTTTGCGTGCAACGACCTCGAAGGCGAGGGCCCGGCCCGGGCTGTCTCCAACATGGACCGCGCCGTCACGGACACGGAACTGGAAGGTGTCGTCGTACTTCTCGGTGAACGTGTCGACGACCCGCTGCAGGCGATCGACATCGGTCAGCTCGACAGCTTCCCCTTCGATCACGATGTCGAGGCCCTCCCAGCCGCTTGCACCCGTGATCACCGCGACCCGGTGGTTTCCGGCGGCCAGGTTCTTCGCCTTCTGCTCGTTGCGGCCCGTGACGAAGTGGATGGTCTCGTCCACCCAGGCGCCGGCGATGGTCGTCACATGCGGGCGGCCGTCGGCCCGCACCGTCGCGAGCCAGTAAGTCTTGGCGTTCTCGAGCTGGTCTCGGACCTCGGTCCAGGGGGTGGGCTTCGCGTCAGGGGCGCTGAAGCCCGGATCAAGCTCGCCCGCGCCGGGATTGGTGGCCATGGGGCCGATGGTACCCCCGCCTGCTGACGCGGCCGCCCGGGGCCCGGGGTAGGCTATCTCCGTGAAGAGTTTCGCGGCGACCGGCAACCCTGGCACGCCCCGGATCTCGCGGTTCCCGGCGGAGTACCAGGCCGGGATCTGCAACATCGGTCCGGAAGAGATCGCCGCGCGGCGGCGCGCCGGGCATGTCGGGCTGGCGGCGACCGTCCTCATGTTCGCGGGGTTGGTCCTGGTGGGAGCGCAGCCGGTCGCGCGGCTCGTCCTGTTCGTGCCGGCGGCGGTCGCCGCCTCCGGCTACCTCCAGGCCTGGCTGAAGTTCTGTGCCGCATTTGGGTCGCGGGGAATCTTCAACTTCGGACCGATGGGCGCGACGACATCGGTCAGCGATGACGCCTCTCGCGCGCGAGACCGGCGGAAGGCGCTCCAGATCGGGCTGGCTTCTGGCCTGATCGGTCTCGCTGTTGCGGTGATGGCCGTCTTCCTGCCGATCTAGCCGGGCGACGCCCGCGCACTGCCCACACTCGACCGATGGTCTAGTGTCGGTGGTCACGATGAAGGCCTGGATTCGAGACCGATACGGTCCCCCGGACGTCCTCGAGCTTGCGAACGTGCAGCCGCCGACCTTGGGTGCCGGCGACGTGCAGGTCCGCGTCGCATATTCATCGGTCAATCAGGCGGACCTCGACTACCTGTACGGCAAGCCGGCGATCACCCGCATGGCGATCGGGCTGCGCCGGCCGAACAGCCTCCGAGTCGGTCTCGACGTGGCAGGGGTGGTCGAGGCCGTCGGCCCGGAGGTCACCACCTTCAAACCTGGTGACGAGGTGTTCGGGGACATGACCGAGTTCGGGCACGGGGCGTTTGCCGAGATGGTGACCGCTCCGGCCCCTGCTTTCGCCCCGATCCCGGCCGGCGTCTCGCTCGAAGACGCTGCCACCACCCCGCAGGCGGGGATCCTCGCCATCCAGGGCCTGAATGCCCAGGGTCGGATCCAGCCCGGTCAGCGGGTGCTCATCAACGGCGCGTCGGGGAGCGTGGGTCCTTTCGCCGTCCAGATCGCGAAGTCGATGGGCGCGGAGGTGACCGGCGTGGCCAGCACCGCGAAGCTGGCGTTCGTGCGCTCACTGGGCGCGGACCACGTCCTCGATTACACCCGTGACGACTACACCAGGCTGGGCCAGCGCTATGACCGGATCCTGGACATGGCGGCCTATCACTCGATCGTGGACGTCCGCCGGGCGTTGACCCCGAGCGGGGTGTACATCGCCATCGGCGGGCCGCTGATGAACGTCTTCGGGGCCATGATCGTCGGGCTGCCGATGCGGCTGGCGGGCAAGCAGCGCGCGGGGCTCCCGCTGTGGAAGCCGTTCAGGGCCGAGGACGTGGCCATCCTGTCCAACATGCTGGTCGACGGGACGATCAAGCCGGCGATCGACCAGCGGTTTCCGTTGAGCCAGGTCCCCGAGGCGCTCCGCTACGTGGACGAGGACCAGGCATGCGGCAAGGTGGTCATCGCCATTCCGTCCTAGACCAGCGTGAGGCCGATTCTGCGAGATTTCCGGCGCATCGGTAGGCTAGGCGAGCCGCACCGAGGAGCCCCAACGTGACCGCAAACGACGACTCGCCCGTCATCGAAGTCAGCGACCTGGTGAAGGTGTACGGCGGCGACACCCGAGCCGTGGACGGCATCGCCTTCGGCGTCACCCCCGGTGAGCTGTTCGGCTTCCTCGGTCCCAACGGGGCGGGCAAGACGACCACGATCCGCATCCTCGCCACCTTGCTGGCACCGACAGAGGGCACGGCCCGGGTGGCTGGCTTCGATGTCACCGAGCACCCGGCAGAGGTCCGCTCGAGGCTTGGCCTCGCCCAGCAGGAGCCGGCGCTGGACGCGTTCTCGACCGGCCGCGAGACGCTCGAGCTGGCCGGCATCCTGCACCGCATGTCCCGCGCCGAAGTCAAGCGCCGGGCCGACGAGCTCCTCGAGCTCATGGGCTTGAGCGCGGTCGCGACCAAGCTGACCGGCACCTACTCGGGCGGCATGAAGCGACGGATCGACCTGGCCAGCGCGCTCATGCACCACCCGCCGGTCCTCATCCTCGACGAGCCGACGGAGGGCCTGGATCCCCAGAGCCGCACAGCGCTGTGGGAGGAGCTCGAGCGGATCAACAAGTCCGGCACGACCATGCTGCTGACCACCCACTACATGGAGGAGGCGGATCGGCTCTGCTCCCGGCTGGCGATCATCGACAACGGGAAGATCGTGATCGAGGGCTCGCCCGAGGATCTGAAGCGTTCGATCGGCGCCGACACCGTCGTCCTCCAGCTGGTGTCGACCAACGGCGATCTCGAGAGCCAGCGCGCATCGGTGCGCCGCCTGCTGGAGGGGATGGTCGACGCCGATGCGGTCAGCTCCCACCCGGACGGCGTGACCTTGTCGGTCCCAAACGCCAGCGCGGCGGTCCCGGCCATGCTCCGGCGCTTGGACAGCGAGGGAATACCGATCGCGGGGCTGCAGATGAGCCAGCCCAGCCTGGACACGGTCTTCCTGAAGTACACCGGTCGCCACATCCGCGAAGAAGCGGCCGATCAGCCGCTCCCGATCATGGGGTACTGACCGATGACCGCGATCGCTTACGAGACCTACCACCTCGGCCTGCGGACCACCCGCCGATTCCTCCGGGTCCCGGCCAACATCATCAGCATCGTCTTCTTCCCGCTCATCCAGCTGGTCGTGTTCAGCCAGCTGTACGAGGACATCATCCAGCTACCCGGATTCGGCGGTGACGTGAGCTACCTCGCCTACCTCGCCCCGGGCCAGATCGCGTTCACCGCGTTCTTCGCCGTGGCATGGGCGGGGTTCGGGCTGCTGGTGGAGCTCCGGAGCGGCTACACCGACAAGCTGCGGGTCAGCCCCATCCGCCGCTGGTCGATCCTCCTCGGCGAGATGGTGCCGTTGTTCTTCCAGGCCGCGGCCATGGCCGCCATCATCCTCGCCGTCTGCATCGTCCTCGGCACGCCGATCGTGACCGGCATTCCCGGCATCCTGCTCATCCTCGCCCTGTCCGGCCTGTTCGGGCTGGCCATGTCCGGAGTGAGCTTCATCCCGGCCCTCATCACGAAGAGCGAACAGGCGACGAGCACCCTCTCGCTGCTCCTCTTCCCGCTGATGTTCGCCTCCACCGCGTTCGTGCCGGAGGAGCTCATGCCGGAGTGGATGCAGGTCGTGAACCAGCTGAACCCGATCACCTACGTCATCGAGGCCATCCGGGCGCTCATGGTCACTGGCTTCGACTGGAACGCCATCGGGGCGGCGTTGCTGTCGATCCTGATCGTGGGCAGCGTCCTCCAGGCCGGCACCCTGTGGGCCTTCAACCGGGTCTCCAAGTGATGGAGGCCGGGTGAGCTGGTTCTCAGTCTGCGGCGGGCAACCCCAGGAGGTCGGCCAGCCAGGTGTCGCGATCGGTCATGGCCTCTGCATTCAGCTCGTGGCCCGCTCCCTCGTAGGTGCGGGTCTCGGCCGATGAGCCGGCGGCCGCGCTGATCTCCTCAGCGACCGAAGCCGGCACGTACTCGTCGTTTGAGGCGAACTGGAGGAGGACCGGCCGCGGAGCGGCGAGCGGCAGCCACGTCACCGGGTCGAGGCCGGCCATGGCGGCCAGGTACGCGTCCTCCGGGTCGCTGATCTTCCAGTACCGATAGAACCAGTCCGCCCAGCGCGCGGTGGGCGCCATGACCACCAGGCCGTCCAGATGGCCGTCGGCGCCGAAGAAGAGCGACGAGTACATGCCGCCGAAGTCGTGGCCCACGATGGCCAGGCCCCGATCCGGATCCACCTCCGGCCGGTTCCCGAGGACGAGGAGCGCCTTCCACAGCATGCGGACCTCCTGCTCCACCGCTGGCACGTCGTGGGCGATCGACTCCGGAGGCTCGAGCCACGGCATGCGGCCCTGGACAAGGAGCGAGACCGCCCCGCGCGCAGCCATGGCCCGGGCTTCCGGGAGGAACTCGGTGCGGTTGGAGGTTGGGCTGCCGTACTCGACCCAGTGGAACCAGATGATCCCCGGGCCTGGCGTTCCGCTGGCCGGGGCGACGAGATACGCCGCGGTAGGCTCGATCGAGGCAGCCTGGAAGGTCAGGTCCGTGACGGTCACGCCATCGGTCGTTTCGCTGGAGGCGACCGTGATCGTGGGCTCGGCCTCGTCGAAGCCGAACTCGAAGCGGGTTGCGTCGGGAGTCACCGTGGACGGGCTCGGCATGGATGGGCTGGCTTCCTCACTGCGAACCGATGGGCTGGCGCCGGGGGATTCCGCTGGGGAAGAGCACCCGATGATGAGGGTGGCGGTGGCCGTCACAGCAGCCACCGCCTCCCGGACCCTCATGCCCCCACTACGGTTTCGCGCCCACGAATGGTTCAGACTGCGCCTGCCATGGCCTTCGCCAAGCACGAGCACGACCCGGAGCACGAGGCGAGCGACGAGCTGTTCGCGCGTGAGCTCCTCTCAGGAAAGAAGAGCCGCGGGATGGTCTTCGGACGACGGCTCTTCGGGCGCCTGCCCAGCGACCCACGCTGCAAGCTGTGCTCCGCACCATTCGCCGGCCCGTTCACCCCGGTCATGCGGGCGGTCGGCAAGTACCCGTGGCCGCGGAACCCGCAGTACTGCGGGTCGTGCCTGACGGCCATGCTGAAGCACCGGTCCGGTGCCGAGATCGAGTGCAGCCTGCTCTTCGCCGACGTCCGCGACAGCACGACCATGGCCGAGACCGTGCGACCCGCGGAGTTTCGCGCCCTGATGGACCGATTCTTCCACGCTGCCAGCCGGGAGCTGGTCCACCACGACGCGATCATCGACAAGTTCGTAGGTGACGAGGTGATCGGCATCTTCGCGCCGCTGCTGGCGGGGGAGCGGTACGCGGAACGTGCCGTGGCCGCCGGTCGGGCCATTCTGCGAGCGACCGGCCACGGCACCCCCTCGCCGTGGCTGCCGGTCGGCGCCGGGGTGAATACCGGGATAGCCTACGTCGGCACCGTGGGCAGCGGGGAGATGCTGGACTTCACGGCCATGGGCGACCCGGTGAATGTCGCGGCCCGCCTCTCGTCGGCGGCCGGTGCCGGCGAGCTCCTGGTCAGCCTTTCGACCTTGTCGGCCGCAGGCATGACCGACGACGGCCTCGAGCATCGGTCGCTCGAGCTGAAGGGAAAGACCGAATCGACGGAGGTCGTCGTCCTCCGCGCGTGACCTTCGCCCGGATTCAGTCGGTGGCGGGTTCCAGGCGCGGCGTTGCGGCTTCGGGCCGGTTCTCGGCCATCTCGCGCATCCTGGCATTCGGCATGCCGATCAGGATCACCACCGCGGCAATGAGCGCGGTGACGATCCCGATGAGGAACGTCGCGCCGGTCGCGATCGAGAAGGCGACGTGAATGGCGTCCACGATGTCCGGGATGAACGGCTCGACCTGTGCCTGGAACTGGGGTGGAACCTGGGCCAGGATGGCCGCCCCCAGGTCGCCGACCCCGGTCAGCTGATTCAAGGCGTCGCTGCCGTTGGCAGTGAAGGCATCGGCAAATGCCGGCGGCACCCCGGCCGCGGACAGCTGCTCAGGGATCTCCTCCAGCAGGACCGATCCGAAGACCGTGCCGGTGATCGCGAGGCCGACCGTGCC
>DASTEQ010000096.1:0-13120 GCA_035709505.1 Candidatus Limnocylindria bacterium
CAGGATCTCGGTCGACGGGCTGATCGGATAGCCGGCGTAGTAGCTCGCTCCGGCGGCAAGCGCCCCCCGGAACACGGCCTCGTTGCCCTGTGTGAGCTTGCGGGTCATGGGACGCCGATGATACGCACGCTCATCGGTGCATGTGCTGCGGGCGGTCCGGCATCTCGCCCCGCCACGCGGCGATCTCCTCGGTGGCCCAGGCCCCGAACCGGTTGATGAAGTGCGCGCCGTGCTTGGCGAGAATGGCGATCGCCGCGCGACGCTCCTCCGCGTCGGCGATCGAGATCCCGACCACCGGGTGGCCGTCCTCGACCGCCAGCTCGTACACGTGGAGGTCGGGCAGCTGGTCCATGGTCAGGAACTGAATCGTGCGGCGTGCCCGCGCGAGGAAGCCCGACGACGTCCCGAGCCGAGCGATCCGCTCGGCGACATCCTCGCCGCTGATGACGATCACGTCGTCCTCGGGAACGCCCGCGGCACGCAGCTCCGCGGCGGCCGCATCGGCATCTTCGGCTGTTCCGAGGACGCTGAGGGTCCAACCCGTCGGATAGCCGATGATGCGGCGAGTCACCGCGGCTTATCGGCGTGGGCGGCAACCGCCTCCGGAATCATCTCGATGGCGAGGTCCGGGCAGTAGCGCTCGCACAGCCCGCAGAGGATGCAGTTCTCCTCCTCGAGGATCGCGTCGTCACGAAGAACGAGCGTGCCCTTGGGGCAGATATCGACGCAGATATCGCAGCGCTTGCAGAAGACCGGGTTCCAGCTGATGTTCTGGTAATCGATCCAGCGCACGCCGTCCTGGTGGCCGGTGGAGGTGCCGGCCCCGAACTGGAGGGCGTTGGCCACCCGATTGGTGCTCATGGGGGGACCGATGATAGTCGCGTGGCCCGCGTGCCGGGCAGCAACGGGCCCCGGCCTGGCGGCCGGGGCCCATCAGTCTTCAGCAGGGAGGGGTCAGTCGAGCTGCCCCCGGATCGCGCCCGCGGGGAAGACATCGCTGTGGACGTTCACGTAGTACATGCTGGGGTTCGCCGCAATCGCGTCCGCGTCGGCATCGACGGCGCAGCCGCTGCTGCTGCCCGTCGAGCTCACCGACAGCGGGACGAGAACGCCCGCCGATTGACTGGTGGTCGCCGGACCGTGGATGTGCGCCGCGCTCACCGTGCCATCGATGCCGTCCCAAGACAGCATCCAACACACGCGGTCGAGGGCCGGCACGATCACGATGATGGCGGTGCCGCTGGCGTCAGAGTCGCCCGGGCCGGGGACCTCCGCGGCGCCCGTCATGCTGATTCGGCCGGCGAACGCACGCTGCGACTCCGCGGACACCGCACTCACCGAGATGGTGAGGGCCAGTGAGACCGCTGCGGTCAGCGCGAGCAGAGGGATTCTTCTTCGCATGGGGCATTCCTCCGAGATTCGGTCCTACCGCTTGATAGTGATTCAGGCTAGCCCCGGTTCCTGCGTCGAGCAAACCGGCGGTGCATCTGCGCACCGGTATGGCGAGATCGGTCAGGCCAGCTCGGTCTCCGGTTTCGTTTCAGGCTTGACCGTAGGCTCGGGCTCGTTCGCGGCGCGGGGACGACCGCTGACCAGGGCGATGACCGCCCCGATGATGATCACCGCGGCCAGCACGGTCCGCGGAGTCAGCGCCTCGTCGAGGATCACGACCCCGAGCGCCACGGCCACGATCGGATTCACGTAGGCCGATGACGACACCACCCCGATCGCGATGTGGTTCAGGAGCCAGATGTAGGCGGTAAAGGCGATGAGCGACCCGAAGATGATCAGGTACAGCACGGCCAGGACCGATGCGCTCGAAAACGTGCTCGGATCCACGGCGGCCAGCTCTCCGCGCAGGATGCCCACTCCCAGCATGATCGCGCCGCCCGCGAGCATCTGGAGGCCCGCTTCCTGGAATGGCGATCTGGGCGACGGGGCACGCCGCGAGTAGACCGATCCAATCGACCACGAGATGGCCGACCCGGCCACCAGGGCGATTCCCAGCGCGTTGATGGGCTCGGTGCCTTCCAGCGGGACGACCAAGATGGCGACGCCGATGGTCCCGGCCACCAGCCCGGCGACGGACAACCGACTCGGTCGCTCGCGCACGACGACCGCCTCGAAGATGACCATCCAGATTGGCGAGGTGGCGATGATCAGCGCCGCAATGCCGGACGGGATAAGCGTCTCGCCGAGCACGACCCCTCCGTTGCCACCGAGGAGAAGCAGAGCACCGACGATGACCGCTGATCGCCAGTGGAGAAGGCTCGGGCGTTCCAGTCGCTGCCGGCGGATGCGGTGCCACGCGATGAGGACGGCGAGCAGAACCAGGCCGGCGACCGAGTACCGGACACCGGCGGCAACGAGCGGCGGGAGGGTCTGGACCATGATCGCGATGCCGAGATAGGTCGAGCCCCAGACGACGTAGACGATGCCCAGCGCGCCCGCCACCTTCCAGGTTGGCGGCGCGGCGGCGGACGTACGTGCCATCAGCCCATTCTGCCGTGGATTTCGGCCAGCGACCGGAAGGCGTCCGGGCCTGCTCTTGCAGCCACCCGCACATTGATGCCTGGCAGGGAGGGAATCTCCGGGCAAACCGCCCTGGGGCTGCTCGTCGAGTAGCATCCGCGGGCACCCGCCCGTGAAGAGGACGAACCCCATGGCCAACCAACCGCCGTCCGGCGATCTCGACCTGTCCAAGTCGTACTCCGCACGTTTCACGACCGAGCGAGGGCCGTTCGACGTGGAGCTGTTTGCCGCCGATGCCCCACTCACGGTGGAGAACTTCGTCAACCTGGCCCGAGCCGGCTTCTACGACGGGACGACCTTCCATCGGGTCATTCCCGGCTTCATGGCCCAGGGCGGAGACCCGACCGGCACCGGGCGCGGTGGACCGGGGTACCAGTTCGGGGACGAGCTCAACGGGGGGCGCCGCCACGACGCGGCCGGGGTGCTGTCCATGGCCAACGCCGGGCCGAACACGAATGGAAGCCAGTTCTTCATCACGTTCGGGCCAACGCCCCATCTCGACGGCAAGCACACGGTCTTCGGCCGCGTGACCGACGGCATGGACGTCGTTCGTTCCATCCGCGAGCGCGACCCATCGCGCGACCCGAATCCGGGCGATCGTATCGAGCGGATCGAGATCGCCGAGGCGCCACGAGCGTAGCGCCGCAGGCGCTCAGTGGCTCGGGCCTGAAGGAGCTCAGGCCGCCTCGTACAGCAGGGCGTAGGTCACCGCCGGGTCGGGTGCGAAGTCGAAGCTCGTCCCGCATGCGCTGCACAGCAGCTCGTCGGAGTTGGGCTCGACCTCGAACGCGACCTCGTCGGCGCACCAGGGGCAAATCAGGTGAACAGTCATGGCGGCAGGGTGAGCGTGGTTCGTGACATCTAGCCCGTCGCAATCCATCGACCGCAGGAAACTTGCGCGTTTGCGCAAGAACTGATATCGTCGAGCACGTGATGGCAGTTGCCGCATCCCCGACCGAGGCCCAGCGCGACCGCTCCGCGGTCGTCGCGCGTGCGTTGGCGGACCCGAAGCGGCTGTTCGTCCTCGAAAACCTCGCCGACGGCGGCGAGCGATCGGTCGGTGACCTGTCCCGCTGCGTCGGGTGCCAGGTCCCGAACATGAGCCAGCACCTCGCGGTCCTGCGCGCGGCTGGGATCGTCACCAGCCGACGCCAGGGCAGCACCGTCCTGTACCGCATTGCCGACCGCAGCGTCCTGGACCTCGTCGGCGCGCTTCAGCGCGTCGCGGGCGACCGGGTCGCGGGCTGAGGCGCTCGTCCCGTATCCACGAAAGGAACCCACCCAGCCATGTCCTCCAACGTCCCCGAGGTCACCGATAGCACCTTCGAGCAGCTGGTGACCAACGCCGAGCGACCTGTCATCGTCGACTTCTGGGCCGCGTGGTGTGGCCCGTGTCGCCTCGTTGCCCCGGAGATCGACAAGATCGCGGAGAAGTACGCCGGTCAGCTCGACGTCTACAAGCTGGACGTCGATGCCAACCCGCATACGGCGGCGCACTTCGGGATCATGAGCATCCCGACGGTCGCCTACTTCCAGAAGGGACAACCGCCGCGGGCCGCGGTCGGTTTCCGTCCGATGGCCGCTCTCGAGACGGCGTTCGGGCTCGACACCCTGGCGGCGTCCGCCTGACCCCGGCCACCGCGCCCAAACCGAACCCCACGTCTCCGTCCCCCGGGGGGTGAAAAGGGCAGCCATTCGCGCACGCCGGCGGCTCACGGTACGGTGTACCTGATGTCCCGATCCCGGCTCATGGCCGGCGCCGTGCTGGTACTGGTCGCCGCGGCGACCCTGGCGCCCATCGGTCCTTCGACGGCGAGAGCCGGTGGCGGCCTGATCACGGTCATGGACGCCAGCTATGACGTCCGGCCGGAACAGGCCCGCGTTCACGTCACGATCGATGCGGTCTCGACCTCCTTCGAGCGCGACGCCCCGGAGGGGCCGGTGTACTACGCCGGTCTCAGCATCCACGTCCCGCCGGGGTCGAGCAACGTGGCCGCGTCGGCGGCCGGCACCCAGCTCGAGATCACCGTCACGCCGGGCGCGGACTCGGTCCAGGTCGACATCGGTTTCTCCGAACAGGTCTTCCTCGGCGACAGCTATGCCTACCAGGTCACCTTCGACATGATCGACCGTGGGGGCGCGGCCGACCGTGACTTCCGCATCGGCCATTCCGTGGTGGCCTTCCCGGTCTGGGCGTTCGGGACGCCCGAGGCGCAGGGCAGTAGCGTCGCGGTCCTGCTGCCATCCCAGTTCACCCCGTCCGTCTTCGGCGGCCCATTGACCGAGACGACCCAGGCGGATGGATCCGTGGACCTGACGGCCGAGGTGGCCGATCCCCAGAGCTGGTTCGCCTACGTCACCGCCGAGCGACCGGGCATCTACACCGAGTCCCCATTCAGCCTGGATGTGGGCGGAACCGATGCCACGGTGGTCATCCGCGCATGGGACGACGATCCAGATTGGGGCCAGCGGACCCAGGACCTGCTGGTCGAAGGAATCCCCGCCCTGTACGAGCTCATCGGGCTGCCGTGGCCGGTCGTCGGCGACCTGCGGGTCGAGGAGTCGGCCAACCGACTGGGTGACTATGCGGGGATCTACAACCAGATCACCCAGAAGATCAACGTCCGCTACGACGCCGACGCAACGGTGACCCTTCACGAGGCCGCGCACATCTGGTTCAACGACGACCTGTTCCGGGAGCGCTGGATCGGTGAGGCGTGGGCGGAGTTCTACGCTGTCGAGGCGGCGCTGGCGATCGGCGTCAGCGGTGACTCATTCGCGCTGACCGATGACCTGCTCGCGGCCCGGATCCCGCTCAACGACTGGGGACCGGTCGGGGCCGAAAACGACACGGTGGAGGTGTTCGCCTATGCGGCCTCCTATCACCTGGCTCGCCTGATCTCCGAGCGGACCGACCTCGACGGACTACGAGCCGTGTGGCGCGGCACGGCGGACGGGGAGATGGCGTACCAGCCGATTCACGGGTCGGACGAGCCTCGGACCGGCGTCGCGTTCAGCCTCGAGGGCTGGCAGCGTCTTCTGGACCTGCTCGAGGAGCGGACCGGGACCGCGTTCGCCGACCTGTGGACGACCTGGGTCGTGGACCAGGAGGAGAACGAACTCATCACCGACCGGGCAGAGGCTCGGACCCGCTACCTGGAGGTCGTGGCTACCGCCGGCGACTGGGAGCTGCCCGAGACCATCCGCTACGACCTGGGGAGCTGGCAGTTCGAGGACGTCATGGCAGACCTCGAGACGGCTGACCGGATCCTGGCCCTCGCCGCCGACCTGACGGCCCAGGCCGCGGTTCTGGACCTCGATCCACCGGGCGAGCTGCGCGACGCCTTCGAAGGAAGCGGGGGCCTCGCGGGGGCCTTGACGGAAGCCAACCGAGAGATGCTCGCGCTCGAAACCATCTCGGATGCAACCAGCGGCCTGGCGATCGAGCCGGAGCTGGTGGAGGCCATCGGGCTGCTCGGCTCGGAGCCTGAGGCGGACCTCGCGGCTGCCCGCGAGGCCTGGGAAGCTGGGGACAACGGAACGGCTTCAGACCACGCCGAAACGGTGCTTGCGACGCTCGAAGCGGCCGACGACCGTGGACGTGAACGGCTCGGGATCGGCGCAGGCGTGTTGCTGCTCGGCGCGGGCGGGGTGGTCCTCGCGGTCCAGCGCCGCCGTGCCCCGCATGACCCGGAGCCTCTCCCCCCCGCCGACGACCGGATCGAGGAAGCGGCCTAGGCTACGCTGCCGACTCGTCGGCCTGCATCATCCCGAATGGGTTTCCCTCGGTGTCGACGGCGTACGCCAGCCAGCCGACGCCGGGCACCGGGGCCTTGGCCCGGGTGATCCGCCCGCCGGCCGCCTCCACGGCCGCGACCGCGGCATCGAGATCGGGCACGTCGATCGTGTTCGTGATCTGGTCGTCCGCATCCTGCCGACGACCGATCCCGCCGTCGATCCCCGGCTCGGGTGCCTCACCGGTCGTCACCAGCCAGTAATCGGTCGGCCCGCCCCACTTCTCGACTTTCCAGCCGAAGGCATCGGCGTAGAACTTCGCGGCCCGATCAGGATCGTCGGCGGGGAGCTCGAAGTGGACGACGCGCGCGGGCATGGCGACCTCACGAATGCGGGTGAATGGCTCGGCCATTCTCCTACGCCGCGCTCCCGTAGACTCGACCCCCTTCGTGACCGGGTCGATCAACGCCGTCCTGCTGGGCAACTTCACGCTGCGCTTCTCGACCGGCCTGACCGGCGCCCTGCTCCTGTTCTACCTGACCGATCTTCCCTCGTTCGGCGGGCCGCCGGTCACCGCACTCACCGCCGGAATCATGGGCGCCCTGTACTTCGGCGCCGAGCTGATCCTGTCCCCGTTCTTCGGGATGCTCGCCGACCGATACGGGACCCACCGGCTCATGCAGCCGGGCCCGATCATGGGCGCGGTGGCGGTCATTGCCACCGCCCTCACCACCAGCGTTCCCCTGCTTGCCGGCACCCGCTTCCTCGAGGGCGCGGCGGCGGCCGCCAGTGTCCCGGCCGCGCTGGGGTACATCGCGATCGTCACCTCCCGCAGCCAGGAACTGCGGGGCAAGGTCGTGGCCCGCTTCGAGGTGGCCACCCTCGGCGGCGTGGGCGTGGGGTCGGTGGTGGCCGGCTTCCTGTACTCCGCCATGGGCCCCACGGCGTTCTACGTGAACGCCGTGGTGTACGGGATCACCTTCCTCATCCTCCGCTACGGCGTGGATGATCTGCCGGAGCACATCCCCACCGCCCCGGGCGAGGAGACCGTGCCCGCCTCGCTGTTCCACCTCGGCCGCTACCGCGACGTCGTGCGCAGCCGGGCCGTCTGGCTCCTCGCGCCCACGTGGATCGCCCTGAACGCCCTGCTCGGCTCGTGGGGAACGCAGGCGGTCTTCCAGCTCGTCCAGGAGCCTTCCCCGGAGTTCACGGACCAGGTCCTGATGCAGGGCATCGAACCATGGCAGGCGAGCCTCGTCTTTGGCGTCGGTCTGCTGGTCCTGTTCTCGGGCCTGCTCTACTGGGGCAACCGCTTCACCCGCCTGCGGCGGACGACGATCATCGGGTTCGGGCTCGGCGGTGGCGGCGTCTTCGTCGCGGCGCTGCTCGGCCTGAACCACTCGGCCGGCCTGCCGACCTGGTTCGTGGCCGCGACCCTCGGGCTCGCCGCCGTCGGCCTGTTCGTGCTGGCCGGGGCCACGCCGGCCGCGGTCGGCTTCCTTTCCGACGTGAGCGAGGGCTTCCCCGGCCGCCGAGGCGTGATCATGGGCCTGTACTCGGTGTTCCTCGCCCTGGGCCAGATCATCGGCTCGATCGTGGCCGGGGTAGCCGCGGAGTGGCGAGGAATCGACGGCCTGCTGATCGCCAGTGCGGGCCTGCTGATCGTGGCACTCGTCCCGCTCGGCCAGCTGCGCGCCACCGAGCATCACATGCCCGGCCACGAGACGGCGCCGGCGAGGTAGGGCGCATCGGTATCCTAGGCGGCCTATGCGCCTGTCCCGCCTCTTCTTCACGACCCTTCGCGACGACCCTGCCGAGGCCGAGATGGTCTCCCATCGGCTCCTGGTGCGAGCCGGTTACGTGCGCCAGCTGGGTTCGGGGATCTACAGCCTCCTGCCGCTCGGGTTCGCAGTCAGCAAGAAGGTCGAGCAGGTCATCCGAGAGGAGATGAACGCGATCGGCGGGCAGGAGATGGAGATGCCGGTCGTCCAGCCCGCGGACCTGTGGAAGGAGAGCGGCCGCTACGCGAAGATCGGACCCGAGCTGGTCCGGTTCAAGGATCGCGGCGGGCGCGACATGGTGCTGGCCATGACCCACGAGGAGGTCGTCACCGACCTCGTCCGCGACTTCGTGAACTCGTACCGCCAGCTGCCGACCATCGTGTACCACTTCCAGACGAAGTTCCGCGACGAGCCGCGCGCCCGCGGCGGGCTGATCCGGGTCCGCGAGTTCGTCATGAAGGACAGCTACACCCTGGATGCGGACGAGGAGGGGCTCGACCACGGCTACGAGCTCCACCGGGGTGCGTACACCCGGATCTTCGACCGGCTCGGCCTGCAGACGGTGGTGGTCGGTGCCGATGTCGGGATCATGGGCGGCACTGGGGCCGACGAGTTCATGGTGATCAACGACAACGGCGAGGACACGCTCGTCCTGTGCGACAGCTGCGGATATGCCGCCAACCAGCAGATCGCCGTCGTGGCACACGCCGACCCCGCCCCTGAGGAGCCGAAGCCGACCGAGGAGGTCGCCACGCCGGGCACCGACACGATCGCGTCGTTGGCCGCGCAGCTGGGGGTCGGCACCGACCGAACGGCGAAGGCCACCTTCTTCATGACCACCGACGGCCGATTGATCACCGCGGTCGTCCGGGGCGACTTCGAGGTGAACGAGACCAAGCTGGCGAACGCGGTGAAGGCCGTCGGCGGGCTGCGGCCGGCCCACGGTGACGAGATCAAGGCGGCGGGGATGGAACCCGGATACGCGTCCCCGATCGGCGCCCACGACACAGTGGTCGTCCTCGACGACCTGGCCGCCCGTTCCCCGAACCTGGTGGCGGGCGCGAACCGGCACGGGTACCACCTGCTCAACGTGAATCATGAGCGAGATTTCACCGCTGACCTGGTGGTGGACATCCGCAACGCCCGTGACGGCGACCCCTGCCCCCGATGCGGAACGCCGGTCGTCCTGCGGCACGGGATCGAGGTCGGCAACATCTTCAAGCTGGGGACCGACTTCACCGAGGCCCTGGGCGCCACCTACCTGTCGGAGGACGGCAGCCGGCGGCTGGTGGTGATGGGCAGCTATGGGATCGGCCTGGGTCGAGCGGTGGCCTGCATCGTGGAGGAGCATCACGACGACAAGGGGATCGTCTGGCCCCGGGCCGTCGCACCCTACGCCGCTCACCTGGTCGCGCTCGGCGCCGCGAAGGACCCGGCGGTGGCGGAAGCAGCCGAGGCTCTCTACCAGCGGCTGACCGATGCCGGGGTCGATGTGCTGTACGACGATCGCGACGAGTCTCCCGGCGTGAAGCTGACCGATGCCGAGCTGCTCGGCATGCCGACGATCGTCACCATCTCGACCCGCTCGATGGCCGGCGGCGGGGCGGAGGTGACCGACCGGGCAACCGGCGAACGATCGGTCCGACCGATTGCCGAGGTGGAGGCCGAGCTCCGGGCCTGAGGAGAGCCGTCGGGCGGCTATTCGGTCTCCGTCGACTGGAGCCCGGCCCGGAACTTCCGCGCCGCCAGCAGCCCCAGCACCACGGCCAGCCCGGCGAGGAAGACGAACCATGGGGCGAAGGGGTAGCTCGATCCCTGTTCGGGGATGAAGGAGACCAGCAGCCAGACCACGACCCCAACGCCCACCAGCGCGACGAGCACGCCCAGGACCAGCCCGACCCAGCGGGCCCACGCCTGGTCCGCCAACAGGCCGATGAGCGCGACCAGGCCCAGCGGGAAGGAGATGACCGCCAGAACGAGACCCCAGCCCTTCTCGGCTCCGGTGATGGGTGCGGTGTTCGGATAGCTCATCGGTGCCTCCGTCTGCCTATGGCGCAGCCTACAGGGCGCGCAGCTGGGGAAACACCTCCGCCGCGACCCAGTCGAGGCGGCTCGTGTCGTGGACCCCGCGAACGCTGAAGATGACGTGCTGGGCTCCGGCCTCGGCGAGGGCGCCCCAGCGGTCGACGATGGCATCCGCCGAATCGCGCTCGGGGTCGACCGACTTCAGGACGCTCCGCTCGATCTCGTCAAACGGGCGCCCGACCTGCTCGCAATGCTCGCGCAGGATGGCGTACTTGCGGCGCAGGGTATCCGGGTCGCCGAACACGTTCGAGGCATCGGCGTATTGCGCCACCAAACGCAGCGTCTTCCGCTCACCGCCTCCGCCGATCATGATCGGTACCCGCGGCCGGCTGATCGACTGCGGCGAATTCAGGAGCCGGGTCGCGGTGTAGTGCTTCCCGTCGTGGCGACCCTGGGTCCCGCTGCCATCGGTCCACATCGCGTGCGCCATCTGGAGCGTCTCCTCCAGCATCTCGAACCGCTCGCGGAGCGGCGGGAAGGGCCAGCCCAGGCCCATGGACTCCTCTTCGTTCCAGGCTGCCCCGATCCCGAACCACGCGCGCCCGCCGGAGAGCACGTCGAGGGTGGTGGTGGCCTTGATCCAGATCCCCGGCGGGCGGTAGTGGATCCCACCGACCATGAGCCCCAGCCGCGCTCGCTCGGAGTGGGCGGCCATGAAGCCGAGCGCGGTCTGCCCGTCGAGCATCGGCGCCTCCGGCGGCCCGAGCCCGCGGATCTGGAAGAAGTGGTCCATGACCCAGATCGAATCGAAGCCCGCGTCGTCCGCGGCCCGGACGACCCGGGCGAGCGTGGGACCGATGGCGGCTCCGCCGCCGGGCCACGTGAAGGAGCTGATCTGAAGTCCGAACTTCACAGCCGTCGATCAGCGTCGCATGATGGGAACCGCACGGGCGAGGGGAGCGTCACTTGCACGGAATGACCATCGCACGATTGGGTCCGGCCGCGCTGCTGGTCGTGCTGGCGGCGGGCTGCAATCTCCTGCCGGGCGGCGGCAGTCCCGACCTGTCCGGGCGCGAGTTCCTCTCCACGTCGGTCACCGTCGGCGGTCTGGCGCAGCCGCTGGTTGATGGGACCCGGATCCGACTCGCCTTCGATGAGGAGCGCATGCTGGCCGCCCACGCCGGCTGCAACCATTTCGGCGCCATGTACCGGATCGATGGCGGGGTACTCGAGATCACGGGCGGCGCGATGACGGAGATGGGATGTGATCCCGCGCTCGCCGACCAGGACGAGTGGCTGTTCGCGTTCCTCGGCTCGCAGCCCCTGGTCAGGGCCAGTGGAGATGAACTGGTCCTGGAGGAGGGCGAGACCGTGATCACGCTCCTCGATCGAGAGGTGGCCGACCCGGACTTGCCGCTCGTCGGTCCCGTCTGGACGGTGTCCGCGATCCTTTCCGGCGACGCCGTGTCCAGCGTGCCGCAGGACGTGCTTGCGACCATGGTCTTCACCGACGATCAGCTGGTCATGGTCAACACCGGCTGCAACACGGGCAGCGGTGGGGCGGAGGTCCGTGCGGACACGATTCGATTCGGCGACATCGCCCTGACCCGGGTCGCCTGCGAGGGTGCTGCCGCGGAGATGGAGGAAGCGATGCTCACCGTCCTCAGCGCCGACGTCGTGCGGTACGAGGTGGACGCCAGCGTCCTTGAGCTGAGCATCGCGGGCTACGGGCTGCAGTTGACGGGGCTGCCCTAGTCGGTCGGCGTCAACGCTCGACGGTTACGCCCTTCCAGAAGGCCACGTACCCCTCGACGTTCTTGGCCTCGGCCGAGGCCTCGGGGTAGTACCACGCCGCGTCGCGGTTCTCGGCGCCATTCACGACGAGGGTGTAGTAGCTGGCGGTCCCTTTCCACCAGCAAACCGTGTGGGTGTCGCTTGGCTGCAGGAACTCGGTCCGCACCGAGTCCGGCGGGAAGTAGACGTTGCCCTCGACGAGCTCGAACTCGTCGCTTTCGGCGATGACGGTGCCGTTCCACGTTGCGCGGGCCATGCCTAAAGGGTAGCGCTAGAACAGGAAACGGGGTACGGATCACTCCGTACCCCGTCCCTGCCAGGGGGGCTGGTTCATTGGCGGCCGATGGCGGAGCGTAGCAGCGGGTCCTGCTGCTGCCTAGTACCTATGGCCCAGTTCGTGTATCGGGTTGCTTGCCGTTCGCACCGGTCTGGTGAGGTCGGCCGCACAGATGTGTTGTTCCTGCGCACCGATCGGTGCTGCCCCAGAGGGTTGCGCCGGGGCACCATGAGGGCCTGGCACCCCGACGCGGAGCATCCGAACGTCTTACGCCACGGCGGCTGGTTCCACTTCGGCTTCAGCCGGGTCGAGAGGCTCGTACTCGACGTCGGTCAGCTGTCCGGCCAGGTACTGGTCGTAGGCCGCCATGTCGAAGTAGCCGTGGCCGGAGAGGTTGAACAGGATCACCCGCTCCTCGCCGGCCTCGCGGGCCTCAAGGGCTTCGTCGATGGCCGCCCGGATGGCGTGGCTCGACTCAGGGGCCGGAATGATCCCCTCGGTCCGGGCGAACTGGACCGCTGCCTCGAAGCACGTGTTCTGCCCATAGGCCTTCGCTTCCAGGAAGCCAAGCTCGTACAGGTGCGAGACCAGCGGCGCCATGCCGTGGTAGCGCAGACCGCCAGCGTGGATCGGTGCCGGTCGGAACCCGCTGCCCAGGGTGTGCATCTTCAGCAGGGGCGTCATCCCCACCGTGTCGCCGAAGTCGTACCGATACTCGCCGCGGGTCAGGCTCGGACAGGATGCCGGCTCCACCGCCAGGAAGCGCGTCGAGGAGTTTCCTGTCAGCCGGTCGCGGAGGAAGGGAAACGCGATGCCCGAGAAGTTCGAGCCGCCGCCCGCGCAGCCGATCACGACATCGGGCACGTCACCCGCCATCTCCATCTGCTTGATCGCCTCCTGCCCCACCACGGTCTGATGCAGGAGCACGTGGTTGAGCGCGCTTCCGATCGAGTACTTCGTGTCCTCGCGGGTGGCG
>DASTEQ010000097.1:0-9936 GCA_035709505.1 Candidatus Limnocylindria bacterium
CCCGGTCATTACCTGGGTAACACCGCCCGGAGCGCAGGCGGCGTCCGCCGCGACCTTCATCACGATGGCCGGAGACGTCGCGGCGATGGCTCCCCTGACCACCATTGGATCGGCCTCCGTCGTCGGTTCGGGCGGCGAGGAGCTGCCCCCGACCATCGCGGCGAAGATCACGAATGACCTGGTGGCCAACATTCGGGGCCTGGCCGAGTCCCACGGCCGAAATGCAGACTGGGCGGAGTCGGCCGTCCGCGACGCCGCCAACCTCGGTGCCGAGGACGCCGTGGAGCTGGAGCCGCCCGTCGTCGACATCCTGGCCGAGACCACCGAGGAGCTGTTCGCGGCGATCGACATCGGTGAGCGAGCGGATGGCTACGCCTACCACTTCAACGGCGAGTCGCTGCCACCCCTGAGCGGCCGGCCATTGATGCCGATTGGCATGAACTTCGGCCAGGAGTTCCTCCACCTGCTGAGCGACCCGAACATCGCCTTCCTGCTGTTCACGGTCGGCTTCTACGGGATTCTGGACGAGCTGTACCACCCGAACTTCTTCTCAGGCATCGTGGGCGGGATCGCGATCGTGCTGGCCTTCATCGGCTCCAACAGCCTGCCCCTCAACGTCGCCGGCCTGGTGCTCATCGCCATCGGCCTCGGCCTTTTTGCCCTCGAGCTGTTCGTCACCTCGTACGGCCTGATGACCGTGGCGGGCATCATCGCCTTCGTCCTGGGCGCCTTTGCGCTGTACACCGGCGTGGACGGCACCGATGCCATCCAGATCGAGCTAAACCCGGTCCTCGTCGGCCTCCCGATCGTGCTGGCGGTCGGGTTCATCGCGCTTGTCGCCCGGGGCGTGGTCGAGATGCGCCGCCGGCAGAGCCCGACGCAGCCCATGCTTGCCCTCGTCGGGGCGGCCGGCACCGCGACCACCCCGATCGCCCCGACCGGCATCGCCTCGGCCCAAGGTGAGACCTGGACCGCCCGCAGCCGTCATGGCGTGATCCCGCCCGGCGCCGCTCTCCGCGTGGTCGGTGTCGACGGGCTCGAGCTCATCGTGGAACCGGCGTCCGGTCAGTCCGACCGCCCAGTCGAAGAGGAGTAACCGATGGAAGCCCTGATCCCGATCGCGTTGGTGATCATCGCCCTGGCGCTCGTGCTGTGGCTGATCTTCAGCATCGTCCACGTCGTTCGCGAGTACGAGCGGCTGGTGGTGTTCTTCTTCGGGCGCCTGCAGGGGGCGAAAGGGCCGGGTCTCGTCCTGCTGATCCCAATCATCCAGCAGGCGGTGAAGGCCGACCTCCGCGAGTTCTTCCTCGAGGTACCGCGCCAGACGTGCATCACGAAGGACAACGCGCCGATCGATATCGACTTCCTCGTGTACTCGAAGGTCTTCGAGCCGACGACCAGTGTGGTCGCGATCACCGATTTCCGAGGCGCCTCCCAGGCCCTGGCCGCCACCACTTTGCGCGCGGTCATCGGTGACATTCCGCTCGACGACGTGCTCGCCAAGCGCGAGGAGATCAACAACATCCTGCGCACCAAGCTGGACGAGGTCACCCATCGCTGGGGCGTGAAGGTGACGAATGTCGAGATCCGCGAGATCGTTCCGCCCCGCGACATCCAGGACGCGATGAACCGCCAGATGAGCGCCGAGCGCAACCGACGGGCGGTCATCACCGAGTCGGAAGGCACCCGACAGGCGTCGATCAACGTGGCCGAGGGCGACAAGCAGTCGACCATTCTTCGCGCCGAGGGCGACAAGCAGTCCGCCATCCTTCGGGCCGAAGGCGAGCGACAGGCCCAGGCTCTGCGGGCGGAGGGCTACGGCACGGCCCTGACCACGATCTTCGGCGCGGCCAGCACCGTCGACCAGAAGACGATGCAGATCCAGTACCTCGAAGTGCTCCGCGCCCTCGCCGCTTCCGAGTCGAAGACCTGGATCGTGCCGATGGAGCTCAGCGAGCTCACCCGACGGATCGGTGACACGCTGGCCGGGGGCACCGAGCCCTGAGCGGGTCGCGCGGACACTCCCGCAGCCGGGGTCTGCTGGCCGCGCTCGGCGGCCTGGTCGGCGCGGTGACGGCCGGCTACCTCGGGTACCTGGGAGTGGTCGGTTCACGGCGGGTGGTGACGCCGGTCGTCCATCCCGAGGACGAGATCGCGGACCTCCCGCGGTCACCGGCCGAGCTTGGCCTGCCGCACGAGGCGGTGCGCTTCACGACCGATGACGGGGTCACCCTCGATGGGTGGCTGATCCCTGCGGCCCGCGACACGCGGGCCGCGGTGATCCTCCTCCACGGCTTCTCGTGGCATCGGGTCCCATGGCTCTCGCTCTTCGTGCCCTGGCTTCGGGAGCGATACCACGTCCTCCAGTTCGACTTCCGCGGCCACGGCGCGTCGGACCCGGCGGCAACGACCCTGGGCTCGGCCGAACGTCGGGACGTGGCCGCCGCCGTCCGCCTGCTCGAGGGTCGTGGCCTTGGCCCGATCGCCCTGTACGGGATCAGCATGGGTGGGGCCACGGCCATCCTTTCCGCCCCCGATCTGCCGGTGGCCGCCGTGGTCGCGGATGCGGCCTACGCCGACCTTCGCCATCCCATCGCCAACCGGATGCGGGAGCAGCGGCTCCCATTCCCCGGACTGGGATCGTGGCTGGTCGTCGCCGGGGCGGCGCTGCGGGCACGCACACGTCTGATCTCACCGGTCGACCGGGTCGCCGACGTCGCGCCCCGGGGGCTCCTTCTCATCGCCCCGCGCGAAGACCGGCTCGTCAGCTGGAGGCAGTCGTTGAGCCTGTACGACGCCGCTGGCGAGCCGAAAGAGCTGTACGTGGTTGACGGGGCGGCGCACGGGGACGCGAGGATCGTGGGCGGGGCGGAGTACGTCCGCCGCGTGCTCGCATTCCTCGACCACCATCTGGAGCCGCCGGGCAGCCGACTATAATCCGCCCCGCGCCCGGGTCGGAGCGGACCTGCCGGACCGGCCGGGGCTCTCGCGAGGGCCCATGGCAGTCAAGGTCCTGGTCGTCGACGATGACCTCAACATCCAGCGTGTCCTGAGCTTCACCCTCAAGCAGGAGGGGTTCGAGGTCCTGCTGGCCGGCGATGGCGAGACCGGCATCGCGCTCGTGGCGGAGCAATCGCCCGACCTGATCCTCATGGATGCCACCTTGCCCGGGATTGACGGCTACCAGGCCATCGGCCGAATCCGGGGCGCAGAGTCGGCGGGCCACCGGGTGCCGATCCTCATGCTCACGACCGAGGCCGACGTCGGCCAGAGGGTCAAGGGCCTGCGGGCCGGCGCCGACGACGACATCGTCAAGCCGTTCCACCCCGCCGAGCTGATGGCCCGCATCCGGGCCCTCCTGGCGCGCAGTGGGCTTGGTGGCCCGCGGACCGGATCGGTCCAGGCGACGCTCCGCCGCGTGGTCGTCTTCTACGGGGCCAAGGGCGGGGTGGGGAACACCACGCTGGCGATCAACACGGCCATCGCCCTCGCCTCGGAGCACAAGCGACGCGTCGCGCTGGTCGACGCCAACCTGCAGTTCGGCGACCTGCGCGTGTTCCTCGACCTGAAGCTCGACACCGCCTCCATCGTCAACGCCATGTCCGAGCCGGAGCTCGACGCCGACCTCCTTCGGCGCCTGGTGGTTTCCCATTCCTCGGGGATCGACCTGTTGCTTGCGCCGACCGCGCCCGAGCAGGCCGATGTCGTGATGGAAAGCCACCGCTCCTCGCCCGAGGCGCTCTCGAACGTCGTGGATCTCCTGCGCGGCCTGTACGACTACACGGTCATCGACGCCGCGCGGAACCTGGACGACATCACGATCCACCTCTTCGACGAGGCCGATGTCGTCTACGTGATCCTCACGGCGGACCTCTCGTGCCTGAAGAACGTGCAGCTGGTGCTGAAGACAATGAACGAGCTCGGATATCCGAGGGAAAAGGTCCAGCTCGTCCTGAACCGCTCGAACGCGTTCACCGGGATCAACATCGCCAATGCCGAGAGCGTCCTCGGTCGACCCATCTCACACAAGGTGATCAACGAGTATCGCGGTGCCATCGGCGCATTGAACTCCGGCGCCCCGTTCATGATCAGCCGTCCGGGGAGCCCGCTCGCGAAGGCGGTCAGCGACTTCGCAGCCACCCTCGACAGGGAGCTGTCGGTGGTCGAGGTCGAGGCCTGACCCACCGGACAATCGCCACCTAATCGCCGCGTAACCGCCCAGCCGGACACTTCGGCCGCCGGTCGCCGCCGGATCAGGGAGGCGAGCAGGCGGCGCCGGCCTCCCTTCTCTGCTCGCTCCCGGAGTAGAGCGGTGTTGGCCGAGACGATGAGCGCCTCGATCCGTGGCGTGGAGGCGGTACCCGTCCGCGTCGAGGTCGACGTCGCCTTCGGCCTGCCGGGCCTGACGATCGTCGGGTTGGCCGGCAGCGCGGTGCAGGAAGCCCGTGAGCGGGTCCGGAGCGCAATCCGTAACAGCGGCTTCGAGGTCCCCGCGCGCCGGATCACGGTCAACCTTGCTCCGGCTGACCTGCCGAAGGAGGGGACCGCCCACGACCTTGCCATCGGTGTCGGCCTACTGGCTGCCTCGGGCCAGCTCGACGCGGAGCTGCGATCTACCGCCCTGCTCGGCGAGCTGGCGCTCGACGGCTCGCTGCGGCCGGTGTCGGGCACTCTCGCCCTCGTGGCCGCCGCGCGCGACGCCGGACATCGCTCGGCCATCGTGGCCCGCGATGACCTCGTGGAGGCAGCAGCAGTGCATGGCATCGCGGTCCACGGGGCAACCTCGCTGGGCGACGCGGTGGCCCACCTTGCAGGCGTTCGCCCCCTGGCCGCCGCGGCGGCTACGCCCCTCCCGGCCTGGACGCCGCCCGTCGCGGCGGTGGACCTCCGCGACGTGGTCGGGCAGTCGCTCGCCCGTCGCGCGCTCGAGATTGCCCTTTCCGGCGGCCATAACCTCGCCCTGGTGGGCCCGCCCGGCGTGGGCAAGACTCTCCTCCTGTCGGCGGCGGGCGGCCTCCTCCCGCCCCTGGATGACCGGGAGGCGGTGGAGGTCAGCCGTATCTACTCCGTGGCCGGGCTGGCGGACCGGCATCTGCCCCTGACCCGCGTTCGCCCGGTCCGCGCCCCGCATCACACCACGTCGGTCCAGGCCCTCGTGGGGGGCGGGGAGCGGATCCGCCCCGGGGAGGCGAGCCTGGCCCACCGCGGAGTGCTCATCCTCGACGAGCTGCTCCAGTTCCGGGCCGATGCGCTCGATGCCTTGCGCCAGCCGCTCGAGTCGGGCGAGGTGACGATTGCCCGGGTGGACGGCGCGCTGCGCCTCCCGGCGCGCTTCACACTGCTGGCCGCCTTCAACCCCTGCCCCTGCGGCTGGTACGGGGCCCGAACCCGGGCGTGCGACTGCGATCCAGCCGTCATCCGGCGGTACGGCCGGCGGCTGTCGGGACCGCTCCGCGACCGGATCGACCTGTGGGTGACCGTGGACGAGCCACGCCGGGTCGTCGCCGACAGCGACAGCGAGGACAGCGCAACGACTGCCGCCCGGGTGCGGGAGGCCTGGGAACGGCAACACGACCGGCAGGGCGCTCCAAACGCCACGCTCGGACCGGACGCCCTGACCCGAGGCCTCGGCTTCGGCCCGGACGCCGTGCGCAGCCTCACGACGCTGGTCCGGGCCCTGCGCCTGTCGCCGCGCCGGGCTCACCGCGCCGCCTGGCTGGGCCGCACCATCGCGGACCTCGAGGCTTCCGACGCCGTGCGGCCAGCTCACCTCGAGGAGGCCCTGCGCTATCGCCCGCCGGTGGCCGCGTGACCGTCCCTTCGACAGGCCGCGGCCCGAGGCGTCCCGGCGCCTGGACCGGGCTCGCTCTCGCCGACCTCGACCCCGACCGCGAGCGCCCGTACTGGATCGTTATCGCCCAGGTGCCCGGCATCGGCCCGGTGACCGTGGCCCGGCTTGTGGCACGAGCCGGCAGCCTCCGCGCCGCCTGGGAGGCCGGTCTGGTCGAGCAGGCCGTGACCGGGCTTCCCGCTGACGTGCGACGGGCGGCGGTCGACCAGGTGCGCCGTGCCCGAGCACAGGGCATTCATGGTCTGGCGGCGGAGCTGACCGCCAGGGGCCGTTCGAGGGGGATTCGGCCGCTGACAGCGCTCGATCGGTCCTACCCACCGCGGCTCGCCCACCTCGATCCGCGCCCTGCCGTCCTGTGGGCCGCGGGTGACTCCAGCTCATGGCACGAAACCGCGGTGGCCGTGGTCGGCACGCGTCGCCCGAGCGGGTACGGGCGAGCCGCCGCCGAGGAGATCGGGGACGAGCTGGCGCGGGCGGGGGTCACCGTTGTGAGCGGGCTCGCGGTCGGCATCGATGCGGTGGCCCACGCGGCTGCCGTCAGCGCCGGCGGGCGGAGCGTGGCGGTCCTCCCCTCACCCATCGATCGCATCTACCCGTCGGTCCATCAGGAGCTGGCCAGACGCCTCGTCCGCTCGGGTGGCGCGCTGCTCAGTGAGCTTCCGCCTGGCCTGCGGCCAGGCCGCCCGGATTTCGCCCGTCGCAACACGATCATCGCGGGGCTGTCGGAGGCGGTCGTCGTGGTGGAAGCGCCGGACCGCTCCGGCGCCCTGTTGACCGCCGATGCGGCGATCGGCTACGGCCGTGAGCTGTTCGCCGTGCCCGGCCCCATGGATGCGGCGACCTCGCGAGGGACGAACCGGCTGATCGCCGACCACGTCGCCACCCTGGTCACGTCACCGGCCGCCCTGCTCCACCTCATCGGTCTGCAGCGAGGGCAGTTCCCGGTCAGTGTTCGCTCCCTGTCGGAAGCCGAAGGCCTCGTCCTCGCCGCCGTGCTGAAGCGCTCGGGATCCATCGAGGAGCTCGTGCCGCGGGTCAAGCTGGCCACCTCGCTGCTGGCCGCGACGCTGACGATGCTCGAGGCCCGGGGACTTGTCACCGCCTACTCGGGAGCGACCTTCCACGCCACGCTGGAGGCGCGGCGGAGCGGGTGGGGAACGTTGCCTGCGCCCCCGGTTCCGATCGAGGTTGGCGCCTGACGAGGTGTTCGGGCTATACTTCCGGCTCCCCTCAAGACCCTCGGGCCGTATACGATGCTGCCCGCCGGTCCGCAGGAGCAACTGTCTATTGCCCTCTCCGTCGACTGAAGTCGCGGGGGACCTTCGCCGATTGGCCGCGTACGCCGAGCCGCTACGCCGACATCGGATCATCACCCATCTCACGGTGGCTGCCACTGCGCTCGCGGTGGCGGTCGGGATGGCGCTCCCCGCCGCCCCGGTCATCCAGGCCGGTCTCCAGCCAGCGCCGCGACAGGAGTCCATCCTGCCGGCGAACATCGGCGAGGGCGTCCCGTCCTCTGAGTCGGTCCTTCTGAAGTTCCCCGGGCCGATGGACCGGACGGCGGTGGCGACCGCCCTCGGCCTCTCGCCGGCGACCGATGTCAGCCTGCGCTGGAACGTCGACGGGAGCGTCCTGACGCTCGCACCAGCCCCGCGCTGGGCCGCCGACGAGCGCTACGTGATCCACGTTCCGGCCGGGACGGCGATGGCCGATGGTCGCGGCCTGGCCGCCGACTGGCGGGCGTCCTTCACGACGCAGGCCTCACCCCACGTCGTCCGGCTCCGGGTGGACGGGGTGGTCGACACGGCTTCCAAGCTGCCTGCGCTCCGCCAGGAGGTCATGGCCTCGACCGGCATCCCGGACGCCGCGACCAGCGCCATGAGCGACGACCACAGCACGGATACCAGCGCTAGCACGCGCATCGGCCTCACTTTCAGCACCGCCATGAGCGCGATGGCGACCGAGGAGGCATTCCGCATCTCACCGATGGCGGCCGGCACGCTTGCCTGGGAGGGCACGACCCTGTGGTTCACGCCCGACGAACGACTGGCCGCGGGCACGCGTTACACGGTCACCGTCGCCGGGGCGCGCGACCTGGTGGGCAACCCGGTCGGCGGTGACGTGAGCTTCAGCTTCACGACCCGCGAGCTGGCCCTCGCGATCACGGTCGCCCCTGCCATCGGCGAGCGGGGTGTCTCGGCATCGTCCTCGGTGCAGGTCACGTTCAGCCAGCCCATGAACGTCGCCCAGACCGGGGCCGCCTTCACCCTCACCGACGCCGCCACCGGGCGAGCGGTGGTGGGCAACGTTGCGTGGAGCGCGGACGGGACGGTCTTGACCTTCGATCCCTCGGCGGCGCTCGGTGCTGGGCGGGCCTATTCCGCGTCGATCGGTTCTTCCGCCCGCGACGCGGACGGGAATCCAGTCACGTTCTCGTGGGGGTTCACGACGGCCGGCCCGGCGCGGGTCTTCAGTCCGGTTCCCGCGTTCGCGGCCAGCTCGGACATGGCCCAGTACGCGCTCAACCAGGTGAACGCTGCCCGCGCCGCGTACGGGTTCGCTCCGTTGGTCCTCGACGGGGCCATTTCGGCGGTGGCCTACGGGCACGCGGTGGACATGGCGTCGCGCGGGTACTTTAGCCACACGACACCGGAAGGGATCACCTATCGCCAGCGGCTCAATGCCGGCGGCATCTCGTACTCGTCCTCGGGCGAAAACATCTGCTACCTCGGCGGCGCCTCGGTGCAGGCCACCCTGAACTGGTGCCACGCCCAGTTCATGGCCGAGCCCTATCCGGGTGGCGGCAACCACAAGGACAACATCCTCAGTCCGAACTATCGCCGGCTCGGCATCGGCATCGCGCTGGGCGGCAATCGCGTCTACGTGGTCTGGGACTTCACGAACTGACCGTCCCGGCGGTAAGCCGCCGGTACCAGCGCCGCCGAAACCCGGTGCTACACTCCCGCACCGATGTCGGGACCCCGAGCCACCGGCGGCGACCTCGTCATCGTCGAGTCGCCGGCCAAGGCGAAGACCATTGAACGCTACCTCGGCGACGGCTATCACGTGCTCGCCTCCTACGGCCATGTCCGCGATCTCCCGCGACGGGGCCTGGGGGTCGATCTCGAGCACGATTTCGCCCCCCGCTACGAGCCCCTGCCCGACCGCCGCGACGAGCTCAAGCGCCTGACCGATGCCGCCCGCACGGCGGGGCGGGTCTGGCTCGCCACGGACCTCGACCGTGAGGGCGAATCGATCGCCTGGCATATTGCCGAGCACGCCGGCCTGGACGAGGACCGCATCCGGCGGGTGACCTTCAGCGAGATCACGAAGCCGGCCATCGAGGCCGCATTCGCCAGTCCTCGGGACCTGAACCTCGACCTGGTGGATGCCCAGCAGGCGCGCCGGATCATCGACCGGTTGGTGGGCTACAAGCTCAGCCCACTGGTGGCGAGCAAGATCAGGCGGGGGCTAACCGCGGGCCGGGTGCAGAGCGTTGCCGTCCGCCTGGTCGTGGACCGCGAGCGCGAGATCCTGGCCTTCGTGCCGGTCGAGTACTGGACCATTGGCGCTGACGTGCGTCGGGGGGAGACGGGGGTCGTCTTCCGGATCGGCCTTGCGAAGATCGACGGCCGAAAGGCGGAGGTCGGTTCGGCCGATCAGGCCGCGGAGCACGTCGCCGCCCTGCGGGAAGCGACCTACAGGGTCAGCGACGTCACACGAACCGAGCGGCGCCAGACCGCCCCGCCGCCGTTCACGACCAGCACGCTCCAACAGGAGGCGTCCCGCAAGCTGGGCTTCAACGCGCGCCGGACGATGTCGGCCGCCCAGGCGCTGTACGAGGGCATCTCACTCCCCGAGGGCCAGGTCGGCCTGATCACCTACATGCGTACGGACTCGGTCTCCATGGCGGCCGGCGCGGTGGCCGAGGCGAGGGAGGTGATCGCGTCGCGCTACGGAGCGCAGTCGGTCCCGGAGCAGCCGAATGCACATCGGACCCGGTCGCGAGGCGCGCAGGAGGCCCACGAGGCGATCAGGCCGTCGAGCTTCACCCGCACGCCTGAATCGGTCGAAGGCGCCCTCAA
>DASTEQ010000098.1:0-12428 GCA_035709505.1 Candidatus Limnocylindria bacterium
GACCAGGAGCGGCTGGTCGAACAGGGTTGGTAGCAGCCGGTCGGTGATCGCCCACTGGTTGAGGGCGATCGTGTAGGCGATCGGGTCGTCGATATCCGGAAGGGCAAAGTGGCGGGTCGGGATTTCCTGGAGGACGTCAGCCAGGCCCGGGTAGCCGAGCAATGCCTGAATCGAGACCACGCTTATCGCTGGAATCAGCGCCGCCACGCTGGCCATGGCGAAACGCCGCCAGACAGCTTGGCGCGCGATGAGCGCCACCGCCGCGCACAGGGCGGGAACCATCGGGACCAGCGAGCTGGTGGGCCGGGTGACGCCGAGTGCCAGGACGGCGAGCGCAATGACCCCGAGCCAGGCCCGATGTCCGCTCCGGGCGTAGAAAGCGACGGCGACCAGCGAGGCCGCCCACAGGATCATCGCCAGCCCATCAGTCGTGAGGAAGACGAGCCAGTGGGTGAAGTTCACCTGGAGCAGCGCCGCGACGGTGGCGAAGGCGGCCGCGCGCCAGCCGAAGAGGAGACCGAAGCCAACCGCGGTCATCACCACGAACCCGACTGTCACCGCGGCGCTGACTGCCATGGGTGCACGCTCGCCGACGATTGGGTACGCGGTCGCGACCAGCAGCGGATACAGCGGCCGCATCTGGTAGAGGTCCATCCAGCGGCCGTCGGCCGGCGTGCTCCACGTGCCGCCAATGGTGTCGGCGATGATCGTGCGCTCACGATCCGTCGCATACCGACTGAAGATCCGCCAGCTGACGGAATCCGCCTCCTCGCGATCGAGCCCCGCGTACTCGAGGGCGTGCGCGTGGTAGATGAGCGAATCGAAGTTCGCCCGCGGCTCAGTCTGGAACCAGATGAGCAGCCAGCCGACGACCCCGACTAGGAGGCCCACTCCCAGTGCCCGTCGAACGGTCATCGCTCTTGGGCGAGCCGCAGCTCGAGCGCCTGGTCGGGGCTGAACCCGCGCAGGGCAAGCGCGTCGGCGGCGACCTCCAGCAGGGCGGCGGTGGGTGCCAGGCCGATGAGCTCGGCGTGGTCGATGTCGGTCCCCGCCTGGCGGGCCAGGCGACGGACCTCCCCGACCACGGCCGGGATGCCGGTCTGCTCCCAATCGGCCAGGTTCATGCTGACCTGGGCCAGCTGCCGCCCGTCGGGAACGGCCACCAGGACGCCCATCGCCTGCACGGCGGGCAGGCCACCGGACGACTCGCGGATCGTCTCGGCGATCCGTTGCGCGATCTCGAGATCGTCGGTTGCAAGGTTCAGGTTGAACGCGATCAACGGCTTGCGCGCACCGACCGCCACCGCACCGCCTCGCGGGTGGAGCCGCGGCGGACCGTAGTCCGGGTCGCGGTCAGGGTTGACGCCGATCTCGTCGCGCAGGGCCTCGTACTGTCCGCGCCGAACGTCGGCCAGGCGCTGACGCTCGGGCCGTAGCGCGGCTTCACCGTAGAGGTATACCGGCAGCTCGAAGACCTTTGCCACCTGCTCCCCGAAGCGTCGGGCGAGGTCCACGCATTCGCTCATCTTGGTATCGCCGAGGGGCACGAACGGGATGACATCCACGGCTCCGATCCGGGGGTGCGCTCCTGACTGCTGCTCCATGTCGATCAGCTCCAGCGCCCGCCCGACGGCGGCCATGGCCGCCCGGACCACCGGCTCCGGGCGGCCGGCGAACGTGACCACGCTGCGGTTGTGGGACTCGTCACGACTCGCGTCGAGGAGTGACACGCCCTCAATCTGGCGGATGGCCCGCGTGATCTCGTCGAGGACCTCTGGCCGGCGACCCTCGCTGAAGTTGGGCACGCATTCGATGAGGCTCGCCACGAACCGATGATACGTCCCACAACGTCATACGTCAGGCCCTCCTGGAGTCAGGCTGAGGCGGCCGCCGCCTGCCGCGGGTCCTCCCGACCAAGCGTGTCCGGGTTCGTCCCGCGTGCCCGGGCCAGTCGCTCGGTGAGCAGCTGCAGGGGCAGGACGACGCCCACGATGGCGGCCACCGGACGGACCAGCCGCTCGTCCAGGTCGACCAGGTGGCGGCCCGCGCTGGCCCGTCCTGCCACGTCGGCGACGTCGCCGGAGCCGAGCACGAGCGAGGGCATGCCGAGCGCGGCCGCTGCCCGCAGGACGGTCGCCGCCCGCTCGCGGAGGTCCGCGCCGCGACCTTCGCCATCGGTCAGGATGACAACCAGGCCGGTTCGGCTGGTGGCCGCCGCCAGATGTCCGTGGCGAATCGTCTCCAGATCGAGCGCCGTGGCGGGCAGCCGCACGCCTTCCTCGACCTTCAGTGCCAGCTCGCGGGCGGCGGGGTAGTCGACCCCCGAGCCGACGACGAGCAACCGGTCCGTTCCCGCCAGCCCGGCCGCCAGCTCCTCCGCGACCGCACCGTCTGCCCCCGCTGCGACCTGGCGTTCGACCCGGTCCGGTGGCACCTCGCCTCCGTCTAGCGACGCATGCAGGCAGATCCCCGCAAGGAGCGGCGAGAGGTAGCCCACGGTGTGACACCACGACTGATCCTGTTCATCGGTCGTTAGCACGCTCGCCGCCAGGGCCGCGCCCGGGGAGCGGTCGCTGACAGTGACCAGCGCGGTTTGGCCACTCCGACCGCCTGCTGCCCGAAGCGCGGCGTTGGTGGCGTCCGTCCCTCCCTCGTGGGAAATGGCGATCACGGCGCCCGACGGTGGGACGCGGCCGGCGAGCTCGAATGCCTGCTCGGCCCGAACCCGGTGATCCGAACGCCCTGCCCGCGCCAGGCCGTCCGCGACCAGGCTCGCGACGGCCATCGCCGCGTGGTGGCTCGTCCCGCAGCCGGTGAACGTCACCGGCTGCTGATGCTGCGCCGCGTTGCTGACGTGCCGAGCGACAAGCTCGAGGGTGGGGTCGGCGAGGAGCCGCCGCACGAGGCGCCCAGCCAGTGCCGGCTCCGCGGCGATCATCTCGGTCATGGCGTACGGCGGGCCCGTGCGCGACGCGGGCATCTCCGAGGGCGCCCATGGATCCGGGGCACCGGGGAGGCGCGCGGTGGGGTCCGTGGCCATCGCCCGAGATGCTACCCGCCATGCTGTCGCCCGAACGCGACCGCGCTACCATCGGTGCATGGACCCGCGCACCGTGCTCGCCGAGCTGGAGGCAGCCGGCACCGAGAAGAACCGAGCCATCTACCTGCGCCACGGCGCCGGCGAGAACCAGTACGGCGTTTCGTTCAAGGACCTCCGCGCCATGGCCAAGCGCATCGGTCATGACCAGGTCCTCGCCCGCTCGCTGTGGGCGACGCGCAACGCTGATGCCCGGCTGCTGGCCTGCATGGTCGCCGAGCCGTCCCGCATGGACGACGAGGAGCTCGACGCGTGGATCGCCGAGATCTCGTACTACGTGCTGGTCGACGTGTTCGTGGCCGACGTTGCCAGCCAGGTGGCCGGCCTGCGGCCTCGGATGGAACGCTGGATTCGCTCCGCCCGCGACTGGACCGCTCAGGCCGGCTGGGACCTGGCTGCCGTCCTCGCCGCCCGCGACCCAAGCCTGCCGGACCGGTTCTTCTTTGACCTGCTGTCCAAGATCGAGAACGAGATCGGTCAAGCTGGCAACCGGACGCGGCATGCGATGAACGGCGCGCTGATCGCCATCGGCCTGCGGAACGAAGAGCTGCGTGACGCGGCGGTCGCCGCCGCCTCACGGATCGGCACGGTGGTCGTCGACCACGGCGAGACCGGATGCGTGACCCCAGCCGCCATTCCGTACATCCGCAAGACGATTGCCTACCGGGAAGCGCAGGCCGAGAAGCGCGCCGCGAAGGCAAAGGCGAAGGCGACGGCCGGGGCGCGATGACCGCGCAGGCGCGGCCCGCCGTGGCAGGCTTCCAGCCTGAGCGGGTCGACGACCCTACCCTCATCAACCTCCACGACTACGAGCAGGCGGCCGCCACCCGCCTGGCTCCAGGGGCCCTCGCCTACTACACCGGGGGAGCGAACGACGAGCGGACGCTGACCGAGAACCGCGCCGCGTTCGGGCGCCGATGGATCGTGCCCCGCGTCCTTCGTGATGTGTCGCGGATCGACACCACGGTCGAGGTCCTCGGCCGCCGCTGGCCGTCGCCGTTGTTCCTGTGCCCCACGGCGTTCCACCGGATGGCGCACCCCGATGGTGAGCTCGGAACGGCTCGCGCGGCGGCCGCGCGGGAGGTGACGATGACGCTATCGACCTCCTCCAGCACGGACCTCGAGGAAGTGGCCGCAGTCCGAGGGCCGCGCTGGTTCCAGGTGTACCTCCTCGCCGACCCCGGTGCGCGGCGGGCGCACGTCGAGCGGGCGGTGGCCGCCGGCTACGAGGCGCTGGTGCTGACCGTGGACCTGCCCCGCATCGGCCGGCGCGAGCGCGATATCCGGGTCGGCTTCGCGATCCCCGCCGACATCCACGTCCCGAACCCGGCCCTCGCCGCGGGGATTCCCGTGGAGGAGGGGCTGGGGGTCCCCTTTGCGGACCGGCTCACGTGGGACGACGTGGAGTGGCTGGCCGAGTTCGGGCGCCCAGTCGTGGTCAAGGGCATCCTCCACCCGGAGGACGCCCGCCTCGCGGTCGAGCACGGTGCGGCCGCGGTCCAGGTGAGCAACCATGGGGGGCGGCAGCTGGATGGCTCGATCGCCAGCCTGGACGCCCTGCCGCCCGTGGTCGAGGCGGTCGCCGGCCGGGTCCCGGTCCTGGTTGACGGCGGTGTCCGCCGCGGGTCGGACGTGGTCATTGCGCTCGCCCTGGGGGCGGCGGCAGTCGGCATCGGCCGACCGGCGCTGTGGGGCCTCGCCGTCGGCGGCGAAGCCGGCGTGGGCCGGATCCTTGACCTGCTGACTGCGGAGACGGAGCTGGCGATGGCCCTCGCCGGCGCGGCGTCCGTCGCGGACCTGACCCCGGACCTGGTGACCCGCTAGCGAGGCGGCGGTCTACCGGCCGCTGCCCTCCAGCGAGCCCTCGATCTTCTCGTCCGGGATGTAGAGCACGCAGACGATCTCCCGGTCGCCGTCGCCCCACGACTCCTCGGTCGGGATCAGGTGGGTGTAGTACACCTCGGACTCGAGATACGGGGTCCCCACGTAGGCGTCGAAGCGGTCGCGGCACCCCTCATCCGCAGCGGTGGACAGCGTCCCTTCGCCGGGGTACTCGCCGGAGCCGTCGTAGTCGAACAGCGCGTAGACCTCGTTGTCGTGGGGCTCTGCGCAGTCGACTGCGGTCACGGACGAGATTTCGCCGGACTCGGGAGGATCGTCGAAGCAGTCACCGACCGTGAGGTCAAAGACCGAAGCGGAGCCGCACGCGGCAAGGGCGACGACCAGGCCGCTGGACAGCAGAAGTCGGCGGACGTTCACGGGCGATTGCTCCTTCGGACTGGCAGACGAAGACGTAAAAGGATCCTGGCCGATTATCACTCCCGGCACGTTGTCCGATTGGCGTCCGCCGCGATCGCCGCCGCCTCGTCAGGCGTCTGGCTCCATCGGAATCCGCACCCCGCGTTCGCGGGCGACCTCGAGCGCGCGCTCGTAGCCGGCGTCCGCATGGCGGACGACGCCCATGCCCGGATCGGTGGTCAGGACCCGCTCCAGCCGGGCGGCGGCTGCATCGGTCCCATCCGCCACGACGACCATGCCGGCATGGATCGAGAAGCCGATGCCCACGCCCCCGCCGTGGTGGACGCTCACCCAGGTCGCCCCGGCGGCCGTGTTCAGGAGCGCGTTCAGCACGGGCCAGTCGGCGATCGCGTCGGACCCGTCGCGCATGCCCTCGGTCTCGCGGTACGGGCTGGCGACCGAGCCGGCGTCGAGGTGATCACGACCGATGACGATTGGCGCCGCCAGCTCTCCGGAGCGGACCATGTCGTTGATCCGCAGCCCGGCCTTCGCGCGGTCGCCATAGCCGAGCCAGCAAATGCGGGCCGGCAGCCCCTGGAACGGGACCTTCTCCTCGGCCAGGCGCAGCCATCGGTGCAGTGACGCGTCCTCCGGAAAGAGCTCGGCCAGCGCCGCATCAGTCTTCAGGATGTCGTTCGGGTCGCCCGACAGGGCCGCCCAGCGGAACGGCCCCTTGCCCTCGCAGAAGAGCGGCCGGATGAACGCCGGGACGAAGCCGGGGATCGCGAACGCATCGGTCACACCGGCCTCGGCGGCGAACGCGCGGATGTTGTTGCCGTAGTCGAACACGACTGATCCGGCCCGCTGGAAAGCGAGCATCGCCCGGACGTGGTCGGCAATGGAGGCCTTCGCCAGCCGGACGTACTCGTCGGGATCGCGGTCCCGGAGGACGAGGGCCTCCGCCAGACCGATGGACCCCGGGACGTACCCGCCCAGCGGGTCGTGGGCGGAGGTCTGGTCGGTGACGACATCGGGCCGCCACCCGCGGTGAACGAGCTCCGGCTCCACGTCCGCGGCGTTGGCAATGAGCGCGATGCTCCGCGCCTCGCCAGCGGCCCGCCAGCCGTCGACCTTGGCGACCGCCTCGTCGAGGTCGGTCGTCATCTCGTCCACGTAGCCGGCCGCCTGGCGTCGCTCGGCGCGGGCGGGATCTACCTCTACGGCCAGCACCGCCCCTTCGTTCATCGTCACTGCTAGTGGCTGGGCGCCGCCCATTCCGCCGAGCCCCGCGGTCAGGGTCACTGTCCCGCGCAGGGAGCCGCCGAAATGCTGGCGCGCACACTCGGCGAACGTCTCGTACGTGCCCTGGATGATTCCCTGGGTCGCGATGTAGATCCACGACCCGGCGGTCATCTGACCGTACATCGTCAGGCCGGCCCGTTCGAGCTCGCGGAACTGCTCCCAGGTGGCCCAGTGGGGGACGAGCATGGCGTTCGAGATGAGCACCCTGGGCGCGTCCGGCGTGGTGCGGAAGACGCCGACCGGCTTGCCGCTCTGGACGAGGAGGGTCTCGTCGTCGCCCAGCCGGCGGAGCTCGCGGACGATGACGTCGAACGCGTCCCACGAGCGGGCCGCCCGACCGGTGCCGCCATAGACGATCAGGTGGTCAGGATCCTCGGCCACGTCGGGGTCGAGGTTGTTCATCAGCATCCGGAGCGCGGCTTCCTGCTGCCAGCCCTGACACGTCAATTCCGTCCCGCGCGGCGCTCGAATGGTTCGTGGGCCGGAGCTTGGCCTGGCCGCCGTCGTCACAGACCGATGATACGGGTAGCTTCAGGTCACGGCGGAGAGCAGGAAGGCGAGGGCGAAGCCGAGGACGGTGACCAGGCCGGCGAGGTCGCCACCGTCATCGAAGGCCTCGGGGATCATCGTGTCCACCAACATGGTGAGCAGGCCCCCGGCAGCGAAGGCCTGCACGAAGGGAATGGCCGGACCGGCCGCGTCGAACAGGAGGAAGGCAAGCGCGGCGGAGGCCGCCGAGACGAGCACGACCGCGAACCACAGGCCGAGGATCCAGCCCGGCTTTCGGCCCTCCTGCTTGAGGTCCGCGGACGCCGAGAAGCCTTCCGGCACGTTCGACAGCAGGACGGCAGCGAGGAACGCCGGAGAGACCGCCCCGCCGCCGAGCAATGACGCGCCCAGGACGATCGACTCGGGGATGCCATCGAGCATCGCGCCGAGGACGATGGACAGGCCGCCCTGTCCCTGGCTGTCCTGCTTCACGGTCGCCTTGGCGCGGGACCTACCTCGCGTGGTCAGCAACCGGTTGCCGGCGAAGTACGTCAGCCCACCGGCCGCAAGGCCGGCCGCAAGCAGCGTTCCACCTCCTGCCTCGAACGCCTCGACCGTCAGCTCGAACGCGACGGCGCTGAACAGCGCCCCGGCGCCAAAGGCAAGGGCCAGTCCGACCAGGGTTCGGCTGACCTTCAGGGCCAGCCCGGCGATAGCGCCGAGCAGGAGAGCCGACGCCGCGAGAAACGCCCAGGCGAAGGCCTCGATCATCGGTCAGGACCCATCGTCAGTCGTCGCCGAACGGATTCGGGCGGGACGGCTTGGGTGGCAGGCGAAAGACGTCCTCTTCGCTCGGCGTCTTGGGCATGGGGAGGGGCCACGCATCGCCCTCGTCGGGACGCCTGGTCTTCGACAGCAGATCCTCCCAGCCGACCTCAACCTCGCCGGCCAGCTCGCGGCGGTACACCGGGAACTGGTCGTCGCCTGCGGTCCGGATGAAACCGGCCGCCTCGTAGACCGGTGCCGGTCCCCCCGACGGGAGCCAGGGGTCGGCCGCCCGCTCGAGGTAGGTCTCGACCGCAATCACTCCGCGGCGGTCGAGCTCGGTGCAGACTGCCTCCACCAGCGCCTGACCGATGTCCTCGCGGTTCGGCGTGCCGTGGGAGACCTGCAGGCAGGTGAGAACCCACGGGGCAGGCGAGTCCGGCAGCTCCGGGTACCGGTCGCGGATGAGCTGGGCCCTTGGGTACACGCTGAGCGGACCGAACTGCGCATACCCGATGACGGCGCCCGTCGCGTCGGTCGCCAGCATGCCGTACGAGCCTGCCAGCCGGGCACCCGCCATCAGCGCGTTCCGCTTGGCCTCCCGGCGACCGAGTGTGTCGTCGCCCTCGCGGCTGCCCTCGAGGCGCTCCCAGTAGTCGCAGGTCTGGCAGCGCGCTCCCGGCCGAGCCGGCTGAGGGATGTCGTCGATGCTCACCTCGTCGACCAGGGCGAAGTTGAGGCCCTCCATCGGTCAGGCGGAAGCCACGGCCGACAGTCGACCCGCGCGTATCGCCTCGGCCACGGCCGTGATATCGGGCGACGGGGGTCGGTCGCCGTCGAGCGGCGGGACAACCGCGCGGACCACGGCTACGGCCGCCTGGACCCCGCGACCGGGAGCATGCGGGTACCGCAGATCGAGGCCGCGAGCCGCGCACAGGGCCTCGACCGCAAGCACGGTCGCTGTCCGGTCGATGGCATCGCGCAGGAGGAGCGCGGATGTCGCGCCCATGCTCACGTGGTCCTCCTGGTTGGCGCTGGTCGGGATCGTGTCCGCGGCGGCCGGATGGGCCGTGGTCTTCAGCTCGTTGACGGCCGCCGCCGCGGTGTACTGGGCGAGCATCAGTCCGCTCTCGATCCCCGGGTCGTCGGCGAGGAAGGCAGGAAGCCCGGACAGGCGGCTGTCGAGGATGCGAGCGGTCCGTCGCTCGGAGATGGTGGCCAGAGCGGTGAGCGCCAGGCGCGCATGGTCGAGGGCGAGGGCCAATGGCTCGCCGTGGAAGTTGCCGCCGCTCACCACGCGGCCGTCCGGGAAGACGAGTGGATTGTCGGTGGCCGCGTTCAACTCCACCGAGACCGCGTCGTCGAGCGGCGCCAGGGCGTCCGCCACCGCGCCGTGGACCTGGGGCATGCAACGGATCGAGTACGGGTCCTGGACCTTGTGCGGACTCGTCCGGTGACTGTCCCCGATCTCGCTGTCCGCCAGCAGCTCACGCAGGCGGGCGGCGGAGGCAAGCTGACCGGGGTGGGGCCGTGCCCGGATCAGCGCATCGTCGAAGGCGGAGGCGGTGCCGAGCATCGCCTCCAGGCTCATCGCTCCGGTCACGTCCGCGGTGCGGACCAGGATCGCGGCATCGGTCACGGCGAGGGCGCCGATGGCGGTCATCAGCTGCGTCCCGTTGAGCAGGGCCAGGCCTTCCTTGGCCTGCAGCTCCATCGGTTCGAGGCCGGCGGCGGCCAGGGCCTCGCCGCCCGGGACGATCCTGCCGCCCGCCTCCGCTTCGCCCTCGCCGATGACGACCAGGGCGAGATGGGCGAGCGGCGCAAGATCGCCGGAGGCGCCGACGCTGCCGCGGCAGGGAATGACCGGGTGGACCTTGGCGTTGAGGAGGGCGACGAGGAGGTCCACCACCTCAGGTCGGATGCCGGACAGCCCGATGGCGAGGGCGTTCGCCCGGAGCAGGAGCATGGCCCGCACCACGTCCGTGGGGAGCGGCTCGCCGACTCCTGCCGAATGGCTTCGGACCAAGTTGCGCTGGAGCGTGGCGGTCTGCTCGGGGGAAATGCGCACGTCGGCGAGGTCGCCGAAGCCGGTCGTCACCCCGTACACCGTGTCGCCGGACGCCACCACCCGCTCGATCACGGCCCGCGAAACCGCCATCCGCTCCCGGGCCGCCGCCTCGACCACGACCGGCCTGCCGCCCCGCGCCACCGACACGACATCGGCGATGGTCAGGTCACGGCCGGTCAGCTGGAGCGGGGGTTGGGCTGCCACCTCATTCCTATACTACGGACGTGCGGAGGTTCCCGGACCCGACGAGCCGCCTCGTCATGAGCCGTGGCGCGCAGTACCGGCTCGGCGGCGCGGTCCCCAGCCCCGCGGCCGCGTTCCTCGTTGCCCTCATCCTGCTGCCGTCACTGTTCTGGCTGGTCGCGCTGAAGCGGACGACCACCTACCTCGGCCCCGAGGAGTGGCTGATGGTCAACGTCGTCATCCCGTTCCAGGAGTGGATGGAGGCCAACCTCCCCCTGGTGGACGGGGTGATCACCGCGATCAGCGCGCTGGGATCCGGATGGTTCGTGGGACTCGGGTTCGCCGCGTGCGGTCTGTTTGCCCTGGCCAAGGGCCGCCGGGACCTTGCCCTGCTCCTCGCCCTCGGCACCCTCGCCTTCCCGATGGAATGGGCCCTGAAGTTCTTCGTGGCCATCCCACCGATCACCTTCAACGAGCTGGTCGCGGCGATGTTCAACGTCGGCGGCTTCGGGCTCGACGACATCGCCGTCTTCCCGGCAGGCCACGCTCTACGGGCGATGGCCTTGTACGGCCTGGTCGCGTTCTGCATCGCCCGACTCTCCGGCGACCGGCGGCAGGGGATGACCGCCTACGCGGTCGCGGCGGTCCTGATCTTCGTCATCGGCGTCGTCCGGATCTACCTCAACCTCCACTACCCGCTGGACGTGGTCGGTGGATGGATGGCCGGGGCCGCCCTCATCTCGGTCCTGATCGCGATCCATGTCCTCAACGTGGAACAGGGCCAGCGAGTGGCGGAGCGGCAACGGGCGGCTGCAACGGCGCTCCCGCCGGCGGAGCCGCCGCCGGCCACCCCGGCGATCGAGGCCTGACGGCCGGACGTGCTGGAGTTCATCAACCAGACGGTCATCCCGTTCTTCCTGGACCTGTACGACGCCCTGGGCTACGTCGGCGTGGCGATCGGGGTCGCCCTCGAGACGTTCATCCCGCTCATCCCCTCGGAGCTCATTCTCCCCATGGCCGGCTGGAAGGTGTCGCAGTCGGCCGCCGACCCGTCGGTCACCGAGTGGCTGACCGGCGAGCCGTGGACCATCGTTGGGGTCATGGTGGCGGCCACCCTCGGGGCGACGGTCGGCTCGCTCGGGATCTACCTCATCGGTGCGTGGGGCGGGCGGCCGCTGCTGGAGCGGTACGGGCGCTACGTGCGTGTCGAGGCCGATGACCTGGACCGGGCCGACGCCTGGTTCGCCCGCCATGGCGACAAGGCCGTGTTCTTCGGCCGTTTCGTCCCGCTCCTTCGCTCGTTCGTCAGCTTCCCGGCCGGCGTGGCGCGGATGCGGCTTGGGCGCTTCCTCCTGTTCACCGCCCTGGGGTCCATCCCGTGGAACCTGGCCATGGTGATCGCCGGCTGGGTACTTGGCGAGAACTACGACGCCGTCGCCGAGGCGCTCAGCCCGTACGAGCTGCCGATCTACATCCTCGTCGGCGGCGGTCTCCTCTTCGTGATCGTGCGCTGGATCCGCGGACGGGGCTCGCCGGAGAAGGTTTGACCAGCGCTGGCCCGTGGTGTCACGATCTCGCGGCAACTGAACGAATCCATCGCCTTCGGGGCGGGGTGAAATTCCCCACCGGCGGTCGGTCCGCCTGGCGGACCAGCCCGCGAACCCCGTGAGGCCGGCGGCACGGAGAAGGCCGCCGGAACCACCTCGCAGGGCCGACCTGAACCTGGCGTGAGCCGGGCAGACAGGGCCGACGGTCACAGTCCGGATGGGAGAGGGCGAGCACGAGGCGTTCCTCCGACGACCCGCTTCAGACCGTTGGCGCTGCGCGCGTCCAGTCCGGGGGTGGGTCGGACCGATGGCCTCGCGGCTCCCACGCTCCGGTGGTGTTGGCGCATGGGAGACGTATGGCGAGCGACCCGGGATCCGGTCCCGCGATCACGATCGAGGACCTGGCGGTCACCTTCACCGGCCCCGCCGGGCCGCTCACCGCGCTGGACGCCATGAGCGGCGAGGTGGCCAGCGGGGAGCTGCTGGCGGTTATCGGTCCGAACGGATCCGGCAAGAGCACGCTCCTGCGGGCGCTGGCCGGTCTGCTGCCGCCCTCCGTGGGGCGCATCGGTCTCGCGCCCGACGGATCACCGCCACGAGCTGGTGATGGCCGGGTCGGGCTCGTCTTCCAGCAGCCGCGCCTCCTGGGCTGGCGCTCGACGCTCGACAACGTCACCCTCCCCCTCGAGCTCGAGGGCAGGCCGGCCGCCGAGCGCCGGACGGCGGGGGAGCAAGCGCT
>DASTEQ010000099.1:0-3700 GCA_035709505.1 Candidatus Limnocylindria bacterium
TCGAAGGCGGCCAGGCACGTGTCGAGATCCTCGTCGGTGTGCTCGGCGGTGACGATCGTCCGCACCCGGCTCCGCGCCTCGGGCACCGTCGGGTAGCCGATCCCCTGGGCGAACACGCCTTCCTCGAACAGCCGGTCTGAGAGCTTCATGGCCAGCGCCCCGGCGCCGGCGATGACCGGGGTGATCGGCGTCTCCGACTGACCGATGTCGAAGCCCAGACCCTTCAGACCTTCCTTGAAGCGACGGGTGTTGGCCCACAGGCGCTCGATCCGCTCCGGCTCCGTCTCGAGGATGGTGATCGCGGCCAGACAGGCAGCGGCCACGCCCGGCGGGTGGGAGGTGGAGAAGAGGAAGGGCCGAGCGCGGTGGATGAGAATCTCCCGGAGTGCGAGGCTGCCGGCCACGTAGCCGCCGAGCACGCCGATCGCCTTCGACAGGGTCCCGACCTGGACGTGGACCCGGCCGTGGAGGTCAAAGTGGTCGACCGTTCCCCGGCCGTTGCGGCCCAGGACCCCGGATCCGTGGGCGTCGTCAACGTAGACGATGGCCTCCGCCTCCTCGGCGGCCTCCACGATCGCGGGCAGCGGGGCAATGTCGCCGTCCATCGAGAACACGCCGTCGGTGATGACCAGGACCGTGCGGTCCGCCCCGCCGGGTGCGGCCCGAAGCTCACGGAGGGTGGCGCGCAGCGCATCGGTATCACCGTGGGGGAAGACCTTGCGCTCGGCCTTGGTCAGCCGGATGCCGTCGATGATGCTCGCGTGGTTCAGCTCATCCGAGACGATGGCCGCGCCCTCGGGGGCGAGGATGGGGATTGCCCCGGTGTTGGCGGTGAAGCCGGACTGGAAGGTGAGCGTCGCCTCGACCCGCTTGAACTCGGCCAGCCGCGCTTCGAGCTGCTGGTGCAGGGCCATCGTGCCGGCGATGGTCCGCACCGCCCCCGATCCGGCGCCGAGGGCCTGGGTGGCGAAGATCGTCGCCTCGCGCAGGCTCGGATGGGTGGTCAGGCCGAGGTAGTTGTTGCTGGACAGGGTGATGACGTCCTGGCCGTCGATCCGACAGTGGGCTGCCTGCTCGCTCTCCACCACCCGCAGGCGCCGGTAGAGACCTTTCTCGCGGAGCTGCTCGAGCTCGTCGTCGAGAAACGCCATCGGGTTGCGCGTCGAACGGACCGATGTCATGGCAGCAGCACCACCTTACCCGCGTGGCGCGATCCCAGCAGGTCAAAGGCCTTCTCAAACTCGGCGAGGTCGAACCGATGGGTGAGGATCGGCGTCACGTCCAGGGCGCCTGACCGCAGCAGGTCCTGCGTCCGCTCCCACGTGTCGTAGATCTTCCGCCCGAAGATGCCGTAGGCACGCAGGCCCTTCTCGATGAACAGGTTCGAGAGGTCCACGGCCACCGGCTCGCCGAAGATCCCGAGCAGGCTGATCCGCCCGCCGCGGGTCGCAAATCGCATGGCCTGGTCCAGGGCGGCCGCCGAACCGCTCATCTCGAGCACCACCTCGACCCCGTCGCCTCCGGTCGCGTCCCGGACCTGATCGACCAGGCCGGGGGAGGTCGCGTCCAGCGCCAGCTCCGCGCCCATCCTGGTGGCCAGATCGAGCCGGTACGGCTCGGTATCGGTGGCCACCACCAGCGCCGCGCCGGCGGCCTTGGCAATGCCGACGGCGCACAGGCCGATGGGACCACATCCGGTCACTGCCACCGTGCGACCGGCAATCGGCTCGACGAAGGCGGCGTGCACGGCGTTGCCCATCGGTTCCTGGAGGGCGACGACGGCCGGGTCGAGCCCGTTCGACTCCACGGCGTTGGCCTCGGGGATGACGACGTATTCCGCGTACCCGCCGTCGACGTGGGCACCGATCACCCGCAGGTCGCGACACAGGTGCGGCGAACCGGCCCGGCACTGGGCGCACGCGCCGCAGAACAGGTGCGACTCGACTCCGACCAGGTCGCCCTCGCGGACGCGGCTCACCCCGGGGCCGACGGCCGCCACCCGGCCGGCCAGCTCATGGCCCAGGATCACCGGAGGGTGCACGTTCTCCGCCGCCCAGCGATCCCAGAGGTAGAGGTGGCGATCCGTTCCGCACACGCTCGCGGCCTCGATCCGGAGCTGGACCTCGCCAGGCCCGGGCGTCGGCACCGGGGCGTCGATGATCTCGAGCCCCGGCTCTGGTCGCGTCTTGGCCAGGGCACGCATCGTCAGTCGCTCGGCGTCGCGGTCGCCGGCTCCGGGGCCAGGTCCGCCATCCCGGCCGCCATCGCGTGGTCCTCGGCCCTCGGCTGCTCGTCGACGATCGTGTTCTCCAACACCCCGATGCCCGCGATTTCGCACGCCATCACGTCCCCGGCGGCGAGGTAACGCGGCGGCTGGTGGAAATGGCCGACGCCAGCCGGGGTGCCGGTGGCGACGATGTCACCCGGCTCCAGCGTGACGGAACGGGTGATGAACGAGAGCAGGGTCGCAATGTCCCAGATCATGTCGGCAGTGGTCGAGTCCTGCCACGTCTCCCCGTTGACCCGGGAGTGGATCGCGAGGTCTGCCGGATCGCCGATCTCGTCGCGGGTCACGACGGCCGGCCCGAGGGGCGCGAAGCCGTCCCAGCTCTTCGCCCGCAGCCACTGGCGGTCCTCGCGCTGGAGGTCGCGGGCGGTGACGTCGTTCAGGATCGTGTACCCAAAGACGTGGTCCATCGCTCGGGCCACCGACACGCGCGACGCCCGCCAGCCGATGACCACCGCGAGCTCCGCCTCGAGGTCGAGCATCTCGGTCGCTCGCGGCCGCATGACTGGATCCCCGGGGTCGCTGATCGCGCTGGCATATTTCGCGAACAGCGTCGGGTAGGCAGGGGGCTCGACATTCTGCTCACGGCAGTGGGCGTGGTAGTTCAGCCCGACGCAAACGATCTTCCCCGGGCGGGAAAGCGGGGCCAGGAGCCGAACCTCCTCCATCGGGACCAGGGCCTGCCCTTCGTAGGCCGCCTCGGACTCGGCATCGGTCAGGACGGCGACCGGATCGGCACCGGACAGCACGGCGCCGAGATCCGCGCCCAGCAGATCCGTCAGGTCGAGGATCCCGTCGGCCCTCTCGATGCCCAGGCAGCGGCCGGGGGGTCCATCGGCGAGAGTGGAGGTGAACGCGACGAGTCGCATCGGTCAGTCCTCCGTGAACCACGCGCGGGCGCCGGGGCGGGTCAGGCTGAAGATGAGCACCGCGCTGATGAGCAGGCCGATCGGGACCATGAGCGTGCTCCAGCCGACAGCCGCGGCCGGGGGCATCTCCAGCAGCACCGGGATGAGGCCGGCCAGGATCGGCACCGGGAGAAGCGAGATCGCGATCGCGAAGCCGCGGCCCGCGCGCTTGTGCTGGATGACCAGGGTGAGGCCGAAGAATACGACCGCCAGCTCGGCCATCATCACGATGCCGAGCATCGAGAACGGGGCCCGTTCGCTGAAGTCGACGAAGGCGATGACCTGCGGCAGGAGGAGCCCGGTCACCGCCAGCAGGACCGCCACCCAGATGAACCAGGCCACGATGCCGAAGGCGGGCCTGGGGCGGTCGGTGGGCGTGGCGGGCTCCATGCCGGCCATCGTAGCAAGGGGTCGTCCACTACCATGCGGCGGCATGTCGGCCCGCCCCACGCCCCGCGCTGCACGGCGGGTGATTCTCGGACTGGTGCTGCTCCTGGGCGCCACC
>DASTEQ010000100.1:0-2293 GCA_035709505.1 Candidatus Limnocylindria bacterium
ATGGCGAGGGCCAGGAACTCGTGGTCGCGGTCGCGGATAGGGTCGCTCATGGCGTGGCGCTCGGTTCAATGGTGTCCGCGAAGAGGATCAGACCATCCCCGCAGACCCCGGTTCCCGGACCGACCTCGCCACTGACCTGAAACGGATCACCCGCGCGGAGCAGCTCGTCGTTGGGGCCGAAGAGGCCCGTCGTCCCGAGGCGTGTCCAGCCTGACCCTTCGGCGACCAGTTCGTAGTCCTGTCCATCGTCACTCACAGCAGCGAGGCAGGCATCGGTGTCCTGGAGGCGGAGTCGGACGTTGATCGGCGAGTTTGGGCGGACGAGGAAGATCGACGTTCCACCGGTCTGCTCGGCAACGCCGATGGTCACGCTCTCCTCCCCGTCCACGTCGCCAAAGACGATCTGCCAGGTGACCGTCCCGCCACCTCGGGCTTGACCCCAGGGCATTTCCGTCCAGAGGCCGCTGAACGTGAAATTCGAGTCCAGGTGCCCGAAGAATGCATTGGTGAAGGCCGGCCTGCCGCCCTCGCTGGGCGAGCCCGCATCGGCGCTGAAGCCCGTGATCCAGACACACGAGGCCACCTGCCGCACGTAATACGTCGCCCCATCGGGCGAACGCCAGCGGCCGGTCAGGTCGACCGGATTGCCACTTTCTGCGATCAGGTCGATGGTCGGACACGCCGATTCGGGAATCGTCGGTTCGGCCGAGCCGATGGCGCTCGGCGTCGGGCTGGGGCTGGCACAGGCAGAGAGCCATGCCAGGCCGAGGAGGGCCACGACGATGCGGCGCCGCATTTCGACGGCGAGTGTAGGTCGCATATGGGCAGGCAGTAGGTGATCGTTCAGTAATTGACGCCGATCATCGTGGCTGAGTGCCGAAAGTGCGCGACGCGATGCGCCTGGTCGAGTCGGCAGGGTGGAAAGCCATACCGATGTCGCTGGTGCGAGGGCTGGCACCTCGGCCACCGCCGGCGACGGGTCTGACGATCTAGCCGCGTCCCGGGGGGCGGTAGAGTACGGGCGTGGCTGACTACACCCGAGCCGACGCCGCCAAGCGCGCCGGGATCAGTGAAGAGGAGCTGATTCGCCTGGTCGAAGTCGGGATCCTCGGCCCTGCCGAAGGCGATCGGTACAGCAGCGGCGACATCCGGAAGGCGGCCCTGGTTCATGGCATGACCGAGGCCGGGCTGCCGCTCGAGGGGCTGGCCGCGGTCATCACCGGCGGCGGCATGTCGCTCGGCTTCATGGACAGCCCGGCGTACGAGCGGTTCACCGCACTCAGCGACGAGACGTTCGCCCAGGCCAGCCAGCGGACGGGGGTGCCCGTCGAGCTGCTGCTGGTCGTCCGCGAGGCGGCCGGCGGGGCGGTGCCCAGCCCCGAGGACAGGATCCAGGAGAGCGAGCTGCCGACCATCGCCTTCATGGAGATCCAGAACAAGGAGGGATTCCGGCCGGCGGCAACCGAGCGCCTGCTCCGGGTACAGGGTGAAAGCCTGCGCCGAATTGCCGAATCGGAGGCGGCCTGGTGGCGGTCGGAGGTCATCGAGCGCGGCTTCGCGCTCGGGCGAACGGCCGACGAGATCGCCAGCGAGCGGCTGACCGAGACCATCAGCCCGGCGACCGAAGCCTCCGTCCAATCCCTCTACCGCACCCACCAGGCGCGGGAGTGGACGAGCAACATCATCGACGGCTTCGAGTACGTGCTGAACGAGGCCGGCTACGCGGGCCGCATGGACAAGCCACCGGCCATGTGCTTCCTCGACATCACCGGCTACACCCGCCTGACCGATGAACGCGGCGACGAGGCGGCCGCGGCCATGGCCGGTGAGCTGACCCGCCTCGTCCAGCGCTCATCGTCCTCGCACGGCGGGAAGGCGGTGAAGTGGCTGGGCGACGGAGTCATGTTCTGGTTCCGCGATCCCGGACCGGGGGTCGTGTCCGCCCTGGACATGGCCGAGGGGGTGGTCAAGGCCGGGCTGCCGCCCGCCCATGTCGGCCTGCACGCCGGACCGGTGGTCCGGCAGGGCGGTGACTACTACGGGCAGACGGTGAACATCGCGTCCCGGATTGCTGAATACGCCCGCCCCGGGGAGGTCCTCGTCAGCGAGGCCGTGGTCGAGGCCTGCGAGCACGTCTCGGTCGACTTCACCGATCTCGGGGCGGTCGACCTTAAGGGCGTGGGCGGCCCGGTCCATCTCCACGCCGCGCGCCGCAGCTAGGCGGACGCGGCGATGGCCAGCACCACACCGGTGATTCCGCCGGTCGATCCCGAGGTGCAGCGGCGATGGGAGA
>DASTEQ010000101.1:0-5215 GCA_035709505.1 Candidatus Limnocylindria bacterium
CTCGCGCGGGAAGAACGATCCCGACAGGAACATCATCGGCAGGCTGATGAGGTTCGCCACCGGCGCCGCCTGGTTTTCGTTCTTGGCCCACCCCGCCACCCCGAAACCCATGGCCAGGAACACCACGCCGCCGAGGAGTGACAGCAGCAGGACGACGAACACGCTGCCCACCAGCTGGACGCCGAACCAGAGGCCGACCCCCAGCAGGATGAGGACCTGGACCAGGGTGATGATCAGCCGGGAGCTCACCTGGGCAGTCAGGAAGTAGCTCGGCGACGTCGGCGTCGCGAACAGCCGGCGCAGGGTGCCCGTCGTCTTCAGCTGGACGAAGCCGAACGCCACGCTGAACAGGCCCAGCTGCATGATCGTCAGGCCGAGGATGCCGGGCACCAGGAAGTCGATGTAGCCCAAGTCGCGGCCCGCGACCTCCTCCAGGACGACGAGAGGCTCGGGCGATCCGCCTCCGGCCGTGACCAGTGCCTGGGCGACCGCGGCGTTCACGATCAGGAGGGCGGTCTGCCCTTCTCCCGCGGTCGCCGCGTTGGTATAGGCGGTCAGCGGGTGGTAGCCCGGCTGTCCGGGCGGCACGAGCTCCCATCCTTCCGGAAAGAGGAGAACGAGCGAGCGGTCGCCTTCCTCGAGCGCGGCCAGCTCGTTTTCGCGGGTGCCCTCGGTCACCGTGAGAATCGGCACCTGTTCGAGAGCGGCAATCATCGCCGTGCTGGACCCGGTCTCTGCCTCGTCGACCACGCCGAGATCGAGCTCCGCCGCGGCACCGAAGTTCAGGACCCCGAAGATCAGCATGATCACGAGCGGCAGGAAGAGGGAGAAAAAGACCGCGGTCCGGTCCCGGATGAACATCTTCCCTGAGGCGACGAACAGGTGCCAGACGATCTCGAGGCGCCTCGTCATCGGTCAGTCCTCGCGCAGCTCGTGGCCGGTGAGGTCGATAAACACGTCTTCCAGGCTGGCCAGCCGCTCCGTCCGATCCTTCGTGAAGCCACGCCCGAGGAGCGACTCGATCATCCTGTCGGGCGTGTCGAGGGCGATGATCTTGCCCCCGTCCATGATCGCCACCCGGTCGCAGAGGGTCTCCGCCTCCTCCATGTAGTGAGTGGTCAGGATCACGGTGTGGCCGCGGCTGCGAATGTCGGCGATGAGGCCCCACAGGTGCCGCCGGGCCTGCGGATCGAGACCGGTCGTCGGCTCGTCGAGGAACAGGACCCGCGGGTCGTTCACCAGGGCGGCCGCAATGCTGAACCGCTGCTTCTGGCCACCGGAAAGAGCCTTGACCCGGCTCTTCGCCTTGTCCGTGAGCCCGACGTCCGCGAGCAGGCCTGCGGCATCCGCCTTCACGTGGTACAGGTGGCCGAAGAGGACCAATAGCTCGGTGAGGTTCAGCTCGTCGAAAAACGCGGACGCCTGGAGCTGGATACCGATGCGGGCCTTCACCGCCCGCGGGTCGGACGCCACGTCCAGTCCATCGACCGTGGCCGAGCCCGCGTCGATGGGGCGCATGCCCTCGAGCATCTCGAGGGTCGTCGTCTTCCCTGCGCCGTTCGGCCCGAGGATCCCGAAGACTTCGCCCTCGGCCACCTGGAAGCTGACGCCGTCGACCGCCTTCACCGGTCCGTAGGACTTGCGCAGGTCGGACGCGATGATGATCGGCTTGGCGACGCGCGATGGGGCGACGGGCGACGGGGCCACGCTCATGGGCGACCGATGGTACCCGGCTCAGACGTGGCGCCACACCCGCCAGATGGCCGTCGGATCGGTCAGGGGGTCGCCGTGGACGAGGAAGAATCGGGCGGGGCCGCCCTCGACGAACGTGCCCGCCTCGGGGACGCCCAGCGCCTCGCCGCCGCGCCAGGTGACCGCGGCCAGGGCGTCGACCGGCGGCACGCCGGCGCGGACGAGCGCCTGGAACTCCCAGCCGATGTGGTTCGCCCGCGGCGATCCCCCGCCGGCGTCCGAACCCGCGGCGATGACCACGCCGGCCGCCCGCGCGGTCTGGATGGCGGCCTCCGCACGGGCCAGCTCGCCCTGCAGGCGGTTGACCGATGCCGCGGTGGCGAACAGCGACTGGGTGGTGGTGGCCGCGAAGCTCAGCCAGGAATAGAAGACGGTCAGCGTCGAGACGAGGATCGTGCCGGTGTCACGCAACCTCCGCGCGGTGTACGAGTCGAGCTCGAACCCGTGCTCGATGGTATCGACGCCGCCCTCGACCCCGACCCGGATGGCCGGGATGCGACCGGCGTGGGCCGCGACCCGGGCGCCGCGGGCGTGGGCCGCATCGGTCACGCGGCGGACCTCAGCCGCGGACCACGGGGGGTTGCTCGGATCCGGGCCACCGAGGTAGAGCTTGATGAGGTCCGCTCCCTGGTCGAGCTGGCCCATGGCCTGGCTCAAGAGCTCGTCCGCATTTCGGGCCTCGGCGCTGATCCGGCCGGGTAGGGAGCCGGCGCGAGTGACCCAGCTGCCGGCCGCCCGGATCTCCGGGAAGCCGGCGCGGCCACGGAGCCGGTCACGGACCCCGAGTGAGGCGGCCCGCACCTGCCCGTCGACGGGGTCGGTGACGATCGGGGCGCCGACGTCCCGAGCCCAGCGCACCCCGGCCCGCCAGGCGAGACCCGCGTTCTCCTCCCCAACCGCGGCCAGCGTGGCCGGCGGGTCGGTGAAGCGCTGGATCCAGTTCGCGCCGCCGGTTCCGGTGTAGTGGACGTGGGCATCGACCATCCCCGGGACGATGGTGGCGCCGGCAGCGTCCACGACGGCCACGCCGGGCGCCGCCTCTTCCCCATCAACCGGGCGGATCCACGCGACGTGCCCGTCCTGGACGAGCACGCTGAGGTTGCGCTGGATCGTCGCCGAGCGACCGTCGACCAGGGCGACTCCACGGAACAGGACCGGCGCACCGGGAGTGGGGGTCGAGGCCGGGGTGGGGATCGGAGTCGGTGACGGCGGCGGGCTGGGCGTGCCGGTCGAAGTCGGCCGCACGGTGGGCGCCGGAGGGCTGGGCGTCGGGAGCAGCGTCTCGGCGCAAGCCACCACGAACGCGGCCGGAGTCAGCGCCCCCAGCTGCAGAAGCCGTCGGCGGGAGATCCGCGCCGGATCCGGACCGCTCACGGGCCGATGCTAGCCCGAGGCGACCACCGCGTCGTAGACGGCCAGGGTGCGGCGGGCGACTTCGGCCCAGCTGAACTGCTCGACAGCACGTTGCCGACCCGCCTCCCCCATCGACGCTCGGCGGGCCGGGTTGTCGACCAGGGCGTTGATGGCGGCGGCCAGATCGGCCGCGACGCGTTTGACGTCTTCCGGTCCCATCGTTCCCTCCGGGACGTCCACCAGGATGCCGGTCCGATCATGGATCACGACCTCGGGAATCCCGCCCACCCGAGTCGCGACCACCGGCACGCCGCAGGCCATGGCCTCCAGGTTCGTGATCCCGAACGGCTCATACACCGATGGGCAGGCGAAGACCGCCGCGTGGGTATAGAGCTGCCGCAGCGCCGGCCGGTCGAGGACCTCGGGGATCCAGTGGATGGCCCGGGTCGGGGCGGCAGCCTGGGCCTCCGCCACGCCAGCGGCGACCTCGGCCTGGAGTTCGGGCGTGTCCGGCTGCCCGGCGGCCAGGACCACGCCGATGCGTGGGTCGAGGTGCGGAATGGCCTCGACCAGGGTCATGATCCCTTTCTGGCGGGTCACCCGTCCGACGAACAGGACGTAGGGCACCGCGGGGTCGATCTGGTACCGGGTCAGCGCGTCGCGCCCGGTGTCGGGAGCGAAGGCGCTGACGTCGATCCCGTTGTGGACGACGTGGACCCGCGCGCCGTCGACCTCGAAGTGGTCGAGCACGTCCTGGCGCGCCGCGTCGCTGACCGCGATCACGGCATCCGCCTGCTCCAGTGCTTCGCGCTCGATCCAGGCCGAGGCGTCGTAGCCACTTCCCAGCTGCTCGCGCTTCCACGGCCGCAGGGGCTCGAGGGAGTGGACGGTCACCACCAGCGGCAGCCCGTACGCCTGGCGCATGACCAGGCCGCCGAGGTGCGTATACCAGGTGTGGCAATGGACGAGGTCCGCGTTCGGCGGGTCGATCGCCATGGCCAGGTTCCGGCTGAAGGCGCCGAAGACGGGGCGCAGCGTCTCGGCCACGTCGTCGAGCGGAGCGGTGGGGGCGTACCCGCGGACCCGCCAGCCCGGCGCGGTGTTGGCCTGGTCACCAAAAGCCCGAATGTCCAGCTCGACCTGGCCTCGGAGCGCGTTGGCCAGCTCGGCCACGTGCACCCCGGCTCCGCCGTACACCGATGGCGGGAACTCGTTGGTGAGCATGACCACCCGCATCGGTCCAGCCTAGCGCGTCCATTGGCAGCCGCGGTGGCGGCTCGTGGTGGCGGCTCGTGGTGGCCGCCGTGGTGGCGGCCCGCGTTGACGGCGGAGATACTCCCCCATAGTATCCGGGGGACGACCGATGACCAAGCCATCAACGCTCTCGCCCGCTCCCCCTGCGCCGCTCCTCGAGCTCGTCCTGCCCGTCGAGGGCATGACATGCGCGACCTGTGTGAACCGCATCGAGCGGTTCCTGAACCGGGCCGATGGCGTGACGGAGGCCACGGTCAATCTCGCGAGCGAGGAGGCCGCGGTGCGCTACGACCCGTCGCGGATCGACCGGGCGGGCATCGTGGAGGCCATCGAGTCGGCGGGGTACGACGTCAGGCCGCAAGCGACCGCAACACGGGGCGGGGAGGTAGCGGAGATCGAGCTCGACGCGCTGGAGGTCGTCCGCGCCGCGGAACGACGCAGCCTGCTCCGGGACGGAGTGACCGCAACGGTCATCGGTATGGCGATGATGGCGGTCGGGTTCTGGCCCGGAGGCCCGCCGCTCGCCATGGAGCAGCTGAACCTCGTGCTGCTCGTGCCGGCGGCCTTCGTCCAGGTGGTGCTCGGTCGCCGCTTCCTGTCCCGCGCGCTCCGGGGCCTGCCCCACGGGGAGCTGACGATGGACACCCTGGTCGCGATGGGCACGTGGGCCGCGTTCGGATACTCGGCGGCCATCACCCTCTTCCCGGACGCCGCCACCGCGGCCGGCCTCCCTCTCGACACCTTCTACGAGACGGCGGTGATCATCACCGGCTTCGTGCTCATCGGCCGTTGGCTCGAGGCCCGGGCCAAGGGCGAGGCAGCCGGCGCGGTACGAGCCCTCCTCCGCCTCCAGCCC
>DASTEQ010000102.1:0-2501 GCA_035709505.1 Candidatus Limnocylindria bacterium
GCGCCGGCCGCCTAGGTCATCATCCACCCACCGGAGAAGGAGCCATCAATGCAGGTCGGGATCGTGGGACTGGGCCGGATCGGGGCGGGCATGGCACGCCGCCTGGCCCGGGGCGGGCACCAGGTCGTCGCCTGGAACCGCACCGCCCAGGTCGCGACTGACCTTGCCGCGGAGCCGGAGAACGGCGGGCAGGTCACCGCGGTCACCACCTTGCCGGATCTCGTCGCAGCCCTGGCCGCTCCCCGACATGTCTGGCTCAGCCTGCCCGCCGGGGAAACGACCCAGGGCCTGATCGACCAGCTTGCCCGCCTGCTCGCCGAGGGAGACGTGATCGTCGACACCGGCAATGCCAACTTCCGCGACAGCGCTCGCCGCGCCACCGAGCTGGCGGACCGCGGCCTCGGCTTCCTGGACATGGGCGTGTCCGGCGGGGTGTGGGGTCTGCAGGTCGGCTTCTGCGCCATGGTCGGCGGTGACCGGGCAGTCTTCGAGCGGCTTGAGCCGGCGATCGCCACCCTCGCCCCGCCCGACGGCTACCTCTACTGCGGGCCGGCGGGGGCGGGGCACTACGTGAAGATGGTCCACAACGGGATCGAGTACGGGCTGATGGAGGCCTACGGGGAGGGGTTCGACATCCTCCACGCCTCCGATTACGACCTCGACCTCACTGCCATCGCCCGTCTGTGGAACCACGGCAGCGTGGTTCGGTCGTGGCTGCTCGAGCTGGCTGGCAACGCCTTCGAGAAGGAAGGCAATGACCTCGAAGGCATCGCCGGCTGGGTGGCGGATTCGGGGGAGGGCCGCTGGACGGTGGCCGAAGCCTTCGAGCACGACGTCCCGGCCCCGATCATCACCCTCGCCCTCATCCAGCGGCTCCGCAGCCGGCGCTCCCCGGACAGCTTCACCGACCGCGTCCTGGCCGCCCTCCGCAACGAATTCGGCGGCCATGCGGTGAAGTCGACGGAAGCGTCGGATGGATCGGGCTGAGCCGATGACCACTTCGGAGCCGATGACCACCACCGAGACGGCCCGCCCGCCGACATCGGTCAACCCCCTCCGCCAGGGCCTCCGCCAGGAGCGGATGCCCGAGCCGTGCACGATGGTCATCTGCGGCGCCACCGGCGACCTCACCCGCCGCAAGCTCGCGCCGGCGATCTACAACCTCGCCCTCGCGGGGTTCCTGCCGCCGGAGTTCACGATGGTCGGCTTCGCCCGCCGGCCGATGTCGAACGAGGAGTTCCACGACCACCTCCGCGAGGGGATCGAGCAGTTCAGCCGGAACCGTCCGCTGTCCGAGACGGTGTGGTCATCGTTCGCGTCGCGAATCGAGTACCAGCAGGGCGACGTCGACGACCCGAAGGCCTGGGCCGAGCTCGCCGGCCGCCTCGACCGGATCGATCGCGACCGGGGAACGGCCGGTAACCGGATCTTCTACCTCGCCATCCAGCCCTCGCTGGTGCCAGCCGCGGTCACCGACCTCGGCACGGCCGGCCTGGCCGGGAGCAGCGAGCGGACGAGCGGCCGCCAGGGCTGGACGCGGGTCGTCGTCGAGAAACCGTTCGGGTCGGACGTGGCCTCGGCCGAGACGCTGAACCGCGAGCTGCGCGAGGTGTTCGCCGAGGAGCAGATCTACCGGATCGACCACTACCTCGGCAAGGAGACGGTCCAGAACCTCGCCGTCTTCCGGTTCGGGAACGGCCTGTTCGAGCCGATCTGGAACCGGCGCTACATCGACTCGGTCCAGATCACGGTCGCCGAGACGGTCGGCCTCGAAGGTCGCGGCGAGTTCTACGACCAGACCGGTGCCCTGCGCGACATCGTCCAGAACCACGTCCTCCAGCTCCTCGCCGTGTTTGCCATGGAGCCGCCGGTCGAGTTCGCCCCGAACGACCTCCGCGACGAGAAGCTGAAGGTCCTCAGAGCGGTGAGACCGATGACGCCCGAGGACATCTCCCACAACACGGTGCGAGGCCAGTACATCAGCGGCTGGGTCGCGGGCGAGAAGGTCCCTGCCTACCGCGACGAGCCGGAGGTCGCGCCCGACTCGGAGACCGAGACCTTCGTCGCGCTGAAACTCGGGATCGACTCGTGGCGGTGGGCCGGCGTCCCGTTCTACATCCGAACCGGCAAGGCGCTTCCGTCGCGCGTAACCGAGATCGCGGTCCAGTTCCGCCGGGCGCCGCTCGCCCTGTTCGGTCGAGCCGGGGCGCCGGAGATGGACCCCAACGTGCTCGCCATCCGGATCCAGCCCGACGAGGGGATCCTCCTCCGCTTCGGGGCCAAGGTGCCCGGCCCGGGGCTGAACATCCGGAGCGTGAACATGGACTTCCGCTATGGGTCGTCGTTCGCCGTTGACTCGCCGGACGCCTACGAGACCCTCCTCCTCGACTGCATGATCGGCGACTCGACCCTGTTCACTCGCGACGACGAGGTGGTCCGGGCGTGGGAGATCCTCGACCCGATCGTGGACGCCTGGCGCGCCGGAACCGTGCCGATCCACT
>DASTEQ010000103.1:0-17348 GCA_035709505.1 Candidatus Limnocylindria bacterium
GATCGCGGCCCGAATCTCGCGCTCCAGCTCCGCGCCGAGCAGGGCGGCGATCTCGGGAAACTCGATGATCGCCTGGCGGTAGATCTCGATGACCAGAATCGCCGCGCCGATGGCCAGGATCGTCAGGCCGACCAGGACCGCGCCCAGCCAGCGCTTGATGTGCATGCCGGGATAGAGCCAGCGCGGCAGGCGCGGTCCCGTCATCGCCGCAGCTCCCGATGGATGACCGATACCGATGCACCCTCGAGGGCGCCGAGGCGACCGGCCAGCTCCTCGGCCAGGGCGATCGAGCGGTGGTAACCCCCAGTGCAGCCGAGGGCCACGATCAGGCGGTCTCGTCCCGCTTCGCGGTAGGCCGGAACCGTGAGCTCGAGGAGCTGCACGACGAGGTCGAGGAACCGACCTGCCTGCGGTTGCTCGAGCACGTACTTCCGGACCTCGGCCGACAGCCCCGACAGCGGCTGGAGGTCCGGGACCCAGAACGGGTTGGTCAGGAATCGGACGTCGAACACGAGGTCAACCTTTGGCGGCAGCCCGTACTTGAATCCAAAGGTCACGATCTCGACGGCAAGCGTCGCTCGATCCGGAGCGGGCTTCGTGCGTGACGCGCGCTCGGTGGCGGGCACGGATGACGGCCGGCGCGGCCGAGAGCGCCGCGTCGGGCGATCTGCGGGAGCCACGGAGGCCCGTCGGGACGACACCGTTCCGAGTATAGCCTTCAGTTCCCGCGCTCCCCGTTCGGCGGACGAGCCAACCCGCTGAGCAAGCCGGTGACCGTGGCCGCGGACGAGGCCCGCAGCGCGTCGAGGTCATAGCCGCCCTCGAGAGCAGCAGCCACACCGCCCAGGTCCGCCTCGCGTGCCACCCGCCCTACCGCACGGGCGACCTCCCCGTAACCGCGCTCGGTGACCTCCAGCCCGGCCAGCGGGTCACTGCGGTGCGCGTCGTAGCCCGCGGAGACCAGGATGGCATCGGGGGCGAAGGCTCCGATGCGGGGCAGGATCGTCTCTTGCCAGGCGGCGATGAACTCATCGTCTCCGCTCCCGGCCGCCAGGGGGACGTTGAGCAGCGTTTCGCCCTGGTCGAACGAGGAACCGGTCCCCGGATACCACGGGTACTGGTGCGTCGACGCGTAGAAGACGTCCTGGTCGTCCGCGAACAGCGCTTCGGACCCGTCGCCGTGGTGGACGTCCCAATCGAGCACCGCAACCCGCTCGGCGGCGCGCGCGGCGCGAAGCGCGGCCACGGCCACCGCGACGTTGTTCAGGATGCAGAAGCCCTTCCCGCCTTCGCTGCCGGCGTGATGGCCCGGTGGCCGGATCGCAGCGAAGGCAACCGCCGCCTCGCCACGCGCGGCCGCCAGGGCGGCGGCCACCGCTAGCCCCGCCGCGAGCATGGCGGCTCGGGGCGACGCTCGGACGAGGTACGTGTCGGCATCGAACCAGCCACCACTCCCCTGGACTCCGGCGGCCAGCCAGCCGACGTACTGCGGGTCGTGCACGGATGCGAGGAGCTCCAAAGGCGCCGGGTCCGCCGTCCGCCGGACGAGCTCGGCACCGGCTGCCAGGGCCGCCTCCGCGGTCCCTGCCACGACCGGCGCGATCCGCTCCGGCCGCTCCGGGTGGCCCGGCCAGGCGTGCCCGCTCATGCCCGGATCGGTCAGCAGGAGGACGGTCAGACGCTCATCGGTTGTCATCGGTCGGGGACCCGCTCGAGCGCGGCCGCAGGGTTCGGACGACGACCAGGGTCGCTTCGAAGAGGCCATACATGAGCAGGGCCAGGACAACCATCGAGAACGGGTCCCCGCCGGGCGTGGCGACCGCTGACACCACGGCGATGATCAGGATGGCCCATCGTCGGCGAGACGCGAGCCATTGGGGCGTCACGATTCCCAGCCTGGCGAGCACGAAGATCACGACCGGGAACTGGAGCATGAGCCCAAAGACGATGAGCAGGGTGGTGACGAACCCGATGTATTCCTCGAGGATCGGAAACGGCTCGATCCCCTCCCCCGCGAACCCGAACAGGAACGTGAGGGCCAACGGCAGGATGAGATACCCGATCACCACCCCGAGGGCGAAAAGCAGGACTCCGACCAGCAGGAACGGCCAGAGCATGCGGCGCTCGCCCGGCATGAGCCCGGGAGTCACGAACTTGTAGAGCTCGTACATGATCACGGGCATCGCCAGCGCGACCCCGACGAAGCCCGCGATCTTCAGTCGGGCCACAAAGGCCCCGGCCGGGCTTGTGAAGAAGAGGGTGTCGAAGCCCTCCGGCAGGGGCTGTCGAAGGATGTTGAGGACCGTCTCGGAGACGATGAACCCCACCACCCCGCCGATGGCGATGGCCGCGATCACCACCATCAGGCGCCGCCGCAGCTCCTCGAGGTGCTCGACCATGGTCATGGTCGAGCCGTCCTCGCTCATGGGCTCAGGCGGCAGGCGCGCCGACGGGCGGCCGGGTTCAGCTCTTCGGCGTGGTGGTGTCGGAGGGCTTCGCCTCGCCCCGGATCGAGTCCTCGATCTCGGAGGACGCCTTCCGGAACTCGCGAATCCCCTTGCCGATCGCGTTGCCGATGTCCGGCAGCCGACCAGGTCCGAAGAGGATGAGCACGATCACCAGGACGATGATGAGCTCGGGGGCTCCGATCGTTGGCATCTTGCGGCCGACTCTCCTCAGCTGGTGGCGCCGAGTGTAGCACCCGCCTTTCGGAGGCCGTCCAGCCAGCTCCTGGCGGCCGCCGCCGCCGCGGACGGCCAGTCCGGGCCCGTCGCCGCCTCGGCAATCCCGCGCGAAACATTGACCAGCCCGGGCGCGAGGGTCCCGTCGCAGCACTCGACCGCGGCAACGAGGTCGCCCCCCTGGGCGCCGACGCCCGGCACGAGGAACCCGAGGGAGGGAACCTCGGCCCGCAGCCGGCGCAGCTCCGCCGGATCGGTGGCGCCGACCACCAGCCCGACCCGTCCATCGGTCCATCGCTCGGCGGCCCAGCGAGCGACCGCGGTGGAGAGGGGAACGCCGTCGACGAGGAGGTCTTGGAGCCGTCCGGCGCTCGGGTTCGAGGTCCGGGCCAGCAGGTACACGATCCGACCCGGGAACGCCAGGAACGGCTCGACGGCGTCCTCGCCGAGATACGGCTGAAGGGTCACCGCGTCGGCATCCAGCTGGCCGAACAGGGCGTCCGCGTAGCGCTCGGCGGATGGACCGATGTCTCCCCGCTTCGCGTCAAGAATGACGATCGGCCCGCGGGGGATCGCGGTCCGCACGCGTTCGAGGGCCGCCCAGCCGGGGGCGCCGAGCGCCTCGAAGTAGGCCGTGTTCAGCTTGACGGCGACGACGAGGTCCGCCGCCGCTTCGACCAGGCCGCGGGCAAACGACTCGACGCCCCCGGCGTCGGGAGCGAGACCATCCGGCAGCGCTCCGGGTCTCGGGTCGATGCCCAGGCACAGCGGCGCACCGAGCGCCGCACGCCGTTCGCGCAACCGCTCGAGCGCCGTGGGGCTGCTGCTCATCCGGGAACCGCGACGGGCTCGAGTGGTACCCGCACCTCGCGACGCCGGGAGGCCAAGGGTGATGCGTCTGCGGTCGCGTAGTCGATAACCCGGAGCTGGAGCCTCGGCTCGCCGTCCAGGGTCCGCGACTCGAGGGTCCCGACCAGGTCGAGCGCCAGGCCCGGCTCCGGCGTTTCGCGGTCCGCGGCCACGCCGAACGCGATGGCGTCGATCGTCTCGAGGCCTTTCCGCATTCGCATCGAGAGATGGCCAGCGCCGACTCCGACCCGTCGCGCGTCGCCGACGATGAGGCCGGTAACGGCCAGGACGGGCTCGGCATTGCCCGCCCCGTACGGGGCGAGGCTGCCGATCTCGGAGAGCAGCGACCACCCGAGGTAGCGGGCCGGCAGGACCAGGTCGACGGGCAGCGCGTCAGCGGCCAGCGGCGCTTCCATCAGACCTGCTGGCAGGGGCCTGGGCAGCGCGCCGAACGCGGTGGCGAATCCATCCCAGCGATCGGCCGCCATGCTGAACCCCCCGGCCGCCGCGTGCCCTCCCCGCTTGGCGAGGTGCTCCCCCACCGCTTCGAGGGCGACCGCGACGTCGAAATCGGCCGGGGCGCGGATCGATCCGCGAACCTCAGACTCGACCAGCGTTGCGGCCGCCACCGGTCGGGCGAGCTCGTCGGAGAGGCGACCGGCCACCAGCCCGAGCAGGCCGGCCGGCCACGCGTCGTCGCGCAGAGCCAGTGGCCCGCTTCCCGTCAGGTCGGCCGCCAAGCCGCGAGCGCCCTCGATGGCGACCGTCGTCAGCTCCCGCCGACGCTCATGAACCGCCTCGAGCTCGGCGAGCAGCGACTCGGCGTGCGCGGGGTCGGTGGCGACGAGCAAGTCGAGGGCAAGCTCCGCGTCGGCGATGCGGCCGGCGGCGTTCAGCCGCGGGACGATGCCGAACCCCACGTCCCGTGCCGTCGGCCGCGCCGGGTCGTCCGCTCCCCGCGCCACGAGGCCGCGGAGTCCGGGGTGGGTGGTCGCGGCCAGCTCGGCGAGCCCCATCCGGACGATGGCCCGGCTCTCCCCGGTCATGGGAGCCACGTCGGCGATGGCCCCGATCGCCGCCAGGGCCGCGAGGTCGGGCGCCTCGAGGCCGCGTCGTGCGAGCAGCGCGGTCGCGAGCCGGTACGCCAGGCCGGCCCCGGTGAGATCCCGGTTCGGGTAGGCGCAATCTGCCCGATGCGGATCCACGACCGCCACCGCCGCGGGCAGGATGCCTTGCGGAACGTGGTGGTCGGTCACGACGACGTCCATCCCCAGCTCTCTCGCCACCGCCACCTCGGCCGCATTGCCCACGCCGCAGTCGCAGGTGACGACCAGCCGAACGCCTCGTCCTGCCAACGATCGGAGCCCCTCGACCGATAGGCCATAGCCTTCCGCCAGGCGGGAGGGCACGTAGCGGATCGGCTCGACACCGAGGTGGCGCAGAGCGAGCACGAAGATCGCGACCGCGGTCATCCCGTCGGCGTCGTAGTCGCCCCAGATGGCAATCGATTCGCCCTCGACCACGGCCCGCTCGATGCGGTCGATGGCCGCTTCGGCATCGGTCATTTGGTCAAGCGAAGGGAGGTCGGTCGCGCCGGCGTTCAGGAAGCGCGCGGCCTCGGCATCGGTCTGGATCCCGCGGCGGACGAGCAGGGTGGCGACCGGGGCGCCGAACCCGGTCAGGGTGGGGAGACGGTCAAGGGGAGCCGGGAGAAGCCAGTCGAATCGGGGCCGGATCATGCCCGGCCATGGTAGAGGGGCCCGCTGTCGCCCGACTTAGCCCACCGGCACGCACGAGGCTCCGGTCAGCGGGCGGACCGCCGTGCCTTGCGTTTGGCGGCCCATTCGTCCCAGGTGACGAGGATCTGACTCGCGTTGAAGATCGAGGAGTAGGTCCCGCTCACGATCCCGATCAGCAGGGCGAGCGTGAACGTCTGGATCGTCACCGGCCCGAGGAGGAGCAGGGCGGCCGTAGTCGCGATGACGGTCAGCGAGGTGTTGATCGACCGGCCCATGGTCTGGAGGATCGAGTGGTTGACGATCGCGCCGAAGGACTCCCCCGCGTGGCGAAGGCGGTTCTCCCGGATCCGGTCGAAGACGACGATCGAGTCGTGCACCGAGAAGCCGATGACGGTGAGCAGCGCGGTCACGAACAAGGCGTCGAACTCGACCCCGAAGAAGAAGCCGAGGATCGCGAACGCACCCACGACCACGATCACGTCGTGCACGAGGGCGATGATCGCCGCCGTTCCGAACCGGATGCTCCGGAACCGGTACCACAGGTACAGAAGGATGAACGCCTCGCCGACGGCAAGGATGATGATCGAGCTCCGGATGAGCTCGGAGCCGATGATCGCCCCGACCGTGTCCAGTGAGCGGGTCTCCGAGAATCCGAACTCCGCCTCCAGCCCCTGCACGAGCTCCTCGATCGGCGTCCCTTCGATGGTCGGCGGTGGAGGTGGCGTGGGCTCCGGGGTCGGCGTCGGGCTGGGTGTCGGGCTCGGGGTGGGAGTCGGGCTCGGGGTGGGAGTCGGGCTCGGGGACTCGGAAACGCCTCCGCTCGGTGCGGGGGTGGCAGCAGGTGATTCGGTCGGGCCCGGGGTCAGGGACGGTGACGACGTGGGAGCGGGAGTTGGGATCCCACCGACGATCGGGAACTCGATCGGTTCCAGGCGGATCTCCAGGAACCCGCCATCGACCGCTTCGACGACGGCCTCTGGGTGGTCGAGCGCGACCAGCGCGGCCTGGACCTCCGCCGGGGACGGATCATCGGTGAACCGGACCTGCCAGACCGTGCCGCCCGTGAAGTCGATGGACGGCTTCAGGCCGCCGAGGGCGATGAAGATCAACCCGGGGACCGTGATCAACGCGCTGAAGAGGTAGTACCAGCGCCGCTTGCCGACGATGTCGTACATCGGTCAGCGCTCCACGTGATAGAGCTCGATCCGGCGTCCCCACTCGCGATGGATCACCATCCGGAGCAGGGTTCGGGTCACGACCACGGCACTGAACATCGAGACCAGGACACCGATGGCCAGCACGAGGGCAAAGCCCCTGATCACGCTCGTTCCCTGCCAGAACAGCCAGCCGGCGACGAGGAGTGAGCTCACGTTCGAGTCGAGGATGCTCGACCAGGCGCGATTGAAGCCGGCCTCGATGGCCGGCCCGAGCGTCTTCCCGGCGCGGATCTCTTCCTTCATCCGCTCGAAGATGAGGATGTTGGCGTCCACCGCCATGCCGATGCTGAGAATGAATGCCGCAACCCCGGCGAGGGTCAGGGTGACCGGGACGATCCGGAAGATCGCGTAGACGACCAGCGTGTAGAAGAGCAGGGCGAGGGCGGCCAGCACGCCGGGCAGGCGGTAGTTCGCGATCATGAAGAACAGGACGAGGGCGAGCCCCACCACCCCGGCAATGAGCGCCTGGGTCAGGAAGTCGCGTCCCAGCGTGGGCTGGATGGCGGTGACCTCCTGGACCCGGAGGGAGACGGGGAGGGCGCCGAACCGGAGCTGGTTATAGAGCGTGGTCTGCGATACCGATGTCTCGGTTCCGGGCGGCCCGACGGTGATGATCGTCCGGCCGCCGCAGATCGGTTGCTGAATGAGCGGGCTGGTGATGATCTCGCCGTCGAGGGCGATCGGGCCGTACGCGTTGACGTGGGCGGTCGTGTAGTCACACCAGAGCGCCTCCGCCTCCGGCGAGATCGTGAAGCTGACGCCAAGCTGCCCGGTCTGGCTGGTGTCGGGAACGACGCTCCCCTCCTGGATCTCACCCCCGTCGAACAGGATGCGCACCGTCCCGTCCGCGACGAGGTCGATGATGCTCTGTCCTTCCTGGAGCTCCGCGCCGCCCGAGTCGATGAAGAACAACTGCCCAGTCGAGCCGACGAGGTCGAGCACCTGGTTCCGATCGCTGACCCCGGGCACCTCGACCACGATGCGAGCCTGACCGTTGGCGCCGATCTCGGTCCGGACCTGGGGCTCGGTGACTCCGATCCCCGACACGCGGCGCTCGATGATCGTTCGTGCCAGCTCCACCCGCTGCGGGTCCGGCTCCTCGCCACTGACCGCCTGGACCTCGAGCGTGACGCTGATCCCGCCCTGCAGGTCGAGGCCGAGGACGGTCCGAATGCTGTCGGGGAGTGGGAGGAAGGTCGCCCCGGTGGTCTTGCGCGGAATGTCGATGTAGAGGGCCAACAGGGTGATCGCGAGGATCACCCATGGGGCGATACGGCGCCAGGTCATGCTCGGTGGAGTGTCCTCCGGCCCTCAGACAACAAACACGCCGCCATTCGGCGGCCGCGGGGAAGTATAGGGGCGGCCCGCAGGGGCGGGCAAGGACGCCTAGGCCAGCCGGCCCTCGCGAGCCAGCGCGCTCTTCACGCGCTCGGCGAGCTGGACGCTCATCAGAGGGGCAGCGGCGATCTCCTCGACCGAGGCGTCCCGAAGGGCACGGACGCTGCCAAAGCGGCGAAGCAGGGCTGCTCGCCGGGCGGGGCCTATGCCGGGAACGTCGTCGAACAGGCTCCCCAGCGCGCTCCGACCGCGGACCTGGCGGTGATAGGTGATCGCGAACCGATGCGCCTCGTCGCGAATGCGCTGGACCAGGTACAGCTCCGGCGCCTTGGACGGCAGGATGATCGGGTCCGAGCGGCCTGGCACGAACAGCTCCTCGAACCGCTTGGCGAGCCCCGCGACCGACAGCTGATCGAGGCCGAGGTCCTTCAGGACCCGCGTCGCGGCCGACAGCTGACCCTTCCCCCCGTCGACGATCACGAGGTCGGGCAGCGCCCACTCCTCGCCGTCCACTGCGTCCTCGTCAACGCCGACCGATGACGGCTCCACCGCGCCGGTCTCCCGGCGCAGGCGGGCGGCCCGACCGAACCGGCGGCGGAGGACCTCGGCCATCATCCGGAAGTCGTCGGGCGTGTCGCCGCTGCGAATCCGGAAGCGGCGGTACTGGCGGTTGTCCGGCGCGCCGTCGGTGAACACCACCATGCTCCCGACCGCGCTCGTGCCCTGGATGTTGCTCATGTCGTAGCACTCGATCCGGTGCGGCGGCTCGGCGAGGTCCAGGGCACGCGCGAGCCCGACGAGCGCTTCGGCTCGCGCCCCGCGGTCCGCGAGCCACTCGGCCCGATCCTTGGCCAGGGCTTCCGCCGCGTTCTCCGCCGCGAGCGCCACCAGCCGTCGCTTGGCGCCTCGGGCCGGAACGTGGAGCCGCACGCCGCTCCCTCGGAGCCGGCCCAGGACGGCGCCCAGGGTCTCGGCGTCCGCGGGCACGAGCGGAACCAGGATCGAGCGTGGCGGCCGCTCGGCGGCGGCGTAGTACTGCTGCAGGAACGATGCGAGCACCTCCTCGTCGCCCTGGTCGCCGGCCCCCTCGGCGATGAAGTGCTCTCGCCCGATCATCTTTCCATTGCGGATAACGAAGACCTGGAAGCAGGCCTCGTTCCGGTCACGCGCGAGACCGATGACGTCGTGCTCCTCCCGGCTGAAGGCCGCGAGCTTCTGTTGCTCGATCGTCCACTCCACGGCCTTGAGCTTGTCGCGGGCCACCGCCGCCGCTTCATAGCGCAGGGCGTCCGAGTGCGTCTCCATCTCGCCTCGGAGCTGGTCGGCGATGCCCTCCTGTCGGCCCTCGAGGAAGTCGACGACCTGGGTGATGGTGGACCGGTAGGCATCGGTCTCGACCGCCCCGATGCAGGGGCCCTGGCAGCGCTTGATGTGATAGAGCAGGCACGGGCGCTCGAGGACGCGGGTGCCCGCCGGAATGTCGAGGTCGCACGTCCGGAACGGGAAGATCTTGCTCAGCAGGCGAAGCGTCTCGTCGACAGATGACGCCGACGCATACGGGCCGAAGTACCGGCTCCCGTCGCGGACCAGCTTGCGGGTCCGGACGATCCGAGGGAAGTCCTCGGCCATCGTGATCCGGACGAACGGATAGCTCTTGTCGTCCTTCAGGCGGATGTTGAAGCGAGGCCGATGCTCCTTGATGAGGTTGCCCTCGAGGATGTAGGCCTCGCCGATGGTGTCGGTGACGATGTACTCGATGTCCGCGGTGTCGGCCACCATCTTCGAGTGACGGGCCTCGAGCTGGCCGCCGGCACCGAAGTGGTTCCGGACTCGGCCGCGCAGCGAGTTGGCCTTGCCCACGTAGAGCACGCGCCGGTCGGCGGCGCGGAACAGGTACACGCCGGGCGCGCTGGGAAGGTGCCGCAGGATGGCCCGGACGTGGGCCGACGGCGAGGGAGAGGCAGCCACCGACTAATGGTAGGGCGACCGATGGCCGGGGTCAGGGGCTCCCGCTGAGACCGGTCGGGCTGGGGACGGGCGTGGGCATCGGTTCAGCCAGCTTGGCTGCCAGGTAGGCGTGGAGTGGCGCGTAGTCCGACCCGACCGACCGACCGATGACCACGAGCACGTAGCGCCCATCGGTCGTGGTCGTCGCCTGGAGGATCACGCCCTCGGTGAGCTCGACTCGACGGTCCGCCGAGAGATGCCCGCTCAGGAGCGCCAGGTCGATCGCCGACAGGTCGGTGGCGAGATGGGTGGACAGGACATCCATCAGCGCAAGCCCCGGTCCGATGGACCCGGGCAGGCCATCCCCGAGCCTGGCCCGGAGGCCGGCGAGCACCCGCTGCTGGCGGATGGATCGGGCGAAGTCCCCCACTTCCGCCGGATCCGAGGTGTACCGGGCACGGGCATAGGCAAGGGCGTTTGCCCCATCGAGCTCGAGCCGGCCGGCCGGGAACTCCCCGCCGTCGAAGAACCGGTTGAAGTAGTTGACCTCGTTCAGGGTGTAGGCGAAGGCACGCGGGTTGTCGACCGTGATGCCGCCGACCGCATCGACGACCCCGGCGAGGCCGTCGAAGTCAAGCGCGATCCAGTGGTCGATGGTGAGCCCTGTCACGTGCTCGAGGACATCGGCCTGGGCGCGGCCGGCCTCGTGGACCCCGCCGACGTCCCAGCCGACCGCGAAGGCCTCGTTCACCTTCGCGTTCTCCGGGAACAGGGCGTGGCCCTCGACCCACAGGTCGCGCGGAATGGCGATCATCGTCGTCGCGTTGGTGGAGGGGTCGATCGACAGGATGTTCAAGGAGTCGGCGAGGTACCGGCCGCCGTGACCCTCGCGGCCGGCGTAGCCGAGGAACGCGATGTTGACCGGCGGTCCGCTGCCGAGGGGACCGAGCAACGCGGTGGACAGGCTCGGGGCGGTGCTGACCGCGCGGTTGAAGGCATCGACCCGTTGCCACAGGAGCACCACGCCGATGAGCAGACCTCCGACGAGGAGCAGCACGCCGGCACCAAGGACTCGGCGAAGCGGAACGGTCCCACCCGCCGGTTCCGATCCGCGCCGCTCGTCGGCGAGGACGGACGCGTCCCGGGCGGCCGTCAGCTCCTCGCGCCACGATCCGGTGTCGATGCCCTTCCGGCGGAGGCGCTCCTCGCGGGCCACGGCCGCCTGGAGCCGGCGCGTGCGCGCCGAAGGCCGCGCCTGGGCGCGATCCCCTGTGAGTCGGAACATCAGCGGCCGATCAAGGCGCGGCACACCCTCCAGCGAACAAGCGGCGGAAGGATAGCGGCTGGCCACCGGCAGCGCCCGAATGCGCCGGTCAGCGGCCGGTAAGGGCTGCCGGCCAGCCTCTCGGCCATGAATCCACGGTTGGGGGAGATCCTGGCCGGCCTCGACGAGCGTCAGCGCCAGGCTGCGACCCTCGGGCCGGGACCGGCCCAGCTCATCGCGCCCGCCGGCAGTGGCAAGACCGCGACGCTCGTCGCGCGAGTCGGGGTGCTCATCGACTCCGGCGTGCCCGCGACACGGATCCTGGTCGTGACCTTCAACCGCGATGCGGCCACGGAGCTGGCGGACCGCATCACCGCTCGCCTGGGGCTGCGTCCGGGACGCGACGGTCCGGAGGTGCGCACTCTGCACGCCCTGGCCCGGCAGATCACGCTCGCCGGCCCGAGCCCGCCGCGCCTGGTCGGCGACCGCCTTCCGCTGCTCCGCCAGGCACGCCGGCGGGTGCTGTCCGGAATGGCCTCCGGGGACGACCTGCCTCCGGCCGAGGAGCTGGATGCCGTGGTCTCCGCGGCCATCCTGGAAGGGTCGACGCCGACGAAGCCGCTGGATGAGGTCGTGGCCGCCTATCGCGACCTGCTGGTGCTCCGCGGCCTGACGGACTTCGACGGGCTGCTGGCCGGAGCACTCGCCGCCCTCCGCGACGACCCCGCCCGCCGCCGGCTGTGGCAGGCACGGTTCAGCCACGTCCTCGTTGACGAGTACCAGGACGTGGACGGCACCCAGGTTGAGCTCGTCGCGCTCCTCGCCGAGCCGGAGCGCAACCTCTTCGTCGTGGGGGACGACGACCAGACGATCTATGCCTGGCGCCTGGCAGACGTCCGTCGCATCCTCCAGTTCCCGGAGCGGTATCCGGACGCGGTTCGCATCGTCCTCGAGACGAATTACCGATGTCCGCCGGCCATCGTGGCGGCCGCCGATCGGCTCATCGCGACCAACCTCGAACGTGTCCCCAAGCGCCTGCGCGCCGCCCCGCGGCCGGCGGCGGACGCTAGTGGCCGGTCATCGCCAATCGTGATCTGGACGCTGCGTGGTCCCGACGCGGCTGACGGCCTGGCAGATGCCCTGCCCGGCTGGGCCGCGACATTCGGCCGGGTGGCAGTCCTCGCTCGCACCCGCTCGGAGCTCGGGCCGCTCCTCGTCGCGTTGCTCCGGGAAGGCATTCCGCACGCCACCCCGGTGCGCGCACCGCTGGAGTCCGAGGAAGTGACGGCGCTCCTGGGCGACCTCCAGTCGATTGATCCGGCGCAGCCGCCATTGCCCGTCCTCGTCCGCGCCCGATCGGAGCGTGGATGGCGTCGCGCGGATCCCTCGGACGCGCTTGGCGAAGGGGCGCACGCGGCACTGGACGCAGCCATCGGGTGGGCGGTCGGGCACCACCGGGTGGACCGGTACCTGGCGGCATTCGCGGAGGCGCGGCGCCGCCTGGCGTCCCTCCGCGACCCGGACGCCCCGATCGAGGTCACGACCGTCCACGGTGCGAAGGGGCGGGAATGGCCGCTCGTCGTCGTCCTCGGGATGGAGCTGGATCGGTTCCCGAACAAGCGCGCCCTGGACGATGCCCTCGACCCGGCTCGCGCCCTCGAGGAGGAACGCCGGCTCGCCTACGTGGCGGTCACGCGCGCCCGGGAGCGGCTGGTCCTCGCCTTCGATCCGGAGCGCCCCTCGCCGTTCATCGAGGAGCTCATGGGACATCGCGCCCCACACCCGGTTGTCGCCTACAGGCCGACCTCGGCGGCGACCGTGTCGAGGTAGCGGACCATGTTCGTAACGTGGGCGTCGAACTCCAGGCCGATCTCGTCAGCGCCGGCAAGCAGCATCTCCCGCGGCACGGCGCGGGCGAAGGCCTTGTCCTTCATCCGCTTCCGAACGTTGGCTGGCTCCACGTCCGCGAGCTTGCGGCTCGGCCGCATGAGCGCGACCGCGACCAGGAACCCGGCCAGCTCGTCACAGGCGTACACGAGATGGTCCAATCGGCTCGTGCGGGGGATGCCGAGCATGTCGTTGTGGGACCGGACGGCGTGGACGACGTCTTCCGGGTATCCCCGCCGGACGAGCTCGTCCGCCCCGATCGCCCCGTGGGTCGCGGCATCAGGGAAGCGCTCGTAATCCAGGTCGTGGAGCAGCCCGGCGATCCCCCACCGCTCCACCGTCTCGGGATCGAGCCCGTCATCGGTCGCGTACCCGCGCACTCCGGCCTCGACCAGAATCCCGTGCTTGCGCAGCGACGGGTTCTCGTTCCATTCGTGGAGGAGCGCCAGGGCCTCGTCGCGGGTCGGCATCGCTCAGGAGCGGCCGCGCCGGACCCAGGCTTCGAGCAGGGCCCCGAATGCGATCGCCCCGACGCCGACCAGGATCAGTGGAATGGGTTGCCCGGAGAGGATTGAGATCACGACGATGATGATGCCGACGATCACCAGCGCAGCGGTGCCAACTCCGGCTCCAGACATCTCCGGCTCCCTTCGTGCGAAGTGTTTGGAGCGATCTTATCGAGGCGTCAAGCGGAGACGGCCGTTGGTCGACGGGGCGATCGCGGGCGGCGGGCGGGCCGGAGCTGCTCCGGCAGGCCCAGAACGCGACGGAGGTATTGCCCGGTGAACGATGTCGGGTCATCTGCCACCGCTTCGGGCGTTCCCTCGGCCACCAGGCCACCGCCGGCGTCGCCGCCTTCCGGACCGAGGTCGATGACCCAGTCGGCGGTCTTGATGACGTCGAGGTTGTGCTCGATGACGATGACCGTGTTTCCCGCATCGGCCAGGCGGCCGAGGACCTTAAGCAGCCGCGCAACGTCGTCGAAGTGGAGGCCGGTGGTCGGCTCGTCGAGGATGTAGGCCGTCCGGCCGGTCGCCCGCCGGGCCAGCTCGGTCGCCAGCTTGACCCGCTGCGCCTCCCCTCCGGACAGGGTCGTGGCCGGCTGGCCAAGATGGATGTATCCCATCCCCACGTCCTGGAGGGTCTGGAGCCGGGTCCGGATGGCGGGGATCGGCCCGAAGAAGTCCAGCGCCTCGTCCACGGTCATCTCGAGGATCTCGGCCACGTTCTTGCCCTTGTAGTGGATCTCGAGCGTCTCGCGGTTGTACCGCTGGCCCTTGCACACCTCGCAGGCCACGTACACGTCGGGCAGGAAGTGCATCTCGATCTGGACGATCCCGGCCCCCTCGCACGCCTCACAGCGGCCGCCCTTGACGTTGAAGCTGAACCGCCCCGGCTTGTAGCCACGCAGCCGCGCCTCGGGAACGGCGGCCAGCAGCTCCCGGAGCGGCGTCCACAGCCCGGTATAGGTCGCCGGGTTCGAGCGGGGCGTCCGGCCGATCGGGCTCTGGTCGATATCGATCACCTTGTCGACCTGGTCCGCCCCGTCCAGGCCGTCATGCCGGCCGGCGCGCTCGCGCGCCCCATGCAGCCGCTGGGCGAGGGCCGGATACAGGATCTGGGTCACGAGGCTCGACTTCCCCGAGCCACTGACCCCGGTGACGGCCACCATCCGACCAAGCGGGAAACGGACATCGATCCCGCGAAGGTTGTTCTCCGCCGCGCCCCGCACCGTCAGCCAGGACCCGCTCCCCGTCCGCCGCCGCCGCGGGACCGGGATCGAGCGATCACCCCGAAGGTAGTCCGCGGTGATCGACCGCTCGTTGCGCAGCAGGTCGTCGAGCGGCCCGGAGTGGATAAGCCGTCCGCCGTGCTCCCCGGCGCGCGGACCGATGTCGATCACCCAGTCTGCCGCCCGGATCGTCTCCTCGTCGTGCTCGACCACGATCAGGGTGTTGCCCAGGTCCCGCAGCCGAGCGAGGGTGGCGATCAGCCGCGCGTTGTCGCGCTGATGCAGACCGATGGACGGCTCGTCGAGGATGTACAGCACCCCCATCAGGCTCGACCCGATCTGGGTCGCCAGCCGGATCCGCTGGGCTTCGCCCCCGCTCAGCGTGCCGGAGGTGCGGTCGAGGGTCAGGTAGTCGAGCCCGACGTCTACGAGGAACCCGAGCCGAGCACGGATCTCCTTCAGGACCTGGCGGGCGATCGTGTTCTCCCGGTCGGTCAACCGGCTCGGAAGGGATCGGTACCACTCGAGGGCGGTGGTCACCGACAGCTGGGTCGTCTCGATGATGTTCCGGCCGCCGACCGTGACCGCCACCGATTCGGGTCGCAGCCGCATGCCACCGCACGTCGGGCAGGGCCGGGTGGTCATGTAGCGCTCGATCTCGGCCTTCATCGCCTCGGAGCCGGTCTCGCGGTAGCGCCGCTCGAGGTTCGGGATGACGCCCTCGAAGGTCGTGGCGAAGTCGTGGGTGGCGCCGGACCGTGATTGGTAGCGGACCACCACCCGTTCCCCGCCATTGCCGTGGAGCAGGATGCGGCGCGCCTGCTCGCTCAGCTCGCCGACCGGCCGTTCGGTGGAGAATCGGTACTGCTTCGCCACCGCTTCGAGGATCTTCGCGAACCACGAATCGGTGACCGCCATCCGCCGCCAGGGGACGATGGCCCCCTCGCGGATCGAGCGGCTGGGGTCCGGCAGGACGAGCCCGGGATCGATCTCGAGCCGGCTCCCGAGGCCGGTGCAGGCGGGGCACGCCCCGTGCGGGGAGTTGAAGGAGAAGTTGCGCGGTGCCGGTTCTTCGAATGATCCTCCGTGCTCGGGGCAGGCGTAGCGCTCGGAGTACAGGCGATCCGTTCCGTCCTTGTCCTCGTCCGGCAGGTTCACCAGGACGGTGCCCTCCGCCAGGCGCAGCGCCGTCTCGATCGAGTCCGCCAACCGGGACGCGTCCGGCCGCTCCCCCTCCTCGGTCCCCGACGCCCCGTGCCGAATCACCAGGCGATCGACGACGACCTCGATCCGGTGCCGGAACTTCTTGTCCAGCGCGATGTCTTCGTCGAGGTCGCGAATCTCCCCGTTCACCCGGACGCGGGCAAACCCTGCCTGCCGGGCCCCGGCGAGGACCTTCTCGTGCTCGCCCTTACGATCCTTCACGATCGGCGCCAGGACGAGGACCCGCGTCCCCTCCGGTAGGGCGTAGAGCTGGTCGACGATCTGCTCCACGGTCTGCCGCTCGATCTCCCGGCCGCAGATCGGGCAATGCATCCGACCGATGCGCGCGAACAGGAGGCGGAGGTAGTCGTACACCTCGGTCACCGTGCCGACCGTGGAGCGGGGGTTCCGGCTCGCCCCTTTCTGGTCGATGCTGATCGCCGGCGACAGCCCGTCGATCTGGTCGACGTCGGGCTTCTCCATCTGCCCGAGGAACTGGCGGGCGTAGGCGGAGAGCGACTCGACGTAGCGGCGCTGTCCCTCGGCGTAGATCGTGTCGAATGCGAGGCTCGACTTCCCCGACCCGGAGAGCCCGGTGATCACGATCAGCCGGTCGCGCGGCATCTCCACGTCGATGTTCCGCAGGTTGTGCTCGCGCGCGCCGCGCACGACGATCCGGTCCGAGGGCATCCGCCCGATGATAGCAAACGGATATGAACGTCTGTTCGGTTTGGCCCGATGGGACCGCTCAGCCAGAGGGCCCGGTCTCGTCGACCGGGCCCTTCATCGGTATCGGAGGGGACGTGGTCAGATCCGAGCCGCGGGCGGCTCGAGCACGTAGTCCCCGACTGATTTGAGCTGGACGATGATCGATACCACCGCCAGGCCAAGGGCCAAGAGCCACCAGCCGGCGTTGGTCATGATGATCGCGCTCGCGACACCATCGCCGAGATCGGATACGGCGACTTGTCCCAACAGGACGAGGATGCCGGCGATTAACGCATGGGCCCCCGCGACCGCGGTGATGACCACCAGCGCCGCGAGCGGCACCCCAGTCACAAACGCCGCGACGGCAAAGACCGCCCCCAGCAGCAGACCGATGCCAACCGCGATCAGGCCGGTCTCGGAGAACCCGAGGAGGGTCATGAACCCCCAGCCGAGCCAGTAGCCGACCGATGCGAACAGGATGACCACTGCGACGTACCAGAACAGGTACGACAGGACGGCGAACACCAGCCCGAGGATGACACCCACCACCCAGCTGGTCGTGGTCGCCAGGAAGCCGTCCCCGAAGAATTCCTGCAGCATCTGGGCGCCGAAGATGAAGCCGACGAAGAATCCCCAGATGGGCAGGAGGATCAGGGCGAGGCGGTAGCCCAGCACCATCATCGCCGCCCCGAGGGCGATAGCGATGATGCCGATCAAGAGCGCCTGAAAGTCCATCGAGTCTCCTCCACGCTGTCCGGCCCCCCGGTTCCGGGTAGCCGCCGG
>DASTEQ010000104.1:0-23448 GCA_035709505.1 Candidatus Limnocylindria bacterium
GGGGTGGGGGTCGGTGGCGGCGTGGGCGGCGGGGTGGGCTGCGGAGTGGGTGTTGGCTCCGGACCGCGGGACAGGACGATGTCCACCTGATCGCCAACCTCCACCGTGGTCCCCTCCGCCGGGTTCGAACGGATGACCGTGCCCTCCGGCTGATCGGAGAACTCCTGGGTCACCGAGCCGAGGACAAGGTTGGCCTGGACCAGGGTCGCGTTGGCCTCGTCCCGGGTCTGCCCGACCAGGCGCGGCACGTCGACCGTCTCGCCGCCGCTGCTGACGAACACGATGATCTCGTCGCCCTCGCTGACCTGGGCGCCGGCCGGAGGCTGGGTGCGGATCACCGAGTCCTCCGGGACGTCTTCGTCGTTCTCCTGGCGCTCGCGCAGGTCGAGGCCCAGGTCGTCGGCTTCGATCCGGACCTGGGTGATTGGCTCGCCTTCCCAGTCGGGCAGGGCGAACGTCTCGGCGCTGGGGCTCGGCTCGGCGTTCCCGTCGCCCAGCAGCTGGGCGGCCAGGAAGCCCATCGCCCCGAGCAAGATCACGGCCAAGATCGCGAGCGCCCAGACCCACCACGGGCGCTTCTTCTTCGGCGGCGGTCCCGGCGGGATGTACGGCGGCGGAGCTGCGGTCTCCGGAACGGGCTCCGGCGGAAGTGGTGGCGGCACGACCGCGGCCGCCGCCACGACCGGCGCGACCATCGCCGCCGTCTCCTCTTCGCTCCGCCAGTTGCGGAGGGCGTGAGAGAAGGCAGCGGCGTCCGGGTATCGCTGGGTCGGATCGCGGGCGAGGGACCGCATGACGACCGCCTCGAGCGGCGCCGGGATGGGGCGCACCCCGGTCGACAGGGGCGGCGGAGGCTCGTTCAGCCGCTTGAGGGCGACTCCGGCCGCCGACTCCCCCTCGAACGGGCGGCGTCCACTGAGCATCTCGTAGATGACGATGCCCAGGGCATAGATGTCCGAGGCCGGCCCGACCTCCTCCCCAGCGGCCTGCTCCGGGCTGAAGTAGTGCACCGAGCCGATGGTGGTGCCGGTCACCGTCATCGACGCCTCCGCGACCGCGCGCGAGATGCCGAAGTCGGCGACCAGGGTCCGGCCGCCCTGGGTCAGGAGGATGTTCCCCGGCTTGATGTCGCGGTGGATGAGCCCGTGGCGGTGGGCGGAGTCGAGCGCGTCGGCGACCGATGCGCCGATCAACACCGCCTCGTCGACCTCGAGCGCGCCTCGCTCGCGGAGGATGGAGGCCAGGTCCTCGCCCTCGACCAGCTGCATGACGATGTACTGGTCGCCTGAGTCGACATCGGTCCCGAAGTCGTAGACCTGCACGACGTTCGGGTGGGACAACGCGCCCGCGGCGCGCGCCTCGTTGCGGAAGCGGGCGGCGAACCCGGGGTCCGCGCCGAACTGCGGGCGGAGGATCTTTACCGCCACCTCGCGCCCGAGCTGCTCGTCCTTGGCCCGCCAGACCGTGGCCATCCCGCCCTCCCCCACGGGCGCGATGAGCCGGTAGCGTCCGGCAATCACCCGGACGCCGGGATCAGAGGTCATGGCGCGCTAGTCTCGCAGGTCGAGGCCGCGGAGGTAGGCGCGGAAGTCGTCGGCCAGGTCCGACTCGAGGGCCAGGGCCACGTTGGTCTCCAGCCAGCCCAGGCGGGTGCCGGCATCATGTCGCTGGCCAGTGAACTCGTACCCGTACACCGGCTGGTCGGCGATGAGCGCCCGGATGGCATCGGTGAGCTGGATCTCGCCACCTGCCCCCGCAGGCGTGTGCTCGAGCTTGTCGAAGATCCGCGGGCTGAGCACGTACCGGCCCAGGACGCCCAGGTCCGAGGGCGCGTCCTCGACCGACGGCTTCTCCACGACATCGGCCAGCTCCCACAGCCGCCCCTCGCCGCGCCGGGTCCGCACGATGCCGTACCGACCCACCTCCTCGTGCGGGACCTTGGTGATGGCCACGACCGACCCCCGGTGGGCCGCGTGGGCCTCGATCAGCTGCGCTGTCACTGGCGCGCCGCCCGGGTTGAGCATGACGTCGTCCGGAAGGAGGACGGCGAACGGCTCATCGCCGACCAGCTCTTTGGCCATCAGCACCGCGTGTCCGAGGCCGAGTGGTTCCTTCTGTCGGACGTAGGCGATGGCCGCGATCTCCGACTGGCGGCGGACGGCGCGGAGGAGCTCGATGTCGCCGCGGTCCTCCAGCCATCGCTCGAGGGCGGGATGGGAGTCGAAGTGCTCCTCGATGACGCTCGTCCCGGAGCCGACGACGATGATGATCTGCTCAATGCCAGAAGCGACGGCCTCCTCGACCGCGTACAGGATCACCGGCCGGTCGACGAGGGGCAGGATCTCCTTCGGGATGGCCTTGGTGGCCGGCAGGAAGCGGGTTCCATAGCCGGCGGCGGGCACGACCGCCTTGCGCACGCGCGTGGTGATCGAACGGTCCTCCGTTGGGGGCAATCAGCCGCGCGGGTCGGTCCTGCCGGGCGGGTGGACGGACGGTCTCACGCGGCGGGAAGTATACCGATGGGTGGGCCGTCATCCGCTGGACGCCGTCGGACCTGGCCGGCCGCATCGCTACAATCGCCGTCCGATGGTTCGGAGCCTGTGGCGCACGCTGATGGGTCCCAGCCGGGATTCCCGGATGGCCTACGTGTCGCGTCCCCTTCCCCGCGACCTGCCCGACGCGCAGGTGGTCGAGGCGCTGGACCGGGCCTTTGCGGTGAACCCGGATCCGGCCTACCTGGTCGAGACCCTGCCCGCCGCCCTGCGCGAGGTCACGGGCCGCGACTACGAGGTCCTGGACCGATCGGTCCAGGACGTGACCTTCACCCACCTTCGTCGCTCGATCATGATCCGCGACGGGGACGTCGGTCATTGGCCGGGCTACGACGCGATGCGCTACTCGTTGCTGGCCAGCCCAGAGGAAGCGGCGGCCGCCCGCGCCGCGCTGTCCGAGCCGCCAACCCGCATGCCCGGATGGGAGCCCCCCGGCGGTCCCGTCTCCGAGGCGCCGGCCATCGAGGTCGTGCCCGCCGAGCCCGCCTCGTCGCCACGCGAGGAGGGTGCACCCGCCGCAGGCGAGGGCGCGCCCGCACCGGCCGAGCCACAGGCCTAGGCGCACGGTGGGTCGCCAGTCCCTGCCCCGCGCGGATTGGCTCGCGTCAGGCGCGGAGTGCCCGACCTGTGGCGAGATCGTGACCGAGGCCGACGTCTACACCTGGCGGCCCACACCCGACGACCCGAAGCTGCTCCTCCTCCACTGCCCCGAGTGCGGGGAGCGGATGGAGATCCACCACGTCTGACTGACGGGGAGAGCTGGCGCCCCCAACCGGATTCGAACCGGTGATCTCCACCTTGAAAGGGTGGCGTCCTAGGCCTCTAGACGATGGGGGCTCGCGCCCCGCAATGGTAGGCGGATCTAGAGGAAGAAGAGGAGCACGATCCAGATCGCGCCGGAGACGGCGACGGCGGCCACGATGAGCATGGCACCGGACAACAATGCGATCGCGACCGCTCGGCCCTGCGCTCCACGGCGGGCGGCCCGTTGGGACTCGCGCCAGCCCTGGATCGCGGCGTAGACGCCCACGGCGACCGCGATCAGCGTGGCCGCCAGCACGAGCGGGACGAACAGGTTCCGGCTGAAGAGCGACAGGACGACCAGCGCGCCGGACACGGTCAGCCCGACGAAGGACACGACGATCGTCTGCCACAGTGGAGAAAGCCGGCGGGACGTGGGAACGCTTGGCGGCGCGGGCGCGGGGGGCGGCGCGGGCGCGGGCGGCGACGGGTATTCGGCGGGCGGCGACGGGTATTCGGCCGGCTGAACCGAGGGCGGCTGGTACGGCTCAGTCATCGGAGTAGCGTTCCTCGCGCCACGGGTCGGCGTTGTTGTTGTAGCCGTTCCGCTCCCAGAAGCCGGGTCGGTCGTCAATGCTGAACTCGATGCCCCGGAGCCACTTCGCGCTCTTCCAGAAGTAGCGACCCGGGACCAGCGCACGCAGGGGATAGCCGTGCTCCGGCTCGAGCGGCTTGCCGTCATAGCTCCAGGCAACGAGCGCGTCCGGCTGGAGGGCGATCTCCAGCGGGACGTTTGCGGTGTAGCCGTACTCCGAGTGGAAGATCACGTGGCTCGCCTCCGGCTGGACGGCAGCTGTCTCTGCCAGGTGGGCGATCTGTGCGCCCTCCCACGCGGTGTCCAGCTTCGACCAGCGGGTGACGCAGTGGATGTCGAGCGTGACCTCGCGCACCGGCAGGGCGCGGACCTCCGCCCATTTCAGGGTAATCGGCTGCTCGACGGCGCCCCAGACCCGCAGGTCCCAGCCCGACAGGTCGGGGTACGACGGCACCTGGCCGAACTGGAGGACCGGGAACTTCTCGGTGAGGACCTGCCCCGGCGGCAGGCGGTCGGCGACCGCCGGCGGGACGTCGCGGGCGAAGGAGGTCATGCGGCGGGAAGGGTGGCCGGACCGATGGCGCCCGTCAAGCGGGCGCCTAGACTCGTGCCATGGCCGCCCGCAGCTCCCCGTTCGCCGCCTTCGCCCAGGCCGCCGACGACGTGGCCGCGACCCGCTCGAAGCTGGCCAAGCGCGATCGCCTGGCGGCCTACCTGCGCGGGCTGCCGGCCGGCGACCTTCCGCTGGCCGCCACCTTCCTGGCCGGCTCGCCGCTCCCCGGTTCCACGGACCGGCTGGGCCTCGGATTCGTCCAGCAGGCGGGAGCCCTCGGCGCCGCGAGCGGAGCGGACAACGTCGCGATGTCCGCTGCCTGGCTGCGCCACTCGGACTTCGGTGACGTCGCCGCCGAATTGCTGGCGGATCACCCACCGTCAGGCCCGCCGCTGACCGTGGCCGAGGTGGCGGGCGCCTACCGGGCGATGGCCGGCGCCTCCGCGGCCGAGGCACGGGTCGGGCTCATGGCCGAGCTCTTCCGCCGGGCGACGGCGTCCGAGGCCCGGTTCGTCGCCCGCATCGCGGCCCGGGAGCTGCGGATCGGACTGCGCGAGGGGCTGCTGGAGGAGGCAATCGCCGCCGCCTTCGACGCCCCGCTGGCATCGGTTCGTCGCGCGTTGATGCTGCTGGGAGAACCGGGTGAAGCCGCCACCCTCGCGCGGCGACGGAAGCTTGACGAGGCCGCGCTCCACGTCGGCCGGCCGATCCGGCCGATGCTCGCCACCCCGGTCGGGAGCGCCGACGAGGTCATGCGGCGGGTCGGCGACGAGGCCTGGATCGAGGACAAGTACGACGGCATCCGGGCCCAGCTGCACCTGCGCGACGGCGATGCTCGCCTGTTCAGCCGCGACCTGAAGGACATCACCGTCTCGTTCCCGGAGGTCGCCTCCGCCGCCGAGGACCTGGGCCAGGGCCTGCTCATCGACGGCGAGCTGGTCCCGTTCCGAGAGGGGTTCGTGCTCGACTTCGCTGCGCTGCAGACCCGGCTGGGGCGGGTGCGGCCAGACGCCGCGTTGATGGACAAGGTCCCGGTCGCGCTCGTCGCATTCGACCTGCTCCATCTCGATGGCACGGACCTTCTCGAGCAGCCGCTCCGCGAACGACGGGCCACCCTGGAGCGGCTCCAGCTGCCGGAGCGCACCGACGGGCGATTCCTCTACGCCCGCCTTGACCGGGCGCGAAGCGCCGCCGAAGTGGACGCGCATTTCGACGCCGCCCGGGAGCGGCACAACGAGGGGTTGATGGTCAAGGACCCGGCATCGGTCTACCAGCCCGGTCGCCGGGGGCTGGGCTGGCTGAAGCTGAAGAAAGCACTCGCCACCCTCGACTGCGTCGTGGTCGGGGTCGAGTGGGGACATGGGAAGCGAAGAGGTGTGCTTTCCGACTACACGTTCGCCGTCCGCGGATCGGACGGCGAGTCGTTGACCGTGATCGGCAAGGCCTACACCGGCCTGACCGATGCGGAGATCGCCGCCTTTACCGAGCACTTCAAGCAGACGACCGTGCGCGACCACGGCCGCTTCCGCACCGTCGTCCCCGAGGTGGTGGTCGAGATCGCGTTCGACCGGATCATGCGCAGTGGCCGCCACGGCAGCGGATTTGCGCTCCGCTTCCCACGCATCGTACGCATCCGCGACGACAAGACCGTGGCCGAGATCGACACCCTCGCCGGGGTCGAGACCCTGTTCGAGGCGCAGGCCAGCGGCCGGATCCTGCTCGCGACGGGACGCGGCGGACGGGAGGCGCGGATCACCGCCACCGGGCGGCTGGAAGAGGAGTAGGTCCGGTCGGTCAGGCGCCGGCGGAGGTCAGCGACGCATCGAGGGCGTCGACGATGAGCGCGGCCTCTTCGGAGGTGATGACCAGTGGGGGACGGATCTTCAGGACGTTCCCCTCGCGACCGGTCGTGCTGACCAGCACGCCGCGCTCCCGCATGCCATTCATGACCTGCGACGCGAGCCGTCCTGCCGGCTCCCGGCTGGCACGGTCCTGGACCAGGTCGACACCGATCATGAGGCCGCGTCCCCGCACGTCACCGATCGCGGGGTGCGTCGCGGCCAGGTCCCCGATCGCCGCCTGCAGACCGGCGCCGACAACATTCGCGTTCGCCACCAGCGCGTCCGACTCGATGACGTCGAGGACCGCGAGGGCCGCCACGGCCGCGACCGGGTTGCCGCCGAACGTGCTGAAGAATTCGTGTTCTGCCGCGAAGTGGTCGACGATCTCGGATCTTGCCACGACCGCCGCGACCGGGTGGCCGTTGCCCATCGGCTTGCCCAGGGTCACCAGGTCGGGGGTGATGCCGGACGCCGTGAAGCTCCACAGCCCCTCCCCAGTGCGACCGTGCCCCGATTGCACCTCGTCCGCCACGAACATCACCCCGGCCGCCCGTGCCTGCTCGGCGACGAGCTCGAGGTAGCGCGCGCTGGGCGGGACGATGCCGTCGGCCGTGAAGAGGCCGTCGAGATAGAGCGCGGCCGCACGCACATCACGCTCCCCGAGGCGTGCCACCGCTCCCGTCAGCTCCGCGGCGCTCACCGCGTCGAGGTCGGAGCTGTCGACGTGAGGGCCGCGGTACGGGTTCGGCGCGGGGATCGTGTCAACAGTCGGTGGCTGCTCGCCCTGGGGCCACTCGGAGGTCGACAAGTCGGCGATGGCCGCCGTCAGGCCGTGGTACGACCAGCCGCTGACGATCCCACCGGTGCCACCGGTGAAGACCGTCGCCAGCCGCCAGGCGAGGTCGTTCGCCTCGCTGCCGCTGTTGACGAACATCACCGTGTCCAAACCCGGCGGCATGGAAGCCGTGATCCGCTCGGCGAGGAGGACGACGGCCTCGTGCAGGTAGCGGGTGTTGGTGTTGAGGGTCGCGGCCTGGCGGGCGATCGCCTCGACTACGACCGGGTGCGCGTGGCCGACGACCGGGACGTTGTTGTAGGCGTCGAGGAACCGGTTGCCGTCGATGTCGTACAGCCACACGCCTTCACCGCGGACCAAGTGGAGGGGCCGCTCATAGGTGAGCGGCGACAGCGCCGACCCGAGTACCCGTCTCCTCGAAGCCAGCTCCGTGGTCGGCACGGCCGGCACGGGCGTCGGGCCGCGCGACGGGGGCACCGGGTCCCGGGCCGCCAGCGCCAGGCGTCGGCCCGACTCCTCCCAGCCGGCTGCCTCAAGCTGCTCGAGCAGCTCGTAGGCCGGTTCGAGCCAGCCGGTGATGTAGGCGTTGTCCGGGTACTGGGCAATGCGCCAGACCGAGATCAGCACGGTCTGGACCATTCGCGCGGCGAGCAGGTCGGCCAGGAGGTCCGCCTCCTCCGCTTCGAGGGGGGTGACCTCGACATACCCGCGAATCGCCGCTGCCGCGGCCTCGAACACGTCTGATCGGCCGCGGAGCACGGACTGGAGCATGGCGGAGAGGTCCAGGGCCATGGCGGTATGTGCCATGTCGCCGAAATCGACGATGGCGCTGACCCGGTCTCCGTCGAGCAGGAGGTTGTCGAGGGTCAGGTCGTTGTGGATTACCTGGGAGCGCAGGGTCGGAAGGGCCGGGGCCACGCGGCGGTCGTAGCGTTCGAAGGCGGTCTCGACCAGGGACCTGCGGGTCGGATCGGTCACCGCCTCGAGGTGCGGCCGAAGGAGATCGAGGTGCTTGAGGTCCCAGAGAATCACCCGGCCCGCGGCCGGGTGGAAGAACCCGCGCAGCGCTCGCCCCAGGCGGGCGGTGACCCGCCCGATCTCGGCCAGTGCGTGCGGGCTCAGGCTCGACGGCTCGACGTGACTGCCGGGAAGAAACGGGATGAGCCGGACGAGGTGCTCGCCGGCGTGACCAGTGACGCGAACGACGGCGTCGCCGTTCTCGGCCAGCCGCGGGACGGGGACCGGGAGGGTCGGGTCCATGCGGGCCACGTGGCGTACGGCCTGGACCTCCATGTCGACCACGGCGGGGTCTTCGACCTCGTTCGAGATCTTCAGCACCCAGCCGTCGCCATCTCCATCGGTCAGGCGGAAGTTCTGGTCCCGCTCGCTGACCAGGGGAGCCGCCGTGCCGTGCACGCCGAAGAGGGCGCGCGCCAGCGACTCCGCGTCATCCGCGGTGAAGGTCGGGGCGTCCGAACCGAGGACATCGGCCCGCCTGTCCATCGCCCGATCCTACACACTGGTCCGGTGACTGAGGATCTGCCAGACCACGTCCGCCGCAACCGCGTCGGCTGGGACCGGGCAGCCGCCGAGTACGTCGCGCCCGGGGAGCGGGCATGGGCCACCGAGGAGCCGTACTGGGGCATCTGGAGCGTCCCCGAGTCGCAGGTTCATCTGCTGCCGGACGATCTCGACGGGAAGGACGTCATCGAGCTCGGCTGCGGGACGGCCTACGTGTCGGCCTGGATGGCACGTCGTGGGGCGCGGGTCACCGGCATCGACAATTCCCCTCGCCAGCTCGAAACGGCTCGACGGCTCCAGCAGGAGCACGGCCTCGAGTTTCCCCTGATCCTCGGCTACGCGGAGCGCGTGCCGCTCCCCGACGGGAGCTTCGACGTCGCCATCTCCGAGTACGGGGCGGCCATCTGGGCCGATCCGTACCAATGGATCCCGGAAGCGTGGCGGCTGCTCCGACCGGGCGGTGAGCTGATCCTTCTCGCCAACAGCGTGCTCGTCATGCTCACGGTTCCGGACACCGAGGCAGAAGGACCGGCCGACGAGCGCCTGAAGCGCCCCCAGTTCGGGATGCACCGATTCGAATGGCCGGACGAACCGAACTCGGTCGAGTTTCACCTGTCCCACAGCGACATGTTCCGGCTCCTCACGCGGACCGGGTTCGAGGTCACCGATCTGATCGAGATCCAACCGCCTGAGGGCTCGACCACGAACTGGGAGCACATCGCGACCATCGACTGGGCTCGGCAGTGGCCGAGCGAAGAGGTCTGGAAAGCGCGCAAGCGCTAGGATCGACCGATGGGCTGGGATCCCGACTCCTTCGGTCCGCAGATCAGCCGGGTGCAGGTCGAGCTGTACACCCCGGGCTACCGGGTGCGAGGCGAGATGGCCACCCGCTTTCGGCGGGTGGCCGACATCCTGAACCTGACCGGGTCGACGCACCTGAACGTGGAGCAGGCCACCGTCGTCGAGTACTCGGAGAGCGGGACGGCCACCCACAGCGGGAGCACGGTCATGGTCGCGGTGGAGGCGGTCCTGTTCGGGATCAGCACCGGCGTCGACGACAGCGCCAACCCGGATCTGGTCGTGCAGAAGCGCCCGGTCCGGATCGACATCGCACTCCATCCGTTTTGGCTGACAGGGACGGTCCACGTTCCGTACGGGAGCCAGGCAACCGACGTCCTGAACGTCGCCGATCCGTACCTCGCCCTGACCGACGTGGCCATCGCGTCGGCGGCGTTCCCCGGATTCAACCGCAACGCCCCGGTCCTGGCCGTCCAGCGCAAGGTGGCGGAGATGCTCGTGGTCGGCGACGACGCCGATCCCGGCTCGGCCCTCGAGGAGCTCATCCCCGAGGAAGAGGCTCGCAGCTGGATGCCGCCGGAGGTCGAGTCCTAGCCGAATCCTGATGGCTGCCCCGATCGCCGCGGTGGCGGGCGGGGTGTATCCTCGTCGGCCCTATGGCACGTGCGATGTGGCGGGGAGCGATCCAGTTCGGGCTGGTGACCATCCCCGTCAAGCTCTACCTCGCGACCGAGTCGAGCGGGATCTCGTTCAACATGCTGCACGCCAGCTGCCTGAACCGGATCCAGATGAAGATCTACTGCCCGTTCCACGACGAGGTCGTCCCGCGCTCGGAGACGGTCCGTGGCTACGAGTGGAGCAAGGGCCGCTACGTGGTTGTGACCGACGAGGACCTCCAGGCGGTCCCGCTCAAGACCGTCCGCTCGATCGAAATCGCGATGTTCGTCGCCGCCGACACGGAGTCCCACGGCGCGCAGTTCGTGAAGAGCGCGTACTACCTCGAGCCCGATCCGGTCGGCCGAAAGGCGTTCTTCCTCCTCCGCCAGGTCCTGGCCGACGAGGGCAAGAGCGCGATCTGCAAGGTCGTGATGAAGGACCGCGAGCAGCTCGCCGCCATCAACCCGTACTCCAAGACGATGCTGTTGACCACCCTCCACTGGCCCGATGAGATCCGCTCGGCGGAAGAGCTCGCGATCGATGACAGCGGGATCGAGATCAAGGCATCGGAGCGGAAGATGGCCGAGCAGCTCATCGCATCGATGACCAGCGAGTTCGATGCCGACGAGTTCGGCGACGACTACCGCCAGGCCCTGATGGGCGTGATCGAGGCCAAGGTCAGCGGCGAGGAGCCGACGCCGATGGCCGCCAGTGAGCCGACGAAGATCGGCGACCTGATGGCGGCGCTTGAGGCGAGCGTGGCCGCCGCCCGCGAAGCGCGGCGGGACGCGGCCGCGGGGGCCGACGCGGGGGATGGGGCCGCCAAGCCGACCCCCGCTCGGCGGAGCCGGGCGCGCAAGTCGGCCGAGGCTGAGGAGGCTCCCCAGACCCGGCGGCGCAAGACCGCCTGAGCGGCGGCGTGCCGCCCGAACAGCTCCCCCTCCCGACACCGCCGGCGGAGGATTCGCGATCGCTCCGGCTGCCCGAACGGATCGCACCGATGCAGCCGGCGGAAGCGGACGCGCCCTTCGACGACCCGGACTTCCTGTTCGAACCGTGGTGGCCCGGTGTGCGCGCAACGGCCTTCGCCGAGCGCGGCCGGGTCCGGCTCCAGGTGACCGGTCTGGCGGATGCCGATGCGGCCTTCCCCGAGCTGCGGGACCTGCCCGCGCAGCTGGCCGAGGACGGGGTGGTGCTGGATGGCACCCTGCTGGTCCTCGACGCCGAGGGCCGGCCCGATGCCGACCTGCTCCGAGCGCGGCTGAGCGGATCTGAACGCGGCGCCGGCCGTGCGGCCTATGTCGCCGCCGACCTGCTGTGGGCGGGCGGGGAATCGGTCCAGAAGCGCACCTTCCGGATCCGACGCGACTGGCTGGAGCGGATCCTGGCCCCCGGCGACCGGATCACGGTCGGCCACGGCTACGTGGGTGATGGAACGCTGGTGGCCGAGGCCCTGGCCCGGCTCGGCATCGAGGGACTGTCCGGCCGGCGCTTGTCGGCTCGTCACCATGCCGGCGTGGCCGGCGACGCGTGGCTGCGGATGCCGGTGACCCCCGCCGAGCCTCGCGCCCGCCCGACCCTCGCCCTCCTGTTGCGCCTCCCGCTGGACGGGCCTCAGCCGTAGCGGGCGGCCGCTCCCCGGAGAGCGGCCGCGACCACGTCCCGCAGCTCCGACGGCTCGAGGACCTCGACCTGGTCACCCCACGAGAGGATCCACGGTCGGATCTCGATGATCCCGGCTACCCGGACCGCCAGCTCGACGCGCCCGTCGGACAGGTCGGTCAGCACCTGGGAGCGGTGCCAGATCGTTTCGCGGACGCGTCGCGCGACGACGGCGTCGAAGCGCAGCCGGACGTCGACCGGAGGCGTGGTGTCCGACGACCAGATGCCCCACGAATTGGCGAGGAACTGGTCCGGATCAAAGTCGTCGGGGATCTCGTATCGGTCCATCGTCAGGATCGCCTGCCGGATGCGCTCGATCTTGTAGGTGCGCATTGCGCCCGCGGTCTCGTCATGGCCGATAAGGTAGATGCTGCGACCCGCCGCGAACGGCTCGAGCAGGTACGGCCTGACCCGGGTCCGCCGCGGTTCGCCGGTACCCGGCTCGTAGGTGATCTCGACCACACGGCCCTCCGCCCAGCCGCGGGCGACGCTGTTGAAGATCGCGGTGAATGGCTCGTTCGAGTCCTGCTCGCCGACCGCGAGCATGGTCGCGGTGACATGGCGGGCGATCGGCTGCGGCAGCTCGGACGCGATCTTCGTGAACGCGCTGATGACCGCCTGGTCCGACTCGTCGGACCACTGGGCGATGAGGCGGGACGCGAGGAAGAGCACGATGCCCTCCGGCACCGTCAGCTGGAGTGGCGGCAGGAAGTACTTTCGCTCGATCCCGTAACGACCGCGGCCGGCCTGGAAGATCGGGACGGCCAGCTCCTCCTCGAGCGCCCGGAGGTCCCGGTAGACGGTCCGCTTGTTCATCCCGGTCAGGCTGGCGATGTCGTCGACCGCCACTCCCTGCTCGCCGCCGCCACGGCTGTAGAGGATGGTGATGACCGACAGCAGGCGAGCCAGCCGGTCACGCTTGCGGCCGGCGCCTGGAGGCTCGAGGTCGAAGTTCAGGTCCTCGGCGTCGTCGTCGAGTTGGTCCAGCGGGTCGTCATCGGTCAGCTGGTCGGTCACCGCCGACAGTCTAGGAGTCGGATGGGCTGGCCGATGGCTCCTCGGTGGCGCTTGCATCCGGACTTGTCGACGGCGCCGGGCTCGGTGTCGGAGGCGGCTCGCCGGGGAGGAGACCAAGCAGCGCCTGGTTCAGCTCGTCGCTGACCCCGATCATGAGGAACACGAGGTCGTCGGTGGCCCAGGTGTAGACCCGCGTGCCCGGCAGCGTTGCCCCGTCCGAGGGCCGGACCCAGACCTCGTGGCCGCCGACCGTCGCCAGCTCCCACGGCTCCCGGACGAGCCCGGCGATCCCCACGTACCGGCCGGCGGTCGCCAGGTGCGGCTCGAGGTCGGCGTTCGTCACCGGGTCGCCATCCACGCGCATCGCGTACAAGCTGAGCCGCGGCTCGCGGACGAAGGCGATCACCAGGGTCTGGAAGCGAGCCCCGAGCTCGCCATACGCCGCCTGACCGATGTCGCCGGGCGTGATCGCGTACTCGGTGAGCGCCGGCTTGGTGACCGCGAGCCCGTTCACCTGGTCGGGGATGGCGGCCGACAGGCTGGGGTCAGCCTCGTTCGAGAACCGGGGCGTCGGGAGGGGCGTCGGCGATGGCGTCGGAGTCGGTGTCGGTCGGGCCGAGGCGCTTGGTGAGGGCGTGGGCGACGGGGGTCCGCTGCAGGCTGCTACCGCCGTCACCAGGAGGATGGCCAGCCACGTTCCGCGCCCGCGGAGGACGGTCCGCGGCGCAGCGCGCAGCGGATCGCGGCGTCGGTCACGCATTGGGGCGGCGAGGATAGCATCCGGTCCGGTTCGGACCGAAACGAGGGTCAGGCGGCGCTAGTCGTCGTCCGATCCGGGTCGCTGCGCCGCCGGCGCTGCTCGATCGCCGCCGCGCGGTTGCGGGTCTTTGCCGACTTGCCGCGCTGCCGACGAGGCTCCTCCCCGGGAACCACCACCCGGTCGCCGCCGGCCTGCTTGCCGCTGTATAGCGCGCCATCTGCCGCGCCGATGAGCGCGTCCTTGTCGGCCCCATGATCGGGGAACAGGGCGACCCCCACCGTGATCGTGACCGGCGCGGCGCCACGCTCGAGCGAGACGGCCGCGACCAGGCGCCGGGCTCGTTCGGCGACGCGACGCGCGGCCGGCAGATCGACGCCGGACAGCATGACCGTGAACTCGTCGCCGCCGTATCGGTAGACGCGGTCGTCGCTGCGCGTGGCGGCGTACAGCGCCTCACCCACCGCATGCAGCAGGGCGTCACCGGCCGGGTGGCCGAATCGGTCGTTGTAGGTCTTGAACCGGTCGAGGTCCATCATCAGCAGGCCGAGCTGACCCGCCTCCGGCGGCGCGTTGGCCACCACCTCGAGGGCCGCCGCCAGGTCGCGCTGGAAGGCGCCGTGGTTGCCGAGCCCGGTCAGTGCGTCGGTCTCGGCCCGCATGCTCATGGCGTGGTGCTCGTCCGCGTTGCGGAGGGCGACCGCGGCCTGCGCGGCGAACAGCTGGACCAGCTCGAAATCGGTCTCGCTGAAGTAGACATCCTCACCGCCGACCCGGCTCACGTTCATCGACCCTGTGACCTGGCCATCGCTGATCAGCGGGACGACGATCAGCGCTTCCTGGTCCGCCGGCGTGCCGGGGATCTGCAGGGCGCGAGGGTCCGCCAGGGCGTCGTTGGCCAGCACCGCCTCGCCGTGCTCGACCACCCAGCCCATCAGGCCCCGGCCAAACGGAATGATGTAGCGGGCAACCTCCTCTGCGTGCTCCTCGCGAGTGAGGACCGGCAGGAGGACCTGCTTCACGGCGTCGGCGCGGTAGATCGACAGGTTGTCGTAGTGGACGACCGCCTTCAGCCCGTCGGCGACCACTTCGAGGATGTCCTGCTGCTCGAGGGTGCCCATGACCCGGGTGCTGACATCCAGCAGCCGTCGCTGTGAATCGAGCTGGCGCGCAAGCTGGGAGGACTGCTCCTCCAGTCGCCGATAGCTCCGGGCGTTGACCAGCGCCTGGGCGGCGTAGCCGGCGAAGATCATCATCGTCTGCTGGTCGTCGGTCGAGAACTGGTTCACTCCCAGCTTCGAGAGGGCGATGACGCCCACCGATCGGCCTTCGTAGACCATCGGCACGACCAGCATCGATTCCTCGATTTCCTCGGTGCCTTCGATCGTGAGGCCGCGTTCGTCGTTCATCGCATCGTTGCTGAGGATCGGCTGGGCGTTGGCGGCCACCCATCCGGTGAACGAGCCCGGACCGATGTCGACCCGCAGCAGGTCACGGAAGTCGCCATCCCCCAGCAGCCTGTCGGTGAACGCGATGGGCTCGCAGACGCCGCGCTCCCAGTCCACGGTGTAGATCCGGATGTCGTGGAACGCAGCGAGGGTGCTCGCCTCGGCCACGATCGCGTCCGCGATGGCCTGGACATTGGTCAGCCGGTTCAGGCGGGCCGAGAGGTCGTGAATGGACCGCATGCGGGCCGCCTGCTCGGCGGTGGCGCGGTAGAGGCGAGCGTTGCTGATCGCGACCGCGGCCTGGTTGGCGAAGGCCTGGGCGAGGGCCAGCTCGTCATCGGGCCACTCGCGATCCCGGGCGTGGTACAGGCCGATGACGCCAACCGCCTTGTCGTGTGACACGAGCGGCACGAGGCACGCGGTCTTCACGCCTTCGTCGCGGTAGAGGTCCTGCAGCACGCCCACCGCCGGATCGGTGTCCGCGTGGCGGGCCACGAACGTCCGGCGCTCACGGACAGCCTGCGTCCCGAGCGAGGGGCTGTTGAGGGTGAGCTGGCTGATCATGGCCTGGAATGCCGGGCTGATCCCGCGCTCGGCGGCCAGGTCAAACGGGTGCTCCCGCTCGTCGTTGATCATCCACAGACCGACCCGGTCGGCGTCGAACAGGCCGCGGGTCCGGTCCGCGATGTCGCTGAGCACCGCGCCGAGCTCGAGCTGGCCGGTGAGCTCGCGGGTGACGCTGGCCAGCGCGCGGGCCCGGGTCAGCTCCCGGCGAGCGCGGGCGATCGCCCGGGCGTGGCGCAGGGCGACGCTGGCCGTCGCGGCCGCGGCCACCAGGAAGCGGCGGCGGCTGCGGACCCAGGTCCCGTCCACGTCGTCGGCGGCGAGCAGCACCCCGATCCGCTCCTGGCCGATGGTCAGCGGCAGGCGGATGCTCCCATCGGTACCGATCTCGTCACCATCTCCGATCCACGACAGGGTGGGCGGAGGCGGGGTGCTATGGCCAGCATGGGTCTCGAGCACCAGGCGGTCGTCACGGACGAGATAGACCGCAACCCGCGCAATCGCCTCGACCGTGCGCAGCGACTCGACGGTGACCCGGCATACGGCGGCCACGCTGCCGGCATCCACAGAGCCCTGCGAGATGCGGGTCAGGACGGCGGCTTCGGCATCTCCCTCCGGGATGCGGGACGCGCCGGACGGCGACGCGTCCGATCCATCCGGTGGGGTCGCTGCTCCCTCCGCCAGCAGCCGTTCGACGTCGGCTCGCCGATAGCGTCGGTCCCCGCGCGGGTTGATCCGCCACGCCGCCAGCCGCCCACTCTCGGTCCACGAACGAACCGTGTTGGGGTGGACGCCGAGCAAGGCAGCGGCCTGGGCAACGCTGATGAGCGCGTCCGGTCGCGATCCGCCTGTGGAAGATGAGGCCATTGGTTTCCCTGGTTCCGCCTCCAGGTGATGAATGGAAGATCTGGTAGGCGGCGTGCAGCCCATGCTAGAAAAGGCAACTCCGCCGCTCCATGCCCCGTTGGTACCAATGGAGTGGCCGAATTGGCGGCGTTGGTGGGCTCGGGCGCGTCAGCCGAGGAGGGCGAGCACGAGCGTTCCGAGGCCGATCGCCAGCGCCACGAGCCCGGCGGCGGAGACCGCGTAGCCCGCGATCATCCGGCGCCGATGGGGGCCTGCCAGCAGGCGTAGGGCCACGTCCAGCTCGACGGTCGCGACGAGGAAGCCCCCTGGTGGCGGATCCAGCCGCAGGGCGCCGTCGGCGGTCCGAACGGGGACGGCGACGACGATCAGCTGGTCGACGAGCATCACCTGCCGAGTCACCGCCCGCGCCCGACGGGGTGGATGGTGCTCGGCGCTGACGCGCGCGACGGCCGGTTGGTGGGTGGCGTCCAGCTCCGCCGGCGAGCCCTCCCACTGGTGGGGGATCGTGATCAGCGGCTCCGCCAGCTGGCCGAGGTCGAGTGGGACCGATGTCGACCGCTCCCACAGGTCGATCGTCCGCGCATCGCGGAGGCGCTCGATCAGCCGCCACCTCCCGTCGGGTTGCTCGACCTCGACGTCGCGGTGGAGGAGGGCGAGCCGCTCCCCATCCGCCGTGCGAATGGGATCGGAGCATCGCACCCGGCCTTCGGCCCGCACCTCGCCGCGGGGCAGCTCGTCGCGGGCGGCGGCCGCGCGCAGGTCGGACAGCGATGCCGGCCGGGTCCCGGCCAGGCGACGTCCGGCGCGGGTGTCGGCACCGCTCCAGCGTACGAGCGCTGCGCCGGTCACGATCGCGAGGCCGCCGAGCGCCACGAGCAGCACGGGGATCGCGGCGTCATCCACGGCCGGTGAGTATGCGGTACGTCCGCGGTAAGCGGGGCTTGGCAGGCTGGCCGGGTCCTGTTCGCTTGGAGTACCTGCGCCGCCGCCTCGACCGCCGCTTCCTTTTTCGCGTCCATTCCTGTCCGCTCGGAGGTCTGAGGTGCCCATCCGCGTCTCGCTGTTCCTGGCTGCCGGCGCCGCAGCGCTCGGTCTCGCCCTCGTCATCGTTCTCGTTTCGCCACAGGTCCGCGCCGGCCCGCCGCCGCCGGTCACCGCTCGCGATGCCGCCACGCTGCGGGACACCGGCCGCGACCTGACGCTCACCATGCGCGCCGTCGAGGGCGCGGGAATGGTCGAGGCCCGATCTTCCGGTGATGGTGCGGGTGCCCGTCCGCTCGCCGCCTCCCCGGACGGCGAGACCGTGGCCGTTTCCACGGTCGACCCCGGCCAAACGGGGCCGCTGACTCTCGCGCGGGAAGACGGGTCGCAGCTCGAGGTGGCCCTCCCCGGAGTCTGGGGAGCGGCATTCGAGCCGGGAGGCGCATGGCTGGCCGTGGTCGATCTGTCCGGCGCCATGTGGCAGGTCGACGTCGTCACCGGCGCGGCCGTCCGCCTGGGCGATGGGCCATATGGACCAGACCCCACCGTGCTGCCCGACGGTCGGATTCTGGCCGTCCGGTTGTCCTCGGTCGACGCACCGCTCTGGGCCGCGGCCCAGATCCTCGATCCGACGTCTGGCGACGCCGCGCCGGTCGGCTCGGTGGCCGCGGAGGACCAGCTGGTCTACGGAGCGACGGCGCTGACGGACGGATCGTTCGTTCTGGTACGCCACCAGATCGGGGGCGGCGTTTCCCTCGTCCAACACCGGGCCGACGGGACCGAAACGACGCTGACCGATCTGGCTGGGGCCGCCAGTGTCGCGGTCAGCCCCGACGGCCGGTGGCGCTCCTGGCCGGAGGCAGGGGTCACCTGGCTCGCAGCCATGGACGCCGGTCCCCCACCCCTCAGGATTGGATCTGGATCACTTGCTCGCTTCTCGCCGGACGCGTCATTCCTCATGCTCTTCGACCCGGAATCCACCGATGTCGTGGACCTGACCGGCGTCCGAATCGCGCGCGTCGGTCCGACCGCCTGTTGGCTGGGGGATGGTCGGGGGTGCCGGCCATGACCCGCCGAGTCATATCTGCGGTCGTGTTCGCCGCTGCCGTTGCCTCCTCGGCGCCGGTTCCGGTCGCCGCGGCTGACGACTTCACCCTCCCGTTCCACAACCCGTCGACCGTGCTCAGCTATGGCGTCGATCGCGATCCGCGCGTTGGCTATCAGCTCGACTGGACCGGGCAGCTGTGGCTGGACACCGTTCCGCACTACGGCCGCGTGTATGACCAACACTCCGGGCTCGACTACCCGATGTCGAACTTCACCACCGTGGCGGCGGCCCGTGCCGGAGTCGTCGTTGACATCGAAGAGGCGTTCGGCACCAACCAGCACAATTCGGCGGGCAACTTTGTCCGCCTGCGCCATGCCGATGGGCGGGAGACGCTGTACTACCACCTTGCCCAGTACGGTGCGCTCGTCTCGGTCACGCAGTCGGTCGTGGCCGGACAGGCGATCGGGCTGTCCGGGTGCAGTGGGAATTGCACCGGCCCGCATCTCCACTTCCAGCTGCTTCAGCTCGTTGGCGGCGCGTGGCGCACGATCGATCCCATGGCCAACCGACTGTGGACGACCTGGCCAGGCCGCGTCCCATACCTGGCTGCCTACCGGTCCGAGTCGAATGGCGGAACGGTAGCTGTCAAGCGACTGACGACGGTCACCCACTGGGTGGAGTTCCGCAACACCGGAGGCCGGACCTGGTTGCGGGACGTGGCTGGCAGCCGGCTCCTGCTCGGGACGTGGAGCCCGGCGGCGCGGACGAGCGTGTTCCGCGCGTCCGACTGGCCCGCCGCGTGGGTGCCCACGTACCTTGACCAGGCCACCGTCCCGCCCGACGGCATCGGTCGATTCACGTTCGGCCTCCGCGCGCCGTCGACCATCGGCACGTATCGCGAAACCTTCAATCTCCGGGTCGACCCGATCTACTGGTTCGACCACGCTCGGCTGGGCGGGTACTACGTGCCCCTGTACGTGTACTCCGGGGAGCAGCCGTGACCTTCAGCCTGGGCCACGCCCGGCCGCGGGCTCCTCCCCGAGGTCGGCCACCACCGCCCCGCTCGCCCGCTCCAGATCGGTGGGGGTGACCGCGAACACCGCGTCGGGGCGGCCGGCGGCTGCCCACAGCAGATCGTGCGCGAGGAGTGCACTGTCCATGACGATCGGCATCGGTCGTGCATGCCCCAGCGGCGGCACGCCGCCGATGGCGAAGCCGGTCGCGTCGCGGACAAGGTCGCCATCAGCCCGTTCCACCCGCGTGGCGCCCAGCGCGGCCGCCAGGCGGGCGGGTTCGACGCGATGGGCACCGGAAACCAAGGCGACCACCGGCTGGCCATCCGCCACGAAGACGAGGGACTTCACGATCTGCGCCACTTCGCAGCCGACGGCCCGGGCCGCATCCTCCGCGGTGCGGGTTCCTTCCGGAAAGCGGCGGACGGCAATCTCGAGGCCCGCGACCGCCGCTGCAGCGACGAACCTATCCTCTGCCCCGGCCATGCGCCCGATGGTACGTGGAGTGCTAGGCTGGGAGCGACAGGACCACGACAGGGGAGCGCCTCGGCGCTGAGAGTGCGGCACCAGACCGCAGACCCTCGAACCTGACCTGGATCATGCCAGCGTAGGGAGTCGAATCGTGAAGGCAGTCATCGTTGCGGATGGAGCGCACGCGCCGGCGGATCGCCGTCGCCTGGCCGATGCCGACCTCGTGATCGCCGCGGACGGCGGCGCGGACTGGCTTGCCGCCGTCGGCGTCCCACCGCACCACGTCGTCGGGGACCTTGACTCGGTCAACCCGGACACGGTCCGGCGGTTGGCTGACACGGGGGTTCCGGTCGAACAGCATCCCATCGACAAGGACGCATCGGACCTGGAGCTGAGCCTGGCCGCAGCCGCGGCCGCCGGCGCCGACGAGGTCGTGGTCCTCGGCGGGCTGGGCGGTGACCTCGACCACCTGGCGGCGAACCTGCTCCTGCTGGGATCGGAACTCGCGGCTGGCCGAGCGACGAGCCTCGTCCACGATCGCACCACGGCCCGGATGCTGATCGGGCCTGCCCATCTCGAGCTCGGGGCCCCGGCCGGCTCGCGAGTCAGCCTGCTGGCCGTTGGTGGGCCCGCAGACGGCGTGACGACCCGTGGACTGCGCTGGTCGCTGGACGACGCGCAGCTGATCCCCGGATCGTCGCGAGGCCTCGCCAACGTCGTGCTCGACGCGCCAGCCGCGATCACCATCACCGCCGGCCAGATCCTCGTCGTCGAGATCGACGCGGGCGCACAGGAGGTCGAATCATGAGGTGGCGGACGGTCGACATCGTGGTCACCGCCGCGCTGGGAGTCGCCTTTGGGGTGGTGTTCACCGGCTGGAACGTCGTGTTCAACGCGGTCGCCGCTCCGGCGTTTGCCCCGCCGCTGTACCTCCTGTCCGGGGTGTGGCTCATTCCAGCCGTTCTCGCCCCGCTCATCGTTCGCCTTCCCGGGGCGGCACTGTTGGCGGAAACCATGGCGGCGACGGTCTCCCTCCTGCTCGGCTCGCCCTACGGGCTCGACACGATCTTCTCCGGCCTCGTGCAGGGAGCCGGGGCCGAGCTCGTCTTCGCCCTCGCACTCTATCGGCGTTGGACGCTGCCGATGTCCGTCCTCGCCGGCTGCGGGGCCGCGGTCGGGATGTGGTTCCACGACATGACGGTCTACTTCGTCGGCGTCGCCCTGCCGCTCCAGCTCGCCTATGGGGCGTTCATGCTCCTCAGCGGGGCGCTGGTCGCGGGGGTGGGTTCGTGGTACCTGGTCCGGCTCCTCCGCCCGACCGGGGTTCTGGCCGCCTTCCCGTCCGGGCGAGACGTCGCGGAGCCGGCCGTCTGAGCCTGGCAACGCCCGCAGCGGCGCCGGCGGTCGAGGCCGCCGGTTGGGGCTGGCGGCACCCGGGTCGGACCGGCTGGGCCGTCCGCCATCTCGACCTGACCATCGCCGCCGGGGAGCGGGTGCTCCTGCTCGGCGCTTCCGGATCGGGCAAATCCACGCTCCTGACACACGTGGCCGGGCTGGCCGACGACCGAGGCGGGGGCGAGTCGGAGGGGGAGCTCCGGGTGTTCGGCGGGTCGCCGGTGGCCGCGCGCAGCCGGACGGCCCTGGTCATGCAGGATCCCGAGTCGCAGATCGTGATGAGCCGGGCAGGCGACGATGTCGCCTTCGGCCTCGAGAACCGGGGGGTGCCAACCGACGAGATCTGGCCTGCGGTCCGAGCCGCGCTCCAGACGGTGGGCTGGCCGTACGGACCGGGCCGGCCCACGGACCAGCTCTCGGGCGGGGAGCTGCAGCGCCTCGCCCTGGCCGGGATCCTCGCGCTCAAGCCCGACGTCCTGCTGCTCGACGAACCGACCGCCAACCTTGACCCTGATGGCGCGGCTGCGCTGCGAGCGGCGCTCGCCCGCATCCTCGAAGCGCACCCGATGACCCTCGTCCTCGTCGAGCACCGCGTGGCCGAATGGCTTCCGCTCGTGACGAGGGTCGTAGTCATGGCCGAGGGCGGAGCGATCCTGCTCGATGGCCCCCCGGCTGACGTTTTCGTGGGCCACGACGAGCTCCTCGATCGCCACGGGATCTGGACGCCGGGCCATGCCGGACGCCGGCCGGCACGCCCGCTCCTCGCGCCCCCTGTCGAGTCACTCATCGTGGCCGAACAGCTGTCGGCACGGCCGCCGCTCGCCGAACGACCGATCTTCACCCGGCTCGATCTGACCGTGAGAACCGCGGAGGCGCTGGCCGTGATCGGCCCCAACGGGTCGGGAAAGTCGACGCTCGCGCGTCTGCTCGGCGGCCTTCTCCGCCCGCAGGCCGGTGAGGTGACCGCGAGCGAGGCCATGGCGCCGGGCCATGCCGGTTCGGTCATCTGGCGCTGGCCGGCGCGCGAGCTCGTGACGCGCATCGGTTCGGTCTTCCAGGATCCCGAGCACCAGTTCCTCACCGGCCGCGTCGCGGACGAGCTCGCCCTCGGGCCGATCCGAGCGGGCCTGGCCGAGCCGGAGGCTCGACAGCGCGCCACCGAGCTGGCCGAGCGGCTTCGCTTGGATTCGGTGTGGGAGGCGAACCCGTTCACCCTCTCCGGCGGGGAGAAGCGCCGGCTGTCCGTCGCGACCGCGTTGGCCACCGCGCCGCGTGCGGTCATCCTCGACGAGCCGACCTTTGGCCAGGATCGGCGGACGTGGGACGAGATGCTGTCGCTCCTCGCCGGTCTGGTGGACAGTGGCCGGGCGGTGGTAATGGCCACCCACGACCGGGCGTTGGTCGACGCACTGGCCGACCGCACCCTGACCCTGCGTGCGCCGGAGGCCTGACCGATGCACCTCCGCGCGCCGGCCCTGGCCGACCCGAGAGCCTTCCTCCCCGCGGCCGACCCGGTGGCCAAGCTCGGGGCCGCGGTGATCGTCATGGGGGTTGCCTTCGCCTCGCGCGATCCGGTGACGCCGGCCATCCTCCTCGCCGGGGAGGCGATCGCCCTGGCCGGGACCGGGCTCCGTCCCACCGCCCTCAGCCGTCTCCTGCTCCCGGTCCTCGCCGTAGCGGCCCTGCTCGGGGCACTGAACGCGGTGCTGGCGGGGACCTCGGCCGTGCTCCCCGCCGACGCGGCCGCGGATCGCGTCGCGCTCGGGCTGGCCCTCGGGCTTCGGGTGGCGGCCATCGCCCTGGCCGGGATCCTGGCTCTGGCGACGACCGACCCCGCCGACCTGGCGGCCGCGCTGGTCGGGCACCTCCGTGTGCCGGCCCGCCTCGCGGTCGGCGCCCTCGCCACCCTGCGCCTGGTGCCGATCCTCGGTGTCGAGTGGCAGTCGATCGGGATGGCGCGACGGGCGCGCGGAGTCGACGCCGGCCGGAATCCGTTGGTCGCCGCTCGCCTGGGCCTCACGGCGGTGGTTATCCTGCTGGTATCGACCATCCGCCGCGCCGCCCGATTGGCCATGGCCATGGACGCTCGGGGCTTTGACAGCGGGACGCCTCGCACCCTGGCTCGGCCACCACGGATGCGACGCTCGGACTGGATCCTGCTTCTCGCCGCG
>DASTEQ010000105.1:0-13514 GCA_035709505.1 Candidatus Limnocylindria bacterium
CGAGGGCGAGTGGAACCCGGAATAGCAGGCGCACAGGTATCCTCACCCCGGCCGCAGGTCGAATACCTCGCCGAGCAGCACGGTCGCGAAGGATACCGGGCCTAGTTTCCCGCCGCGTCCGCAGGCCGCAGCAGGAGAGGCGCCGGGCAGAACGCCTGGGGCTGGGGGCAGTGAGGGCCTTGCACGCCCCGTTCACGGTCCTCACGGAGGGTGATCACCCCGTCGGCATCCGGCTCGATGATCAGATCCACCTCCGCGTAGTACTGCGGCGTGGCATAGCCCGGGTGGGTGCCAAGCCAGACGACCTCGCTCGCGATGGTGAAGTCCTGTCGGAGAGTTCCAGTCAGGTTCTGGACGTCGTCGGGACGTCGATCAGCCAGGTCGGATGGGAGGTTGTCGGCCACTCCGGTCCCCCACAGGCAGTCGCCGCTGGTTCGGATCCACCATGTCATCGGCCGACGTTCTTCCACCTCGTCCTGCACCCAGATCCCGTCGAGCTCGAGCCGCTCCCCTTCGGTGGTCACCAGGTCGATGGGCTCGCATCCCGCCGGCTGCGGTCCGCCCCCCGCGTCTGAGCCACCGGCCGAGGGTTGGGCGGACGGCTGTGTCGAGGTCCCCGGCGTGCAGGCCGCGACGACGAGCAGGCCGGCTGAGAGCAAGGCGAAAGTTCTTCGCGGGCGCACTGGGCGGAGGATACGAGAGGGAGCAAGGCGGGAGATACGCGGGCTAGTCGGCCCGCTCGAGGACGAGCGGCGGCGGGCAGTAGCTCTGCGGGTCCGGGCAGCGTGGGCCGTGGACGCCGCCTTCCCGGGACTCTCGAAGGATCGTCGCCCCCGCGGCGTCAAAATCGATGAGCATCTCCAGCGGGGAGTACCGCACCAGCTCGTAGGGCAAGGCCGGCGGGGAAGGCCCGAGCCACAGGATCTCGCCGCTCATGGTGAAGTCAGAATTGATGTGCCCCACCAGGCTCTGGACCTGGTGGGCATTCCCCGCAACGTCGATCGTTCCGACGTCGTCCACCTGGCCCGCACCCCAGACACAGTCGCCTTGGGTAAAGAGCCACCACGTCATGAGTGGGCCACTGGGCGGCGAGCGGACTGCGGTCCATCGCCCATCCAGGACTACTCGCCCCCCGATCGGATCCCGCAGATCGAGGGGATCGCAGCCGGGTGGCAGGGCGCCGTCGCCCTCGGGTGCAGTCGCCGAGGGCCGGGCCGATGGCACTGGCGTCGCCGGCGTTGCGCACGCGCACGCAAGGATCGCGGCAGAAAGCGTGACGAGGATGCGGGCGGGCTTCACTCGCCGGATTCCCGGATCAGGACCAGCGGCTTGAGGCAGTCGTAGGTGGGCTCAGGGCAGCGCGGGCCAGGAACTCCGCGCTCCCGGTCTTCCCGAAGCGTTAGCTGCCCGTCGTCGCCAGGTTCGATGAGGAACCGGGCTGGTGCCCAGTTCGCCGGCTCGTTGCCGGCCAGGGTCGGTCCGAGCAGAACGATCTCCCCGTCGACGGTGAAGTCGCTTTGAATCGTGCCTCGCAGCAACTGGACGTCCTCGCGGACAAACGCCTGCTCGAAGGGCGTGGCGTTCCGCTGACCAGCGGCCCAAAGACAGTTCCCCTCCGTCTGGATCCAGTAGTCGAGGCGGACGCCTGCGGATTCGTCAACCCAGTAGCCATCAAGAATGATGCGTTCGCCGCTCGCCGACAGCAGCGGCGACATCGGTTCGCATTCTGGCGGCAGGCCAGCACCGGGGGGACGGACCGAAGGATTCACCGTGGGGTCGACCGATTCCGGCGACTCGCCCGGAAATGAGCACGCGGCCGCCAGCAGCAGAACGAGAAGCGGAGCGAGAACGCGCCATCGTGTGCGCACTGCGGCGGAGGATACGGGAGGGAGCCAGTCCGACGGAAGATCGTGCACGGACGGCGTACCATCGGTCCCATGGCCACGACGAAGCCGGCACCAACCACCGAGATCACCGATTTCCTGCCGCTCAAAGGCATCGACCATGTCGAGTTCTGGGTCGGGAACGCCAAGCAGGCGGCGCATTACTTCCGAGCCCTCTGGGGCTTCACGCCCGTGGCGTACGCGGGGCTGGAGACCGGGGTCCGCGACCGCGCCAGCTACGTGCTGGTCCAGAACGACATCCGTCTCGTGTTCACCGCCCCGATCACGCCCGACGGAGAGGTCGCTGAGCACGTGCTCAGGCATGGCGACGGAGTCCACGACATCGCGTTCGCGGTGGATGACGTGGCCTCGGCGTGGCGCGAGACGACGACCCGCGGGGCGGTGTCGGCCCTGGAGCCAACCGAGATCCCCGGCGACAAGGGCGTCCTCCGAACGTCCGCAATCCATACCTACGGCGAAGTCATCCACACCTTCGTCGACCGGTCGGACTACGCCGGGACCTATGCGCCGGGCTTCCATCGGATCAAGGACCCGGCTCCGGCGGCGACTGGGCAGACGCTGCAGATGATCGACCACTGCGTGGGGAACGTGGCACTCGGCGACATGAATCGGTTCGTCGACTTCTATCGGGAAGTGCTCGGCTTCAGCCAGCTCGTCCACTTCGACGACAACGCCATCCATACCGAGTACTCGGCGCTCATGAGCAAGGTCATGCAGAACGGGGACGGGCGCATCAAGTTCCCGATCAATGAGCCGGCCGAAGGCAAGCGAAAGAGCCAGATCCAGGAGTTCCTGGACTACTACCTCGACGCGGGGACCCAGCACATCGCCCTGCTCACGACCGACATCGTCGGCACAGTGCGCGCGTTGAGGGCCCGCGGGGTCGAGTTCCTGGGACTGCCGCACGAGTACTTCGCCGCGCTCCCCGACCGGGTGGGCGATGTCGGGATCCCGATCGATACGCTCGAGGAGCTGGGGATCGAGGCCGACCGAGACGAGGAGGGCTACCTGCTCCAGATCTTCACGAAGCCCATCCAGGACCGCCCGACCTTCTTCTTCGAGATCATCGAGCGCCACGGCTCACGCGGTTTCGGGCTCGGGAACTTCAAGGCGCTGTTCGAGGCCATCGAGCTGGAGCAGGCGAAGCGCGGCAACCTTTAGGCGTCAGCTCGCGTCCGCACGCCACGATGGGGCGTCGAATCGCCCGTGGCTGTACGGGATAGCATCGGGTCATGCTGGTCCCCCTCTCGCGCATCCAGTTCGCCGCGGAGCAGATTCGCGGCGTCGCCGTTCGGACGCCCCTCCTGCCCTGGGACGAGGGCGTTTGGCTGAAGCCCGAGAGCCTGCAGCCTGTCGGCGCGTTCAAGATGCGCGGCGCCAGCTTCCGACTTTCGACGCTGACCGATGAGGAGCGGGCGGCGGGGGTCATCACCTACTCGAGCGGCAACCACGCCCAGGCAGTCGCCCGCGCGGCGCGCCTGCACGGCGTTCATGCCGTCATCGTCATGCCCGAGGATGCGCCTGCCCTGAAGGTCGAGCGGGTCAAGGCGGATGGAGCCGAGCTCATCCTCGCAGCCCCTGGCAACGACGCCCGGCGAGCGTTGGCCGAGCAGCTGGCGGTCGAGCGCCGCTTGACCCTCGTCCCACCGTACGACGATCCGGAAATCATCGCGGGCCAGGGAACGTGCGGCCTGGAGATCGCCGAGGACCTGCCCGAGGTCGGGGACGTGCTCGTTCCGGTGAGCGGTGGCGGGCTGATCAGCGGCATCGCGGTGGCGATCAAGGCACTCGTTCCCGGCGCGCGGGTCATCGGCGTCGAGCCGGAGGACGCCGCAGACGCGCGGGAGTCGATGACCGCCGGCGAGATCCGCACCTGGCCGACCGAGCGGACCCATCACACCATCGCCGATGGTCTGCGGGTGAATCGCGTCGGCGACTTGCCGTGGGCCCACATCCAGGCCCTGGTCGACGACATCGTCACCGTCTCGGACGCGGCCATGCGGGACGCCATCCGTGAGCTCACCCTGCGCGCGCGGCTCGTGGTCGAGCCGTCGGGGGCGGCCAGCATGGCCGCCCACCTGACCGGAGCGGCGGGCCCCGTTCCCGGCTCTCGAGTCATCGTGCTGAGCGGCGGGAACATCGACCCGCAGATGTATCGGTCCATCCTGTCCGAGGACTCCGCCAGCCACTAGCATCCGCGCATGGCCGAACGGCCCGACGAGCTGCGCCCCATCACGGCCCTGTTTGCCGACATCTCCGGTTCGACCGGACTCGGCGAGCGGATGGCGCCGGACGAGGTGAAGGCGCTGATCGGGGAGTGCGTGACTCGCATGAGCCGGGCGGTCGAGGAGTTCGGCGGCATGGTCCAGGCCTACCAGGGCGACGGCATCTGCGCCTATTTCGGCGTGCCCGTGGCGCACGAGGACGATCCCGAGCGCGCTGCCCGGGCCGCGCTGCGAATCGTCGAGCTCATGGCTGCCTACGGGCGCGAGGTGGAGGCGGCATGGGGCATCGCCGACCTCGGTGTGCGGGTTGGGGTCAACAGCGGCCGGGCCGGCGTGGGGGTCGTCGGGTCGTCCGACCCGCAGGTCGTGGCCCTTGGGGACGCGACGAACGTCGCAGCCCGGCTCGAATCGAGCGCCGTCCCCGGGACGATCGTCATCGGCGAGGAGACCGAGAGGCGGCTGGCGGGACGGTTCATCACCGAGCCCCTCGGGGAGGTGACCGTCAAGGGGCGAGCTGCGCCGGTCGCGAGCTGGCGGCTGGTGGGCCCCGAGCCGGATGTCACGACGATCGGGAAGCACCCGCTGGTCGGGCGCGACGCGGAGCTTCGTCGCCTGGACGAGAGCCTCGGCAAGCTCGTTCGCGGCCAGGGCCAGGTCGTGCTGCTCGTGGGGGAGGCGGGCATCGGCAAGACGCGGCTCCTGGTCGAAGCGCGCGAGCATGCAGGGGAGGAGGTGACCTGGCTCGAAGGTCTGAGCCGCTCGTACGGGGCCCGCTCGCCGTTCGGACCGTTCGTCGACATCCTGCGTGGCTGGCTTGGCGGCGATGGCGGCCCCGAGCTGGCGGTCAGGACGCGGCTCCGGGCACGCATGGGAGAGGACGGTGCACGATTCCTCCCCGAAATGGCGCGGCTGCTCGGGATCCGGCTGGACCCAGAGGGTGACGGCGACCTCGCAGGGCTTCCCCCGGCCGACGTGGGCGCGCGCCTGCGCGCCGCGTACGTCGAGTGGCTCCGGCTGGTCGCCGCCGAGCGGCCGGTCTGGGTCGTCATCGAGGATGTCAATTGGGCGGACGATTCATCGGCCGACCTCGCGGAAGACGTGATGCGCCTGACCGACAAGGCGCCGGTCGGCCTCATCCTGACCATGCGCCCGGACCCCGCCACCCGCGGCTGGCGGCTGCGGACCGAGGCGCTCAGCAACTTCAACCACCGACTGACGATGCTCGACCTCGATCCGCTGAGCCGGGCAGCAACCGAGGAGCTGGCCGCGCTTCTGCTACCGGGTGAGAGCATCGACCCGACCACCCGACGGACGCTGGGTGAGGTCAGCGAGGGCAATCCGCTGTTCCTCCAGGAGCTGATCGCCCGCCTCCAGGAGACCGGCGCCCTGGCCGCCGACCACCAAGCGTGGACGCTGACCGTGCCGCGTAACGTCCTGCCGCCGGCGCTCGAGGGCCTGCTGGTGGCCCGCATCGACTACCTCTCGCCCGAGGTCCGCTCCGTCGCCCAGGCCGCGGCGATTCTCGGTCGCGAGTTCAGCCGTTCGGCCCTGGAGCGCATGACCGATGGCGACGGGATGCTCGACGCGGCACTCGACGCCCTGGTGCGAGGTGGCGTGGTGGTCGAGCGAGGCCGCTTCCCGGAGCCTGGCTACGGCTTCCGTCACGGCCTTGTCCAGGAAGCCGTCCTCAGCACCCTGACCGATGCGCACCGATCGGAGCTGCATCTCGCCGCTGCCCGAGCCTACGAGTCGCTCGCGTCCACCGAGGTTGAGCACCATCTGGAGGAGCTCGCCCACCACTACGCGCGAGCCAACGATCTGCCGAAGGCGTTGACCTACCTCGAGCGCGGAGCCCAGCGAGCCGAAGATCTGGGGGCCACCGATGACGCCGGACGGCTGTGGCTGCGGGCCCTCCGGGCCGCCAACAAGCTCGGCGACACCGACGCGATCGAGCGCATCCGAACGCGGATCAGCGAGGCTCCGCCCGACCCGGCTTGATCAGAAGCGGCTCACGGCTCGGCAACGGCGACCCAGACCGTGTTGCCCGAGACCGCGATGCCCCGTGGCGCTCCGCCGATGACGATGGTGTCGATCACCGTGTTCGTCGCGGGATCGATGCGGGAGACGGACCCGTCGAACTCGTTGGCCACCCACACCGATCCAGCCCCGACCGCAACCGCCACCGGTGTTTGGCCGACGTCGATCCGCTCGACCTCTCGCCGCGTGTTGGCGTCTAGGCGGAGGACCGCGTCGCCGTCCGTGTCGACGATCCAGAGCGCGCCGGCTTCGTGATCGAATGCCAGGGCGCCGGGCGTGAAGCTCAACCCAATCGGCGCGTCCGCCGACCCGAACGTGGCCGGGATCCGGCTGATGCTCCGGTCCAGGCTGTTGGACACCCAGGCCGCGCCGTCGCCTGCGGCCACCGCCACCGGGCCGGCGCCGACCTCGATCGGCTCGCCAACCGGCCTGCGGGTGGCGGTATCGCGCTGGACCAGCGCGTCGAGCTGGGCGTCGATGATCCACAGGTACCCATCGCCGTAGGCGATCCCACCGGGTCGGAACCCAAGCGTCTGCACCGGCGCGCTGCGATCCGGCTGGTCCGCGTCGATCTCGGTCAGGGTTTCGTCGGTCGTGTTCGTCACCCACACGAAGAGTTCCGGGTCTTCTGCCTCGGGCGCGAGGTTGCCAGTGGTGATCCCCTGGGGGCCGGCGCCGACATCGATCAACGACAGGTCGCCGGTCACCGCGTCGACGCGTGACACCAGCCCGGTCGAGAAATGGACGATCCACGCCGCGGTGTCGTCAGCTGCCAACGCCGTCGGCTCCTCGGCAAGGTCGGTCGCGACGCTCGCGTCGCCGGTTGTCGCATCAATGGCGACCAATCCGTGACCGGTCAGCAGGGCGCCCGGCGGCCCAAGGTTCCCGAGCAGGAGGAAGCCGCCGATGCCGGCGAGGGCAACGGCGAGCACAGACCCGGCGCCAATGAGCAGACGGCGCCGCGGACTCCGGCTGGGCTTCTGCTTGGCGACCACGGGGACCTGCCCCGTCCCCGGCGTGGCGTCCGCGGCCCGCAGGAGGTCCTCGGCCATGTCGCCGCAGGATGGGTACCGGTCGGCGGGCTTCTTGGCCGCCGCTCGCGCGAGCGTCGCGTCGACAGCAGTCGCGAGGTTCGCCGGGACCGTGTCGCCGACGCTTGGGAACGGGTCGCGGATGTGCGCGTACAGGGTCGCGATGTCCGTCTCCCGCTCGAAGGGCTTTCGGCCGGTCAGGCATTCATAGGTCAGGCACGCAAGCGAGTACTGGTCCGCGCGGGCGTCCACCGCCTGCCCCTCGATCTGCTCGGGGGCGACGTAGGCGATGGTCCCGATGAAGGCCGAGGAGCCGGTGACGCCGGATTCGGACAGGACCCGCTTGGTGAGACCGAAGTCGCCGAGGTAGGCGTGCTCCCCGCGACCCGCGCCGCGAGCCGGCAGCAGGACGTTGCTCGGCTTCACGTCGCGGTGGACGAGCCCGGCCTCGTGCGCCGCGTCGAGGGCACTCGCCACCTGGGCCACGATGCGCGCCGTTCGCGCCGGCTCGAGCGGTCCGTCACGGGCGATCAGGGTCGCGAGGTCCACGCCGTCGACGAACCGCATGGCGATGTACAGGACGCCATCCGCCTCGCCGGCGTCGTACATCGGCACCACGTTCGGGTGGTCCAGCGTTCCAGCCGTGCGCGACTCGCGGAGGAACCGGTCGCGGAACTTCTCCTCGCGGGCGATCTGTGGGGCGACAACCTTCAGGGCGACCTTGCGCCCGAGCCGGAGATGCTCGGCGCGATACACGACCCCCATCCCGCCGCGACCGATCTCCTCCTCGATCCGGTATCCGGCGATCTCCCGCCCCAGGAAGCTGTCGGGCTCAACCGTGGACATCGGCTATCGGCCTCGCAGCCCGCTGAAGAAGCTCGCGGCATTGGCCCCGAGCGCGTCGATCGCGTAGCCGCCCTCCTGGAGCGCGATCACCGGCCGGTCAAGGGCCCCGATCGCCGCTCCGATCCGGTGGTAGTCCTCGGTCGTCAGCGCGAAGTCGGCGATCGGGTCGCGCTCAAAGGTGTCGAACCCGAGCGACAGGACGAGCGGGCTGTCCGGATCGTGATCCTGGATGGCCTGCAGCCCGGTCTCCAGGGCGGCGAGGTAGGCATCGCCATCGGTCCGCGGGGGGAGCGGGATGTTCATGTTCATGCCCTCACCTGCCCCGAAGCCGACCTCCCTCGCGTACCCCGAGTAGTACGGGTACGCCCGGCTCGGGTCGCCGTGGAGCGAAACGTACAGCACGTCGTGGCGCTCCCAGAACAGTTGCTGCGTCCCGTTCCCGTGGTGGTAGTCGATGTCCAGGATCGCGACCCGGGACGCGCCGCCGTCTGACAGCGCCTGCGCGACGATGGCGGCGTTGTTGAAGAAGCAGTAACCGCCGTACAGGGCGCGCCCCGCGTGGTGGCCCGGGGGCCGACACAGGCCGTACGCGATGTGGGCCCCGCCACGGGACCGATCGAGGGCGGTGAGGGCCACGTCGACCGAGACCCGGGCCGCACGATAGGTGCCCGCCACGATCGGGGTGGCGGTGTCGAACGTGAAGGCGAACAGCCGGTAGCCGGGAGCCGGCATGCCGGTGTCGTGACCGGCGGCGTAGGCCGTGGTCAGCAGGGTGCCGGGGATGAGTGGCTGCGTGCCGTCGGTCACGCCGGCGGCGATGGCGTCGTCCCAGGCGGTGGCCAGGACCTCGAGCAGCGCCTGGTCGTGGACGGCGAGGATCGGCAGCTCGCCGTGATGGGTCGGTTCCTCGAACCGGTAGCCGCCGGCCTCGACAAGGGCGTTCTCGATCTCGATGGCGCGGGCGGGCACCTCGTAGCCGGGAATCGGCTTCCCGAAGTCGACCTCCACGAGCTTGTCGTGGGCGAGGTGCGCGTTGGAGCGAATGACCGGGACCGCCATGGGCGTGCCGAGTGTACGCACTAGACTGGCCGGACCGATGGGCAGCCTCGCCACCTACCGGCGCGTCTTCGCCAACCCGGCGCTCGCCCGCCTGTTCGTCGGGGAGTTCGTGTCGTCCATCGGCGACTGGCTGTACCTCGTCGCCCTGCTGGTGGTCGTCTACCGATCCGGTGCGTCGCCGCTCGTGCTCGGGATCGTCGGGGCCGCCCGGATCGTGCCCTACATCCTGCTCTCGGTCCCGGCCGGGATTGCTGCTGATCGGTATGACCGGCGAATGATCCTGATCGTGACCGATGTCGCCCGTGGGGTGATCATGCTCGCCCTCACCGCCCTGACCCTGCTGGGCGGAGACATCCTGCTGATCGTTGCCCTCAGCCTGCTGGCGGCGTGTTTCTCTGCTTTCTTCTCCCCGGCCATCGGTTCGCTCATCCCGACCCTCGTGACCGATGAGCGCGAGCTCGGCCCGGCCAACGCGGCGTGGTCGAGCCTCGACAACCTCGCGTTCATCATCGGTCCGGCGGTCGGTGCCATCCTCATCAGCCTCGGCAGCATTCCGCTTGCCTTCTTCCTGAACGCGATCAGCTTCATGGTCGTCGCCGCCGTCCTGTGGCGCCTGCCTCGGGATGCGAGCCGCAGCCGGGTCAAGGCCGAGGAGGAGACGGCCGCAGAGCCGGCTCCGAATTTCCGCGAGGCCGTGCGACCGGCGATCCGGCCGTTGTCGGGGCTCGGGCTCATCAACCTGGTCGACGGGTTCGTGTCGGGCGGGCTGGCAGTGCTGACCGTGGTCATCGCCATCGAGGTGCTGGGCGCCGGCGACGCGGGAACCGGGTGGCTCAACGCGGCGATCGGGCTGGGTGGGCTGATCGGGGCGCTGGTCGCCGGGCCGATGACCCTCCGACGCCGTCTCGACGTCCCGCTGGCGGTGGGCGGCGTGACCCTGGGTGTGGGGGTGATCCTCGTCGGCCAGTCGGCCGTCCTGCTGGCGGCGATCGCCGCCATGGCGGTGGCGACGGCCGGGATGCTCGTGCTCGAGGTCGTGGCCACGACGATCTTCCAGCGGGAAGTGCCAGATGCGATTCGCGGCCGCACGATCGGCGCGATGGACACGGTGACGGTCTCGGCCTACGCCCTCGGCGCGTTCCTTGCTCCGGTCCTGGCGGCCATCGTGGGGCCGGTCGTCGTCCTCCTGGGCTTCGGCATCGCGATGGTCGCGGCGACACTCGTCGGGACGCTGGTGGTGGGCCGCTCGGCGGCGCCTCCCCTCGACCCTGGCGCGGATCGCTTCGTGCGCCTGCCGCTCTTCGACGGTCTCTCCCCCGCCTCGCTCGAGCAGGCCGCCCGCCACCTGGACCGTGTCCGGGTCACGCCCGGGGAGGTCGTCATCCGCCAGGGCGACCCGTCCGATCGGTTCTTCCATATCCTCGATGGGTCGTTCGAGGTGACCCAGACCAAGGACCCGGGCGGCGCCCCGCGCTTCCTGCGGACAATGGGGCCCGACGAGGTGTTTGGCGAGATCGGCCTGCTCCGAAGCGTTCCGCGCACGGCCACCGTAACCGCGGCCGGGGAAGGCGCCCTGCTGGCGCTGGACGGGCAGCGCTTCCTTGAGCTGGTGGGGGCGGGACCAGGGCTGACGTCCCGGCTGCTGGACATGCATCGGGGCGCCGCGGCACGACTGGAGGCTCCTGCCGAGGACGGAGGAAACGATGGCTGACGATCCAACCCTGGGCCTGCTGCTGCGCTGTCCGCTGTTCACCGGCGCCGAGCCAGACGACCTGCAGGAGGTTGTTCGCCACGTCCGCCGGCGGAGGTTCCGCCGCGGGGAGGTCATCTTTCACGAGGGCGACCCGGCGGACGCGCTGCACGTCGTCGCCTCGGGCGCGGTGAAGATCGTGCTCTCGTCGGACGAGGGTGACGAGGCGATCATCGCCACGCTCCATCCGGGCGATTTCTTTGGCGAGCTCTCCCTGCTCGACGGCTCGCCGCGGTCCGCGACCGCGGCCGCGGTCGAGGCAACCGAGACGGTGAGCCTGCCCCGTGACACGTTCCTGGAGGAGATCGGCCGCAGCGCCCGGCTGCGGGACTGCCTGCTCCGCTCCCTCGCCGCCGAGCTCCGGCGGCTGACCGGCCACGTCGAGGAGCTTCATTTCCTCGACCTGAGCGGACGGCTGGCCAGCCGCCTCGTCCGCCTCGCCCAGGAGGCGGATCCTCCGCCGCAGCGCACCGAGGACGGCCGCGTCGAGGCCAGACTCGAATGGCCCTTCACACAATCCGATCTGGCTGCGATGATTGGAGCCACGCGTCAGAGCGTGAACCGGCTCCTGGTCGACCTTGTTGACCGAGGACTGGTCCGTATCGAGCGCGAGACATTGGTGATCCCCGACCTCGAACGCCTCGAGCAGCTCGCGGTCCGGTAGGATCGGATCGGTCGCCGTGTCGGCCATTTGACACCTCAGCTGTCGCCGGTGTGATCGGTACCGGCCAGGCTGGGCCATACCGTGAGGCCCGAGATTCCGGGCCATCGGGTCCGGAGCACAATCGGGAGGCTAGAAACCACCATGGACCAGAGAGCCAGAGTCCGGGGCCGCGTCTCCGGAGATGAGGACGTGGAAGGCCACGCCCATATGAAGGCCAAGACTCGTGCCGTCACGAAGGCGAACACTCGGGCCCGTACCCGCGCCGATGACGACACCGAGGGCCACGCCCACGCAAAGGCCAAGACCCGCGCCGTCAGCAAGGCGAACACTCGGGCCCGTACCCGCGCCGATGACGACACCTCGGGCCACGCCGTCAAGCGAGCGAAGGCCAAGGCCGCATCCCCCGCGAAGAAGCGGGCGACCGGTGACGACACCCAGGGCCACGCCCGAGCAAGGGCAAAGGCCAAGGCATCGCCGGCCAAGAAGCGGTAACCGCAGCTTCCCGAGCAGGTAAGGCGGCGGGGCTCCCCCCGCCGCCTTACGCTATGCGCCGATGAGCAGCCGCCCTTCGTCGCGGTCCCTGGACCAGGCACTGACCATCGTTCGGGCCGGGGCCGAGCGGGCCGCGGTGGCGCAACGGCTCCACCCCGGTGGAGAGGAGCGACTCCTCCAGTCCATCGTGGACGCCACGGTCCGCCTCTTCGACGCCGAGGCGGCTTCGATCGCGCTCTTCGAGCGAAACCCTGACCGACTGGAGTTTCGCGTCGCCGCCGGCCCGCAGGGTGCCGGCGCCATCGGTAAGAGCGTGAAGCCGAGCCAGGGCATCGCCGGTTTCGTTTTCTCCACCGGCCAGGCACTCGCCCTGTCCGATGTCGGATCCGATCCCCGTTTCGACCGAGCCACGGCGGAGAAGACCGGCTACGTGCCCCGATCGATTGCCGCCGTGCCGCTCACCGACGAGCAGGGCACCCACGGCGTGCTCCAGGTGCTCGACAAGAAGGGATCGGCCACGTTCGACCTGCGCGACATGGAGCTGATCGGGGTGTTCGCCGCACAGGCCGCCACCGCGATCGCGGTGACCCGCGCTCAGCGGGAGCTGCCACAGCTCCTCCGCGCAGCCTTCGCCCGGGCCACGGGCGACGGTCTGACCGATGACCAGCTCGATGCCCTGGTCAGCGCGGCGTCCGAGGACATGGACCTCGACGCGGACAGCCCGTACTGGCGATTGGCCGACCAGGTCGCGCAGCTGCGCGGTCTGGGGGAGGCGGAGCTCAGCCTGGTCAGCGATGTCCTGGCGGCGGTCGCCGCCCACGCCGCCACCCGGCGGGCCCACTCCCGCCGGCGCTGAGAGTCAACGCGGATGTCGGTCGACCCGGAGGAGCTGCCGGCCTGGGCTGAGCCGTTCGCAGCGGCAGATCGGCTCGCCCGTCGCGCCGGCCTTCGGCGAATCGATCGGTCTTGGGCTTGGGGCGGAGCGACCGGCAAGGGCGTGACGGTTGCCGTCATCGACAGCGGAGTCGAGGGTGACCACCCGTGGCTCGAGGGCCGCCTGGTGGAGAGTGTCGCGGTCCGCCTGGATCGCCGCGGCGACGCCGAAGTCGTCCCCGACGAGCCAATCGACCTGTACGGCCATGGCACGGCATGTGCGGGGATCATCCTGGACCTCGCGCCGGACGTCGACATCGTGTCCGTCCGGGTCCTGAACGAGGATCTCCGAGGGAAGGGCGCCGCATTCGTCGAGGGCCTGTCGTGGGCCATCGAGCGCGGGGTACAGGTCGCCAACCTCAGCCTGTCGTCGAAGAGCGAGGCGCTGTACCCGGTCTTCCATGAGCTCGCGGACGAGGCCTACTTCCGCAACGTCATCCTGGTCAGCGCGGCGAACAACGTGAACGTGGCTTCCTACCCGTCACTGTTCAGCAGCGTGGTCTCGGTCGCGGCGCATGCCGAGCCCGACAAGTGGCGGCTGTACTACAACCCGAACCCGCCGGTCGAGTTCGG
>DASTEQ010000106.1:0-2511 GCA_035709505.1 Candidatus Limnocylindria bacterium
ATTCCGACCGCCATCGTGGCGTTCATCCAGGTCAACGACCTGGACATGAGCCAGCTCGGCCAGATCGAGGTCATGCTCGCCGCGTTCCCGGGCCTGCCGCCGAAGCTCGCCGCGCAGGGGTTCATCGTGACCAACTTCATGGCGTACTTCCTGCTGATCCCGGCCATGGTCCCGATTGCGATCGCGTCTCAATCGGTCATCGGGGAGCGTCAGGCCCGGTCCCTCGAGCCGCAGCTCGCGACCCCGGTCGAGGTCTCCGAGCTGCTGGCGGGCAAGACCATCGCTGCCGCCCTCCCCGCGGTGGTGGCCACCTGGGCGGTCTGGGTCGGCTACGGGCTGCTCAATGCGGCCATCGCCGACCCGCGTCTTCTGCGGATGGTGTTCAGCCCGCAGTGGATCGTGGCCATGGTCAGCCTCGTGCCGCTCATCTGCGTCCTCTCGGTGCTGCTGGGGGTCATCGTCAGCTCGCGGGTCGGCGATCCCCGCACGGCGCAGCAGTTCGGCGCTTTCGTCGTGCTGCCGATCATCGCCATCGCCGTCGCCCAGTTCCTCGGGGGGCAAGCGACGTTCACCATGACCCAGGTCCTCGTGGGCGACCTGGTGGTGCTCGGTCTCATCGGGGCACTGCTCGTCCTCGGCTCGTGGGCGTTCGACCGCGAGGAGATCCTCACCCGCCTCGGCTGACGGGGGACCACCTCCGGACCCCTCCGAACCGCACCAAATTGCCCCTTTTCACCCGGTCCGCGGCTGCCTAACATGTCGCCGGCGACCCGCGCGGCAGGTGGGTTCCATCTCCCGGGCAGCGGGTCACCGGCACAGCCGGAGGAGAGAGCCTGATGACCACAGCGTCGACGGCGTCGGAGGCGCCCAGCCTGGATCGGAACGCGGTTGGTGCGACCGGCGTTGTGTTCCAATCCATCACCCACATGGCGCCGGCAGTTGCCACGGCCGCCTCGATCGGCGCCGCCACCGTCTTTGCCGGCGGCATCACACCGCTGGCGGTCCTGTTCGCGATGATCGCGGCCCTGTTCACCGCGTACTCGGTCGGCGAGCTCGCCCGACACCTGCCATCGGCGGGCGGGATGTATACCTACGTCGGGCGCGGGCTCGGGTCGTTCTTCGGCTGGCTCATGGGCTGGGCCTTCACCCTGGCCGAGCCTCTGGTGGCCCCCCTCCTGTTCGGCGGCTTCGGATTCTTCGGCGCGATCTTCGTCGCGACCTACCTGGGCGTCGAGCTCACCGAGATGTGGGCCATCCTCGCGGTCGCCTGCGGCCTGTTGACGTGGTGGCTGCTGTACAGCGGCATCTCGTTCAGCACCCGGGCCGGGGTCGTCCTGGGCACGATCGAGATCGTCATCTTCCTGGGCATCTCCATCCTGCTCGTCATCAACGCTGGCTCAAACAACACGATCAACGTCTTCATCCCGGGCGAGGACGGCATCACCCCGGCCTTGCAGGGAATGGTCTTCTGCCTGCTCGCGTTCATCGGGTTCGAGGCGGCCGCGCCGCTCGGCGAGGAGGCGAAGGATCCCAAGCGAACCATCCCGAGGGCGGTGGTCTGGTCGACGATCGCGGTCGGCGCCTTCTACGTCTTCAACATGTACGCCGCCACGGTGTACTTCGGTCCCGATCGCATGGCGACCGAGTTCCTCGGTTTCAACGACGGGGATCCGTGGGGCGGGATGGCCGAGGAGGTCCTGCCGGTCATCGGCGGATTGGCCGTCCTGTTCGCCATCCTGAACAGCTGCCTGGCCAACGCCAGCGCGGGCGCCACGGCGGCGACCCGATCCGTGTTCAACATGGGGCGTGGCGGACTGCTGCCCAGCTTCCTGGGAGCGGTCCACCCGACCCGCCAGACGCCGGTCAACGCGGTCCATGTCCAGATGATCCTGGGCCTCGCGCTCGTGCTCGTTCTCGGCTTCGTTCTGACCACGGATCCGTTCCCGGCCGGACTGAACGTCTATGTCTTCCTGGGCACCCTGCTCGGCCTTTTGTTCGCCGGGATGTACATGGCCGTGAACCTGGCCTGCATCGGCTACTTCCTGAGGGATGGTCGGGCGGACTTCAACCCGATCAAGCACCTGGTCGTCCCGATCCTCGGCTTCGTCGCCATGATCCCGGCCCTGCTGTTCGTGATCGGCGGGGTGACCATCCCGATCATCGACCTGGAGGTTCCGTCCCTTGGCGGTGACCTGGTTGCGGTCGCTCCGGTGGCGGGGGTCTGGATGCTGATCGGCATCGTCCTGTACTTCGTGCTCAGGGCCACTCGGCCGCAGGCGCTGAAGGACCTTGGCGCGGTGTACGGCGAGACGGACACCCTGCCGGAGCCGGCGCCGGAGGTCGAGGCCTAGCAGCCCGCCTTCCGAGCGGAAAGACCATTCGCATCGGTATGGCGAACACCTAGTCGAAGATGTCCAGCGGGCAGTGGGCGGTCACGACCCAGTTTGGGGCGTCCACGACCTCGCTGATCCGCAGGTCGACCGCGACGCTGCACAGGAGGTACGCCTGCAC
>DASTEQ010000107.1:0-15970 GCA_035709505.1 Candidatus Limnocylindria bacterium
CCCTTGAGCCACGCCTCGGCGGCGCGGAGGTGCATGTACAGCTGGCCCTTGTCGTCGCCGGAGCCACGGGCGTACAGGATGTCGTCCTCGTACCGTGGTTCGAACGGGGGCCGGACCCACTCGTCGAGCGGATCGGGCGGCTGGACGTCGTAGTGGCAGTAGACGAGGACGGTGGGCTTGTCCGGACCGGCATGGAGCCAGTCGGCGGTGACCACCGGGTGGCTCCGCGTATCGGTCAGGCGGGCGTTCTCGAAACCGATCTCCGTGAAGTGGTCCGCGATCCACTGCGCCGTGCGGCGCATCTCGTCCTTCTTGGTCGGATCGGCGCTGACCGATTCCATCCGCAGGAACTCGTCGAGTCCCTTCAGGTTCTCGTCGGCATGCTCGCGCAGGTAGGCGAGGGCGACTTCCGTACTGCTGCCGGTCACAGTCATGCCCGCGCATGATACGAGCGATGGTTCGTCGGTCGGTCGCGGTCCTTGCCTTCGCGCTCGTGCTCGGCGCCCTGATCCCGGGCAGGGCGGCCGCGTGCCTGTGCGGAGGCCGGTCGGACGATCCAGCCGTTCCAGGGGATCTGGCCTTCATCGGCGTCGTCGCTCGACGTGACGAGCCAGGTCCCCTTTCGGCCATGGGCCCGTCGTGGCCGGGTGTGCGGTACACGTTTGCCGTGGAGGAGGTCCTCAAGGGAACGGCCGGCGACTTCGTGACGATTCGGAGCGGCATGGGCGATCACGACTGCGGGGTGGTGATGGCCGTCGGTGAGCGCTGGCGAATCTTTGCGGACGCGTTTGAGGACGAGTACTACGTATCGATCTGCGGGCCGAGCCAAATCGTCGCGACTGGCGTGCCCGTGCCCCTAGCTCTGGTGGGACTCGACTCCCTGGTGCCACTCGGTCTCGCGGCCGCGGGAATCGCGGGACTTCTGGCCTTGAACCGACGGCAACGAGGTTCGGAGCCGATCCCCTAGCCGAGCACCCCGAACACGAACAGCAGGAACAGAACCAGGGCCAACGCGGGGATGAAGGCGGCGACCTTGAGCAGCGTCGGCCACTGCGCCCCGCCGAACAGGGCGTAGAGGGGTATCGAGATCGGGAAGACGAGGATGCCGGCCGACCAGCCCATCCTGGCCCGCGGACGCAAGTCAACCCGGTCCTGCACATCGAGCCAGTAGGCCACGATCATCACGAACCCGCCGACCACGGCGAGGACCATCAGCGCCCAGACGAACGGGAGCACGGGCTGATCCTAGTCAGCCACCGGGTGCCCGACCTCGGCCATGTACTTCCGCCACCGCACCCGCTCGCCCGGGCCGTTGAAGACATCGGTCAGGAACTTGCTCCCCGGTCGTCGCCGGGGGTAGGTCGGTTCCTCGGCGGGCAGCAGAGCGGCCATCCCGGCGCGGACCTGCTCGGCCACCGCGGCGCGAGCGGCCTTGTCGCCACCGCGGGTCACCGCGATGGGCTGCCCGAATCGGACGACGACCTCCTTGCGCCACCACATGGTCGAGCTGCCCACGATCGCGCACGGCACGACCGGCACGCCGGACAGGGCCGCGAACACCGTCGCCCCATCCTGCAGCGGCAGCAGCTCCGACTCGCGGAACCCCAGGGTTCCCTCCGACGCGATGGCCAGGACCCCGCCGGCATCGAACACCCGCTGCACGGCCTTCACCGACGAACCGAGGTTCGTCTTCGCCGGGTTGAACGGGATCATGCCGCCGAAGAAGCCCATCAGCCGGTTCCGGAAGCCCTTCGAGAAGTCCACCTCCTTGGGTCCGAACCACGTGACCCGAGGCCGGAGCGGGCTGATCGCCATGACCAGCAGCGGATCCCAGCCCGAGTGGTGGTTCGACGAGATCTGGAACGGCGCCTGCGGCCAGTGCTCGAGGCCGTCGCCGCGGACGCGGAAGAGCAGCTTGACGATGGCCCGGACGCCGATCCATTCCAGCCGGTATCGCCAGGTGACGTTGACGCCGAGCAGGTGGGCGCCAATCTCCCTCCCACCGCTGGCGCCCGGGCCGCTCACGCCGCGGCGAGCTCCGGCTCAGCGGAAGCAGGTTCGCCCAGCTCACGCCGCCGCGCGTCGACTTGCCGCAGGGCGAGGGCGGCCAGGACCAGGAAGCCGATCGCCACGTACATGGCGGCGACGGGCCCGGCCGCCTTGCCGACGGCCCCTCCGACCGCATCCATGGTGAGTCCACCGACGACGAGGAACACCGGGGTCGCCATTGCTGTACCGGCGTTGAGGATGCCCATATAGCGCGCCGAAGTGTGCTTGGGAATGACGTCGGACATCAGGGCCCAGTCCACGGACAGGAACGCACCGATACCGATGCCTGCCGGCACGAAGAGCGCAATCGCCAGCTCGGGGGATGGGGCCAGCGCGAGTCCGAGCAGGCCGATCGCGGTCAGGGCCATCCCGCCGTAGATGACCGGCTTGCGCCCGTATCGGTCGGAGAGCCGAGCCCCGGGGATCGAGGCCAGCCCGGACATCCCTGCCACCACGATCGTGGCGTAGAAGACGAACCGGCTCGCCTCCGCCTCGCTCAATCCGTGGGTCCGCTGGAAGTAGTACAGGCCGAGAGACGTGGCCGCCGCGGCGGCGCCGAGGAACAGGAGACGGACGAGGAGCAGCCACAAGACGCTCTTCTCGCGAAGGATGTCGGCGCCCCACGCGGACATCGCGACCCGGGGCCAGGACATGGTTCGCCGAGGGCCCACGGTTCCCTCGTGAACCCGGACGACCACGATGAGCATGGCCACGATCTCCACCACACCAAGTGCCAGGGTGGCAGCGAAGAGCGATCCTCCCTCCTGCAGTCCGAACATCGCGATCCCTGCGCCGACGATCGACCCCAGCACGATCATCAGACCCATCAGTCCGCTGGCGGTGCCCACCTGGCGCGCGGGAACGAGGTCCGGGACGTAGCCCTGGAACGGGCCCTGGGCGAAGTTCGAGGAGACCTGGATCAGGAAGTAGAACGCGATGAGGACGACAAAGGTGTTCGAGGTCGCGATGCCGTACAGGAACACCATGTCCAGCAGGCCGCCGATGAAGATGTACGGCTTGCGTCGACCCCAGCGACTGATCGTGTAGTCGCTGAGCACGCCGACCGTGGGCTGCACGAAGATTGACGCGATGACGGCCACACCGTTGATCACCGCAAGGCCGGTCCCGGCGTTCCGTGTCCCCACCATGTCCTCGACCATGCTCGGCACGATCTGCGTGCCCAGCCCGAACTGGATGGTGAGAATCCCGAGCCAGTAGACCGACAGGGTCACCAGCATGTTCAGCGGAAGCAGCGGCCGCGCGTCCATTTTCGCCGCGGCCCCCCCCGACGCAGGCATCGGACCCTCGGTCATCGGACGGGCAAATCGAGCAACGTGGGCGGCAGCCTAGACCCTCCCCGGCTCACTGTGAAGACAATTCGGCGACAGGGTGTCGGTCAACCCGGCGGGTAGAATCCGCGGGCAGTGTTCATCGATCCGGTCGCCTTCCGCATCGGTCCCATCGCCATTCACTGGTACGGAATCATCTTCGCGGTCGCCGCGGTGGCGGCCGCGTGGCTCGCGTCCCGCGAGGCGCGCCGACGGGGCGAGGACCCCGACCGGGTGTGGACCATGCTCCTGGTCGCGGCGGTGGGCGGGATCATCGGCGCACGGATCTACCACGTCATCCACGAGTGGGACCTGATCTACTCCCAGCGGCCGGAGCTCATTCCGCAGATCTGGATGGGTGGCCTAGGCATTCCGGGAGGCGTGGCCGGCGGGCTCGTCGCGCTCGCGATCTACACCCGGGTCCAGGGCCTGAAGTTCTGGCGCTGGATCGACGTTGCGGCGCCGGCCTTGCTGCTGGCCCAGGCCATCGGTCGGTTCGGGAACTTCGTCAACCAGGAGCTGTACGGCCCGCCGACCGACCTGCCGTGGGGCATCCCGATCGACGAGGCCCACCGCGTCCCGCCCTGGACCGATCTCGACCAGTACCCGGTGGAGTCGACCTTCTTCCATCCCCTGTTCCTGTACGAGTCGCTGCTGAACCTGCTCGGGATGCTCGTCCTGCTGCTCGTCGGCCGTCGATACGCCCGACGCCTGTACGACGGCGACATCGCGATGATGTACTTCATCTGGTACGGCTCGGTCCGGACCGTGCTCGAAGGGTTCAGGACGGGGAACTGGTTGATCGGGGGGATCCCGACCGCGGCCATCATCGGCATGACGGTGGCTGTGATCGGCGTGGCGGTGATCATCATTCGCCACTGGAAGGGCTGGGGCGTGCCGGGCGCGTTCGTGATCGAGATGGAGGAGCGGGAAGCGGCCGCCGCCGCCAAGGAGATGGTCAGCGAAGGGGGACCGATCGATGCGGAGCCCTCCTCGACGGAGCCCGAGGCTGGCTGACCGGCCGGGCGTGTCGCCCGACATCACCGCGGCGGTCGGGGGGACGCCGCTCGTCGCCCTCGATCGGCTCGGCGCGGGGATCACCCCTCGCCTCGTAGCCAAGCTCGAAGCCATGAACCCCGGCGGATCGGTCAAGGACCGGATCGCGCTGCCGATGATCGAGGCCGCCGAGCGGGCAGGACTCCTGAAACCCGGCGGAACGATCGTGGAACCGACCAGCGGCAACACCGGGGTCGGTCTGGCCATGGCGGCCGCGGTGAAGGGCTATCGATGCATCTTCGTCATGCCCGACAAGCAGTCGGAGGAGAAGCGGGCCCTGCTGCGCGCCTACGGGGCGGAGATCGTGGTTTGCCCGACCGACGTGGAACCGGACGACGAGCGCAGTTACTACCGGGTCAGTGATCGATTAGCGCGCGAGACCCCAGGCGCCTGGAAGCCGGACCAATACGCCAACCCGGCCAACCCCCAAGCGCACTACCTGACCACCGGCCCGGAGATCTGGGATGCGACCGAGGGGCGGATCACCCATTTCGTGGCCGGGGTCGGGACCGGCGGGACGATCAGCGGGGTGGGCCGCTACCTGCGCGAGCAGCGCGCCGACGTCGTCATCGTGGGCGCGGACACCGAGGGCTCGGTCTTCAGCGGTGGACCGATCCACCCCTACCTGACCGAAGGCATCGGCGAGGACTTCTGGCCGGACACCTACGACACCGATGTCGCGGACGTCATCGTTCGGGTGCCGGACCGCGACGCGTTCCTCACCGCCCGGCTCACCATGTCGACCGAGGGCCTGCTCGTCGGGGAGTCGGGTGGAACGGCGCTCTGGGCCGCGCTGCAGATCGCCCGGGACGTCAACGACCCCGACGCCCTGTTCGTCGTCCTCCTCCCCGATTCCGGTCGGAACTACCTGGCCAAGCTCTACAACGACGCCTGGTTGCGCGAGGCAGGGATCATCGGCCCCGACGAGGCCGTTGCCGACTACGACTGGCGCGCCACGCGCCCGGAGGTCGTCGTTCGGCGACGCGCCTGACGACTCGAGCCGCGAGCCCGCTAGGCGGCTACTTGTGAACCCTCGATGACCTCGGGCTTGTGGGCAGCGAACGCGTCGAGGACCTCGCCCTTCTCCTTCTCCGGCACACCGATCGTGTCGAGAGTGCGGGCCAGCTCGGCGGCCACCTCGTCGAACTCTGGGCCGGTGATCTGGAATTCCCGGTGCGCCTCCTCGAGGCCGAGCTGGGTCTTTCCCGGCTCGGTTCCCTGGTACGTGAACGGTCCGCCGCTGACCTGGGCGACCCACAGCGTGCGCATGAACTTCAGACCTGGGAGGCGGTCCAGCTGGTCGTTGTGCCACTGCCGGAGCGCCGGGTTCTGCGACTGCTGTCCGACGATCGGGTTCTTGATCAGCGCGTCGCTGAAATGGTCGACGACCGCGGCGATCGCAAAGATGCCGCCCAATCGGTCGTAGAGGCTCTTTTCCTGCATCGGACTGCCAACCTTTCGCTCCTCGCATCGGCCGGCGCCCGCTGCGTCACGGCCGTGCCTTCGATCTCTAAAATACACCAGCGCTAGCAATACAGTCCACCAACGACTCTGTGGCAGCCGGGCCCGATAGCCACGCACAGACGGTGGGGGTACCCTACGGCCGTGACCACGACGGCCCAGCCACCGGCGAGCAAGGCGACCGAGGCATCCGCGTTACCCCGCGTCAACCACTGGATTGGTGGCAAGCGCGTCGCCGGGACGAGTGGACGAACGGGACCGGTATACAACCCGGCCACCGGTGAGGTCGCTCGCGAGGTCGACTTCGCATCGGTCGAGGAGGTCGACGCCGCCGTCAAGGTGGCGACCGAGGCCTTCCCCGCCTGGCGGGCGACGTCGCTCAGCAAGCGGACCGAGATCATGTTCCGGATCCGGAACCTGGTCGATCAGCACCGGGCCGACATCGCCGCCCACCTCACGGCGGAGCACGGCAAGGTGCCGTCCGACGCGCTGGGGGAGGTGGCACGCGGCCTCGAGAACCTCGAGTTCGCGACCGGCATCCCGCAGCTGCTGAAAGGCTCGTTCAGCGAGCAGGCCTCGACCGGGATCGACGTCTACCAGATTCGCCAGCCGCTGGGCGTGGCGGCGGGCATCACCCCGTTCAACTTCCCGGCCATGGTCCCAATGTGGATGTTCGCCAACGCTATCGCCTGCGGGAACACCTTCATCCTGAAGCCGTCTGAGAAGGACCCGTCCGCATCGGTCTACCTCGGGGAGCTGCTCGCAGAGGCCGGCGTTCCGGACGGGGTGTTCAACGTCGTCCAGGGCGACAAAGTCGCGGTCGACCGCATCCTCGAGCACCCCGACGTCGCATCGGTCAGCTTCGTGGGATCGACGCCGGTCGCGCGCTACATCTACGAGAACGGGACGAAGGCCGGCAAGCGGGTCCAGGCGCTCGGCGGCGCGAAGAACCACATGATCGTGCTGCCGGACGCTGACATCGACATGGCGGCCGATGCCGCGGTGTCCGCCGCCTACGGCTCAGCCGGTGAGCGGTGCATGGCAATCAGCGTGGTCGTGGCGGTGGGGGACGTGGGCGAGCCACTGGTGGAGGCGATCAAGGCCCGCCTGCCGAAGATCAAGGTCGGCCCGGGCAGTGATCCGGAGGCCGAGATGGGCCCGCTCATCACCCGCGAGCACCGCGACAAGGTCGCGTCCTTCCTCGACAGCGGTCCACACCAGGGAGCCGACTTGGTGGTTGACGGCCGGGAGCACCCGCTCTACCAGGACGGGCGCGGTTTCTTCCTCGGGGTCTCGCTGCTGGACAAGGTCAAGCCGCACATGGACTGCTACCAGAACGAGATCTTCGGTCCGGTGCTGGAGGTCGTCCGCGCAGACAGCTATACCGATGCGGTCGACATCATCCACGACAACCCCTACGCCAACGGGACGGCGATCTTCACCAGGGACGGCGGGGCGGCGCGGCAATTCCAGTTCGACATCGGCGTCGGGATGGTCGGGATCAACGTCCCGATCCCGGTCCCCGTGGCGTACTACTCGTTCGGCGGCTGGAAGAGCTCGCTGTTCGGCGACCTGCACATGTACGGCCCGGAGGGCGTCCAGTTCTACACTCGGGCCAAGGTGGTCACCGCTCGCTGGCCCGACCCGGGGACCTCCAAGGTCGATCTCGGTTTCCCGCGCACCCGCTAGCCTGCGCCGCTGACCCGAGCAGCCGCTAGCATCCGGGGGTGACCGACCAGGGCAAGCGGCGATTCGAGACCCTGACCGTCCACGCCGGATTCGAGTCAGATCCGACGACCGGTGCCGTGGTGCCCGGGATTGAGCTGGCGGCGACGTTTGAGCAGGACGCAGTCGGACAGCCGCGGAACGGATACGAGTACTCGCGGACCGGGAATCCCACCCGCGAGGTGCTCGAGCGAGCCGTCGCCGAGCTCGAAGGCGGGACCCACGGCGTCGCCTTCGCCAGCGGGCTCGCGGCGACCCAGAACCTCCTCTACCTCCTCGAGCCGGGACAGCGGATCCTCGTGGGCGACGACGTCTACGGCGGGACGTGGCGGCTGGCCCAGAAGGTGTGGGCCCGCTACGGGGTGCACGTCGACGTCGCGGATCTGCGCGATCTCGACGCGCTGGCCGTCGCCCTGACCGACACGACCGCGATGATCTGGCTCGAGAGCCCGACCAACCCCCTGCTGAAGGTCGTCGACATCCGGGCCGTGGCCCGCGTCGCAGCCACCATCGGTGCGCTGACCGTGGTCGACAACACGTTCGCCACCCCCTATCTGCAGCGGCCGCTCGACTTCGGGGCCGATGTCGTGCTCCACTCGGCGACGAAGTACCTCGGGGGGCACTCGGACGTGGTGAGCGGCGTGGTCGTCACCCGCAGCGACGAGGTCGCGGAGAAGCTCCGGTTCCACCAGAACGCCGCCGGGGCGGTTCCCAGCCCGTTCGACTGTTGGCTCGTGCTCCGCGGCCTGCGCACGCTGGCCATCCGGATGGACCGCGCCTGCGCCAACGCGGCGATCCTGGCCGACTGGCTGGCATCACGGTCCGAGGTCAGCGCGGTCCACTACCCCGGTCTGGCTGACCACCCGCAACGTGACCTGATCCAGCGCCAGATGCTCCTTCCCGGGGCGATGCTCTCGTTCCAGGTCCGTGGCGGTGGAACAGCGGCCAACGCGGTCGCGAACGCGACCCGCGTGTTCACCCTCGCCGAGTCCCTGGGCGCGGTCGAGTCGCTCATCGAGGTGCCCGCGGTCATGACCCACGCCTCGGTGGCGGGCTCGCCGCTGGAGGTTCCCGCCGACCTCATCCGCCTGTCGGTCGGCATCGAGGCGGTCGAGGACCTCGTAGCCGACCTGGAGCAGGCATTTGCCGCCGGCACCGCGGCGCCTCCGGCGACCAGCTGACCGATGAGTACCGACTGACCGATGGGCGCTGAGGATCCGGAGCCGAACCCCGAAGGTCCGACGGAGCTGGTGGAGTCCGATTCGGGGGAGCTGGTCGAACGCCTGTCAGCCGGCACCGCCACCCTGCTCCTGGTCTGGCTGGTCATGATCGGGGCCGGCACGGCTCTCCTCGGAGCGTGGGTGGTCGCGGCCGTGGTCCTCGGCGAGCGGCTCGGCGTGGAGCAGCTCATCAGCGATTTCGGGTTCTACGTCGCCCTCTACGGCGCGATCGGGCCGACCGTCCTTTGGTTGACGGGCCGTGCCCAGGGCCACGGGCCCCGCTGGTTCATCTGGACCGCCGCCCGCATCGGTCTGTTCATGTCCGTGCTGACGATCATCTTCGGCGCGTCCGCGACGATGATGCTGGGACGCGGCCTCGGCCCCGGGGCGCTGGTCCTGGGCGCTGCCGTCCTCATCGCGACCCTGGTCATCAGCGTGGCGTGGGGACTCGCCACCTGGGCCGCGGATCGCTGGATCGCCCAGGCTCGCGTCTCGCCGTAACGGCGGCGGGCGGCCAAAGCCGCCCGCCGAAGTCCCTCCAAGGGGTCAGACGGGATGCGCTCCCGTCTGCTGTCCTGAGGCGAAGAACAGCCGGTACAGCAGCGCCGCACCCCACATGGCGACGATGACGATGCCGAGCACGATCAACGTCCATTCCGCCGCGGTGATCAGACCGATCACGATTACGGCGAAGGCGCCGATGCCAAGGATCGACATCAGCGCGGTGTAGGAGTTGCGTCCCACGTATCCAGACGAGCCGCCGACGATGCACGTCCCCAGTCCGGCCGCGCCCATCACGAGCAGTGCCCCGCGGACGTCGTTGATGATCGGCAGGTCAGTCCCGTTGACGTAGGCGTAGTAGCTGACCACGACGGCGATTACCAGCAACGTGGTGATCGCGTCTCTCCAGGTCAATCGCATTTCCTGGCCTCCTTCTGGGTGCCAGCATCCCGGGCGCGAGCCGGCCCCCAAAGGGCCGTTGGTCGCCTGGAGAGGGACCGTTCAGCCAGTTCCGCGATCTGCGGGAAGCCCGAAACGCCGGACGGGCGGCCCAAGGCCGCCCGTCCAGTCGGGCAGGACTGTCAGGCGTGCGTCGGCTGATGCGACGGTGCGCCAAACCCGCGGTACAGCAGGTCGATGGCCCACTGAAGGGCCAGTGCGATGCCGAGCGCGGCGACGGTCCATGGCTCGAGCGTGATCATCCCGATCACGAAGAACGCGACAGCCGCGATGGCCAGCACGCCCTGAATTCCCGTGAACCAGTTGCGGCCCAGGTCTCCCGTGGTGCCGCCCACGAGCCACATCAGAAGTCCGGCCAGGCCGATCACCACCAGGGTGCCCTGGATCTCGTTGATGAGCGCGAAGTTGACTTCGGTCGCCCACCCGTAGAACACCACTCCGATGAACACGACCAGCCCAGTCGTGACGACGTCTCTCCATGTCAGATGCATTGGATGTGCCTCCTTCCGGTGCTGAGCATCACCGGTGGAGAGCCGCCCCCCAAGTGCCGTTGGTCGCCTTCAGAGGGTCTGGTCGGCCAGACTCGCCCGCCCGCGCCCGCGTCGCGATCTGCGTCAGATCTCCCAGACCTTGAGCGTGTCGGCCACCTCCACCGGCCCCTCGAACGTGGTCCCGGCCTGGGCGACGGCCCACGATCCGCCGTCCGAGTTCACCGGCAGGTGGGTGAGCACCATCCGGCCCACGCCCCCACGCTGGGCGACCTCGCCGGCCTCCTCGGGGACGAGGTGCCCCCTCCGTTCGGGTGGCGGAGCGTCGTCCGTTACCGAACGCAGGGCCGCCTCGCAGATGAACAGGTCGGCGCGGTCGGCGAGGATGTCGAGGTTCGGCGTCGGCGAGGAGTCCGCCGAGTACGCGATCGTCCGGCCGCCGTTCTCGCCGGTGCCCTTGGCGGCCATCCGAAATCCCCATGTCGGCACGAAGTGGACGGTGGCCGTGGGCTCGAAACGCAGGTTGCGGACGTCGAGCGGCGACACCCCGTCGTGCTCGGTGAACGCGAACGAGCGCGCGAAGTAGTCCGGCAGGCCCGCCCCCAGGGCCACGTGCTCCATCTGCTCAGTGGCGCCGGGCGGCAGGTAGACCTTCAGCTTGGGATTCGCCTCATCCTTCCACGGGAACGAGTAGCGGAGGGTCACGAGGTCAAGGAAATGGTCGGTGTGCATGTGGCTGATCACGATCGCGTCCAGCTCGGACGGGTTGCACAGTCGCAGAAGCTGGGCGACCGTCCCCGGGCCGATGTCGACCATGACCCGGGTCCCGCCGCCCTCGACCAGGTAGCCCGCGCACGCCTCGCCCGGGTTGGGGACGGCGGGCGAGCGCCCGAGGACGGTGAAGCGCACGGCGGGCGGTCGGCAGCGCGCTAGCGGGACTCGATCGGGACGTAGTCGCGCGCGCCGAGCCCGGTGTACACCTGGCGCGGGCGAGCGATCTTCGTCTCGGGGTCTTCGATCATCTCCTTCCACTGCGCGATCCAACCGGGAAGCCGGCCCATCGCGAACAGCGCGGTGAACATGTTCTTCGGGAAGCCGATGGCGCGGTAGATGAGTCCGGAGTAGAAGTCGACATTCGGGTACAGCTTGCGCTCGACGAAGTACGAGTCGCTCAACGCCGTCTCCTCCAGCCGCTTCGCGATGTCGAACAACTCGCCATCCGCGCCGAGCGCCGTCAGCACCCGATCGGCTGTGGCCTTGATCAACTTCGCACGCGGGTCGAAATTGCGGTACACCGGGTGGCCGAAGCCTGGCAGCTTGAATCGGTCATTCGGATCCTTCGCCTTCGCCACCCATTTGGCGACGTCGCCCCCGTCGGCGGCGATCCGCTCCAGGGTCTTGATCACCGATTCATTGGCCCCACCATGGAGCGGTCCCCACAGGGCGCTCATCCCGGCGCTGATGCAGGCATAGAGGTTGGCCTGGCCGCTCCCCGCATTGCGGACCGTGGCGGTGGAGAGGTTCTGCTCGTGGTCGGCGTGCATGATCAGGAGCTGCTCGAGGGCGGCGCTGACCACCGAGCTCACCTCGTACGGCTCCGCCGGCACCGCGAACATCATGTGCAGGAAGTTCCCGACGTAATCGAGGTCGTTCCGCGGGTAGACGTAGGGCTGACCGATGCTCTTCTTGTAGGCCCACGCTGCGAGGGTCGGGATCTTGGCGATCAACCGCCGAATCGTCAGCTCCACGGCCTCCCGGTTGAACGGGTCGTGGCTGTCCTGGTAGAAGGTCGACAGGCCCACCGTGCCGCTGGCCAGGACGGCCATCGGATGAGCGTCGTACGGGAACGAGTCGAAGAAGCGGCGCATCTCCTCGTGGATAAGGGTGTGGTGGACGACGTCGTCCAGCCAGCGCTCGTACTCGGCCTGGGTCGGCAGCTCCCCGTAGATCAGCAGGTACGACGTCTCGAGGAAGCTCGAGCGGGCCGCGACCTGCTCGATTGGGTAGCCGCGATAGCGGAGAACCCCCTCCTCCCCGTCGAGGAAGGTGATGGCGGAGGCCGAGGCGGCAGTGTTCTTGTAGCCGGGGTCGAAGGTGAGCAGCCCGGTCTGGTTCCGCAGCTCGCTGATGTCCGCCGCGTCGTCCCCATCCGTGCCGCGCACGATCGGCAGCTCCGCCGATGCGTTTCCGATGCTGACCGATGCGGCCTCAAGCGCCGCCGCCGTCGCTGTCGCCTCCTGCGGCTCGTCGGGTCGCGCCAGGGTCTCGCCGCCGGTGCGGCCGTCGGTCGTCATGCGACGAGCGCCCCCACCGCGTCCCGCTCCTCCACCAGCTCGGCCAGGGTGGCCGCGATCCGCTCTGCGGCCCACGGCTCGTGACTGATGCCCTGCACGATCTCGATGTCGCCCGGCTCGCTCCCGCGCAGCGGGTAGCCGAACACGATCCCGGTCGGCACCCCGTAGCCCGACTCCTCACCCGGGGAGGGGACCGCGGCCGAGAAGATCTGGCCGGTGGGGGCGGCCACATTGCGGACCGTCTCGATCACGGCGTTCGCGGCGGAGGCCGCGGACGACAGGCCTCGGGCGGCGATGATTGCCGCCCCGCGTTGCTGCACGGTGGTGATGAAGTCGCCGCGCAGCCACGGGTCGTCATCGATGACCTCGGCCGCCGCTCGACCGCCGATCGTGGCGTGGTACGCGTCGGGGAACTGGGTCGAGGAGTGGTTGCCCCAGATCACGAGATCGCGCACCTCGGCCACGGTGACCCCGGCCCGCCTGGCGAGCAGGGCCCGTCCCCGAGTCTCGTCGAGCATGGTCATGGCGAACCATCGGTCCCGTGGGATGTCGGGTGCTGCCTGGGACGCGATCAGGCAGTTCGTGTTGCAGGGATTGCCCACGACCAGGATTCGGACGTCCTCGGCGCTGTTGGCCGCGATCGAGCGACCCTGGGCTCCGAAGATCCCGGCGTTGATCTCGAGCAGGTCCTTGCGTTCCATACCCGCCTTGCGGGGCACCGCGCCGACCAGCAGGGCCCAATTGGCTCCGCGGAACGCCTCGTCCGCGTCCGCCGTGGTGATGACCGAGCGCAGGAGCGGGAACGCGCAATCCTCGAGCTCCATGGCCACCCCCTCCAGGGACGGCAGCGCCGCCTCGAGCTCGAGGAGTCGCAGCTCGACGGAAGTCGAGGGTCCGAACATCTGGCCCGACGCAATGCGGAACACGAGCGCGTAGCCAATCTGGCCGGCGGCGCCGGTGACGGCCACGGTCACGTGCTGGTCGGGCATCAGACCTCCTTGCGAGGCCCGAGTGTAGACCGTTTCAGGCCTGGGTCTTGTACCCGTAGCCCCGCTCGCGGCCCTTCCAGGCGCCGCCACCCCAGGCCAGGACGTCAGCGAGCAGGCCGAGTCCCAGCAGGGCCCACTCGAAACCCTCGATGTTCGGGAAGACCAAGACGTACATCACCATCGTCCATGGCAGGAAGAGGAAGCCGAGGATCGGGATCAGGATCCCGTCAAAGGTCGCGTTCCACCGTGCCTGGTCGGCGAGGTACCACACGATCGAGATGAGGCGCGGACCGCCGAACAGGAGCAGGACGAGGAGACACATGGGCGGGATCCTCCAGTTGGTGGTCTAGGGCGGGGAGCCGTAGCCCGGCAGTCGGTCCCGCTGCCGCCAGCCGCCACCGAACAACGAGCCGATGTCGGCCAGCACGGCAAGCACCATGCCGAACACGTCCAGGCCGCTGAGGCCCTGGGGCGCGACGAGGACGTACATCAGCGTCGTCCAGGGCAGGAACAGGAAGCCAAGGATGGGAACGATCGCGTTGTCGAAGGTCAGCGCCCAGCGGGTCTGCTCGGCAAGCCACCAGATGATGATGGCGGCGCGCGGTCCGAAGATGAAGAGGCAGCCGACGGCGAGACACATGCGGCCTCCATTCTCGGTGCCGCGTCAATTCAGGCCATACCGCCATGGGGATAGGGTGTGGACAATTGTCAACAGCTCGCGACAAAGTCGGGGATAAGCCCGTTGCGCTCGCCCGCCGTGGATCGGTACTGTGACGGAGTCCCGAAGGGGCAGCCACCGACGCCGTCGAGTCACATCAACGGCCCGGAGGCGGTCACTTCGGGACCTTTCGTTGCCCGCCGTATCGGCGCTCAGTCGTCGGTCGAGCTTGCTCCGGATGCCGGCGGGAAGGTCCCGAACTGGCGGTCGCCGGCGTCACCGAGGCCGGGCATGATGTACCCCCGCTCATTCAGCTGGCGGTCAACCGCGCCGACGTGGATCTCGACGTCGGGATGGGCCGCGGTCAGGGTGGCGATCCCTTCCGGCGCGGCGATGAGCGATACCTGCTTGACCCGGACCGCGCCCCACGCCTTGAGGAGGTCGACCGTCGCCGCGCTCGAGCCGCCGGTGGCGAGCATCGGATCGAGGATCAGGCACACCTGGACCGTGGCCGCGTCCGGAAGCTTGTTGTAGTACTCGACCGGCTTCAGGGTCCGCTCGTCGCGGTACAGGCCGATGTGCCACACCTCGGCCATCGGCATCAGCTCGAGCATGGCCTCCACCATCCCGAGGCCGGCGCGCAGGACCGGCACCAGGCCGACCTTCGTCGCCAGGCGGGTCCCGTCCATCGGCTCGATCGGCGTCTCCAACCGATATGCTTCCGTCCCGAGATCGGCCATGGCTTCGTACCCGAGCAGCCACGACAGCTCGCGGACGAGCTCGCGGAACTTCTTCGGCTCGGTCGTGCGGTCGCGCAGGAGCGACAGCTTGTGCGCGACCAGCGGGTGGGTCGAGGGGTGGACGGTCGCCGGCAGGGCCTCGGGCATCGGTCGCGATTCTATCGGCCGCCGGGTCGCGGACTTCCGCTCATTGGCACAGGCTGATAGGCTATCGGTCCCAAGTTGACATCGCGTGCGCGCGTCTCGCGTGCCCGCCGCCGCACGAGAGGTGTGCATATGGTTTTTGGGAAGCGGGGCGATGCCCCCCAGGAGGAGCTCATCGGCACCCTGTACTCCGAGTCGCCGAGCGAGCCCGCTCCGACCAACTCCGGTTCGCCGCCCGCGCCCGGCTCTGCCGAGCATCGTCGGGAACCAACCGAGGGCATCCTCGATTCGCACGCGCGCTTCAACGGCAAGTTCGTCAGCGACCGTGACCTGCGGATCGACGGTGAGGCGCAGGGCGAGATCGAGTGCCAGGGCACGCTCGTGCTGAGCCCGCAGGCTCGCGTCCGGGCCAGCATCAAGGCGCACAACGTGGTGATCAACGGGGACTACGAGGGCAACGTGGACTCCGGCGGCCGGTTCGAGATCGGCTCTACGGGGCGGGTCAAGGGCGAGGTCAAGACCCAGGTGCTGGTCATCAAGGAAGGGGCCTTCTTCGAGGGGTCCGTCGCGATGACCCGCAAGCCCGGGCCCGAGGGTGGCGTCGCGGTGCCTCCGGCCAGCAGCAGCGAGTCGAGCTCCGGCTCGACGACGAAGGCCAGCGGCGGATCGTCCGCCGCTTCGGCCAAGGCTGCGGCCGCGTCCGCCGCCGAGGCGAGCATCTTCTCGAGCGACGTCCTGAGCGAGCCGACGCCTGCCGCCGCCGGCAGCAGTCGGCAGCCCACCGGTCCCGGCGACGCCGACTGACCAGACTCGCCCTCCGCCGCTGATCGTCGAGGTCACGCGGGGAGATCGGGTCGA
>DASTEQ010000108.1:0-15990 GCA_035709505.1 Candidatus Limnocylindria bacterium
CGCACACCCGACGGCAACTGGGTCGAATCCCCCGGCCCACACTACGCCCTCCGCAGCCGACCGGCTAGGTGCCTCCGAGCACGGCGTCCATGCGGTCCGCGGCCTCGCGGTACGCTTGCGACTCTGGATCAGGAGATCGAAGGTTCGAATCCTTCCGCCCCAGCCAACACATCAGGCGCGAATTGACCCCTCGGAGCGATCCGAGGGGTCGTCTGCTTGTTCTTACGGCGACTTCGCCATCTCCGATGTCGACGCCAGCGCCGAGGCCAATCCGGCGATTGACCGGGTTACTCGTGGTCCATATGCTGGGACCATGTCCATAAATCCGGAACGCGCAGACACGGACAGGACGCTCGAACGAGCCGCGCCTCGACCTGGCCCGCTGTCGGATCTGCGGGTTCTGGAGCTTGGAACACTGATCGCGGGACCCTTCGCCGGCCGCTTGTTCGCGGACTTCGGCGCCGAGGTCATCAAGATCGAGCACCCCGACCGGGGAGACCCGCTCCGCAAGTGGGGAATGACCTGGGACGGCTCGGACTCGTTGTGGCACCTCGTCCAGTCGCGGGGCAAGCTGTCGGTGACAGCCAATCTCCATCTTCCCGATGACCAGGCCTTCGTCCGGCAGCTGGCGATCGAGAGCGACATTCTCATCGAGAACTTCCGGCCCGGGCGCCTCGAGCAATGGAACTTGGATCCGGACGAACTCATGCGCGCCAACCCGCGGCTGATCGTGATGCGGATCTCGGGATACGGCCAAACCGGCCCGATGCGCGATCAGCCAGCGTTCGGGACCATCGCCGAGGCGGCCGGAGGTCTGCGTTTTATCACCGGTGAGCCAGACCGCCCACCCGCGCGGGTGGGACTCAGCCTGGGGGATTCGATCGCGTCCCTGCAGGCGGTGGTCGGCTGTCTGATCGCCCTCCACGAGCGGGAAGCGTCCGGCAGAGGGCAAGTGGTGGATGTGGCCCTCACCGAAGCCCTGTTCTCGATGCTCGAAGGGATCCTCCCCGAGTACAGCTACTTCGGCGTCATTCGCCAGCGCACCGGCAACATCGCCCACAACTCGGCGCCGACCAACGTGTACGAGTGTTCCGATGGCGTCTCGGTCTGCATCGCGGCGAACACGGCCCGACTGTTCCGAGTGCTCTTCACGATAATCGGGCGGGAAGACGACGCGTCCGACCCGGTCCTGGCCACCAACGAAGGGCGGGTAGAGCGCGCGACTGAGCTCGACGCGGCCATCGCCGCATGGACTGGGTCGAGGACCGCCGATGACGTACTGGACACGCTGCGCGCCCACCAAGTGCCCGTGAGCCGGATAAACACCGTCGCGGACATCGTCGCGGACCCGCAGTTCCTGGCTCGCGACATGCTGGTCAGGATGGACGACGACCGCCTCGATCGTCCGCTGCTCGTGCCCGGCGTGGTCCCCAAGCTGTCCCGCACTCCCGGGCGCGTCCCGCACCTGGCCCAGGAATTGGGGGCCTCGACCGAGACGATTCGACGGCGGGCGGACTCGGCCGGCAGGCCCACCGCTGAGCCGACCATCTCGGATGCGACTCGCTAGGGTCCCGTCGCGTGGGACTCGTTCAGACCTTCCATGGGCCGATCGACCCGGCCGACTTGGGGGCAACCCTGATCCACGAGCATGTCTTCGTGCGCAATTTCGAGCTCGAGATGAGCCTCCCGGACCCTGAATGGGATCGGCAGCGAGCCGTCGACGCGGCGGTCATCGGCCTTACCGACCTGCACAGTCTCGGGGTTCGGACCGTGGTCGATCTCACTGTCCCGGGCCTGGGCCGCGACGTTTCCCTCGTCACCGAGGTCGCCGACCAGGTCCCGGTCCAGCTGATCGCGTCCACCGGGTGGTACACGCCGAATGTCCTACCGACCTACTTCCAGTTCCACGGGCCTGGGCGCGCCATCGAGGGGCCCGAACGCCTGACCGAGCTGTTCGTGCGAGACCTCACCGAGGGGATCGGTGGGACGCTGGTGCGTGCCGGGATGCTGAAGGTCATGACCGACCGGGAGGGGATCACACCTGACGTCGCGAGGGTGATGTCGGCAGCCGCTGACGCCCAGCGGGAGACGGGCGTGGCGATCACGACGCATTCCCATCCCCCGTCACGGAACGGGATCGACCAGCAGTCATTTCTGGTGGGGCGCGGCGTGCCACCAGACCGCATCATCATCGGCCACTCCGGTGACAGCGAGGACATCGACTACCTGAGGGCGCTGATGGACAACGGATCGACGATCGGGATGGACCGCTTCGGGATGGAGCAGGTCCTGCCTGATGACCTGCGCATCCGGACCCTGCTCGACCTCCTCGAGGCGGGGTACGCCGACCGGATGGTCTTGTCCCACGACGCGGCCATCTACAGCCACGTCACGCCGCCGTCCTGGCGCGCGGCATCCGCGCCCCGGTGGCGGATGGACACCATTCATCGCTGGATCCTGCCGAAGCTTCGGAAGGCCGGCATCGCGGAAGACGCGATCGAGCAGATGCTCGTCCGAAACCCTCGGCGCCTACTGGAGGTGGCGGCATGAAAGCCGCCCTCCTCGTGCGACCCGGCGAGATCGTGGTCGACGACATCCCGGAGCCAGCGATTGGACCGGATGACGTCGAGATCGCCGTTGGCGGCGTCGGCCTTTGCGGATCGGATCTGAGCGTCTTCAGCGGACACTGGCAGGCCCCTGAGTACCCGTGGGTCATGGGTCACGAGATCTTCGGAGCGGTCGTCTCGGTCGGCGCGCAGGTCTCGTCCCAGCGGGTGGGAGAGACCGTCGTCGTCGAGCCCAACATCGTTTGCCTCACCTGCGCCCTGTGTCGGCGCGGATGGACGTCGGCCTGCGTGGCGCGACAGTCCATCGGGATGAACCGCCAGGGTGGCCTCGCCGAACGGCTCGTCGTGCCCGCGCGCTTTGCCTGGGCTATCGGAGGGCTGGGCCCGGAGGACCTGGTCTGCGTCGAGCCGGCTACCGTCGCGCTCGCGGCACTTCGACGCCTCGGCTCCCCGTTGCCCTCGTCCGTCCTGGTAGTCGGAGCGGGCGCGCAGGGCCTCCTGATGTCGCTCGTCCTCCAGCATCGCGGAACCAGCGTGGAGATCGTGGACATCAATGCCGACCGCATGGCCTTCGCGGTCAGTCTTGGCGCCCGCCAGCTCGACCTCGGGCACGATCGGCAGTTCGACCTGGTCGTGGACACCGTCGGCTCGCCCGCAACAGTCGAGACCGCGCTCGTATCCATCGCCGTGGGCGGAACCTTGCTGATCCTCGGGCTGGACGGCCGGCCGTTGGGTCTCACGGCGCAGGTCATCGTCCGACGCCAGCTCGTAATCCGTGGCTCGCTGACCTATGACCACCCACAGGATTTCGCGACCACCGTCGCCGCCATCTCGGATGGCCGCCTGGCGCCGAGCCGGATTGTCGCTCACGAATACCCGCTCGAGGACGCGCAAGCGGCCTTCGAACAGGGTGCTCAGACCGCCGGAAAGTCGTGGATTCGAGTCGGCTGGGAGGGCGGGAGAAATCCTTGACCGTCGTCTCAACCGTCCCGTATCCTAGACTCGTGTCCAGATATGCGGAACGATCGTCCGCATGGCACCCGTGCCCCTTCGGGCCCAGCGACCCGTGGCCCCAAGCCTGTCCTGGCGGTTTTCGTTGACCAGCGCAACAAGGAAGGGAGATTCCATGAAGAGGCGCAACCCATCCCTCATCCTCGTGCTGACGGCGCTCCTCGTGCTGACGGCCTGCCAGAGCAGCGCCAGCGAGGAGCCCTCGGCCGCAGCCAGCGAGCCCCCGGCCTCGGAAGCGGCGCAGGAGCCGTTCGAGCTCAGCCTGGCGCACTCCTATCAGCCGGCGCAGCCCCAGGTCGTCTGCGGTGCGGAGGTCATCAAGGAAGAGGTCGAGGCCGCCGACGTCGGGATCACGATTGAGATCTTCGGCGCCAGCGAGCTGGGCCCAGACGCCGACCGTATCCAGTCGGTCATCGCCGGCGACATCGACATGGACATCCAGGGCGCGTCGGCGCTGAGTGCCGTCTACGCACCGATGAGCGCCGTGGACGGCGCCTTCGTGTTCGACGACAGCGCGCACATGTACACCTTCTTCTCGGGCGACGCGTCGGATCCACTGACGCAGGGCTTCGAGGAGGAGACCGGCGTCCACATCCTTGGCGCCTGGAACACTGGTGCGCGTCAGTTCACAGCCAATGTTCCGATCCGGACTCCGGCTGACCTCGAGGGGCTTCGGATGCGGTTCCCGCCGTCGCCGCAGTTCCTCATGAACGCCGCCGCGATGGGCGCCGAGCCCGTCGAAGTTGCCTTCGAGGACCTGTACCTCGCTCTCCAGCAGGGCACGGTGGATGGCCAGGAGAACCCGATCACGAACATCGACGCCATCAACCTCGATGAGGTCCAGAGCCACATCAGCCTGTCGAGCCACCAGCTCAGCTCGAACCTCGTCATCATCGGCGAGGTCTGGAACGAGCTCAGCACGGTCCAGCAGGACGCGCTGGCCGCCGCCGTGGAGGAGGCGATGGTGGAAGAGCCGGTGTGCGCCGCGGAGACCGAGGACGAGATCCTCGCTGCGTGGGAAGCAGACGGAACGATGGAGATCGTGGATGACGTCGACCGCGACGCCTTCCGCGAAATGGCAGAGCCGTACCTGCGGGAGAACTTCACTCCGGAGCAGGTCGAGGTTCTGGACGCCATCCGCTCGACCGCGGAGTAGCATCGGCACTCGGTGTCCGGGGACCCAACCCCGGGCACCGAGTCCACCTCCAGGCCCGGCAACTCACGATGGGGTGAAGCCGGTCACGGTCACCGGAGGAAGGTGAGCTCCTGATGGCCCCTGACGAACGCCGCCTTGATGACCCTGCCGACGTGTCGGTCGAGTCGGTTTTCGAGTCCGAGCCGCCGACCGAAACCGAACTGTTCGAGGAGAACCTGCATCCGGAGATCCTGCCCGGGCGGGAGCCGTGGCGCTCGATCGTGCATGGGATCGGCATCGTCGAGCAGGCGGTCGGGGCGTTCTTCATCCTCGTCATCCTGATCCTGGTGGTATCCCTCGTCGCCCAGCGCTATCTCCCCGGTGTCAGCCTGCCGTGGACCGGCGAGGTCGCGCGGCTCTCAATGGTGTGGGCCACGTTTGTTATGTCCGGCTACCTCGCCTCGCGTGACCGGCACATCGCCATCCACCTCGTCGATTACGTGCTGAAGGGACGAGCGCTCACGGCGATCAAGCTCGCAGCCAACGTCATCGTGTTCGTCACCTGCGTTGGCCTCGTCTACGCCACGATCCAGCTGCTGGCCGACGACGTGGGCCAGGTCACACCGGCGGCCGAGATTCCCCTGCTGATCGTGAATTCGGTACCGATCGTCGGGTTCAGCCTCACCGCCCTGCGAGCGGCGCTCGCCGTCGCGGTCATTGACCTCCCGGCCCTGCGCCGACCGTCCGAGAGAGCCGCGTGACCCTCCCCCTGCTGCTGATCGCGATCCTCCTTCTCTTCCTGCTGCGTGTCCCGATGGCCTTCGCCATCCTCGGGCCGTCGCTCGTCTACCTGCTGGTGGAGGACTACACCCTCCACCTGGGGGTTCGGACCGTCATGCAGGGCATCAACAGCTGGCCGCTGCTGGCGGTCCCGCTCTTCATCCTGGTCGGGACGGTGGCGACCCGGACGGAGATCGCAGACCGGCTGTACGACGCTGCGGTCCTACTGCTCGGACCGCTTCGAGCCGGTCTCGCCTACGTGAACATCGCCGTCAGCCTGGGCTTCTCCTGGATGAGCGGGGCCGCCCTGGCCGACGCGGCCGGCATCGGTTCAATCGAAGTGAACCACATGCGGAAGAAGGGATATCCGGCTGAGTTCTCGGTCGGCTTGAGCGCGAGCTCGGCCTTGATCAGCCCAATCATGCCGCCCAGCATCCCGGCGGTCGTGTACGCGTCGGTGGCTGCGGTCTCGACCGGTGCGCTGTTCGCGGCGGCCGTGATCCCAGCCCTGCTCATGACCCTGTCGCTGGTGGTGGTGGTCTATCTCTGGGCCCGCCGCCGGCCCGACCTCGTCGGTGACCCATACAGCTGGAGCGCGGTCCGACGGTCGCTCCTGCGCGCGCTCCCAGCGCTGGGTGCCCCAGTTCTCATCCTCGGCGGCATCCTCAGCGGCATCTTCACGCCCACCGAGGCCGCCGGCATCGGCGCCCTGTATATGCTCCTGCTGGCGTTCTCTTACCGGTCGGTGACGGTCCGTGACACGGCGCTCATCTTCCGCGACACGGCAGTGATCACCGGTCAGATCATGCTGATCATCGGCGCGTCTGCCCTCCTAAGCTGGATCCTGGCCCGGGAGCAGGTGCCGCAGACGGTGGCCACCGGGCTCCTGGACCTGACCGACAACCCGGTCGTCTTCCTGCTCATCGTGAACGTCCTGTTGCTCGTTTGCGGGATGATCCTCGAGCCGACGTCGGCGCTGCTGATCATCACCCCCATCCTGTTGCCGATCGCGGTCCAGTACGGGATCGACCCGGTGCACCTGGGGTCCGTCATCATCTTCAACCTGATGATCGGACTGTTGACCCCGCCGATGGGCGGAGTGGCCTTCGTGCTGAGTTCGGTGACCGGCATCCCGGTGGAGCGGGTCTTCCGGGGGGCCGCGATCTATCTGCCGGCGATGATCATCGTCCTGCTGCTCATCACGTACATCCCGGCCATTACCTTGTGGCTGCCGCAGGCGCTGGGACTTTGAGCACGAGAACAGCATGTCGGTACTTGAGAAGACAAGCGAGCTGATCGACTGCCTCGGCCGCGCCGGGGGGCCGGTTACGCTGGCCTACGTACGGTCGGCACTTGGGATGCCGAAATCGTCCACCCATCGACTCCTGGCCGACCTGGCCGGCCTCGGCATTGTCCGGCGCACGGACGATGGTCGGTACTCGCTCGGGCCACGGCTGCTGTACTGGGGAGAGGCCGCCGCCGACACATTCGACATGCGTGACCTCGCCGAGCAGCCGATGCGCCGCCTCCGAGACGAGCTCGGCGAGAGCATTCACCTCTACGTGCGTGAACACGACACTCGCATCTGCATCGCCGCGGTCGAGGCTCGTCACGAGCTCCGTCCGTTCATCCAGCTGGGCCGCCCCCTCCCGCTCCGCGCCGGCGCTGCCGGAAAGCTCCTGCTCGCCTTTGCCGAGCAGGAGGTCCAGGATCTCGAGCTGGCCCGCGCGCTCGAGGACGCCTCCACGATGCCGAATGCCCCCGGCAGCCGGCTGGGCGATCAGCTGCAGCAGATCCGCATCAGCCGATGGGCGACCTCGGTCGGCGAGCGCGAGGAGGGAGTTTCCGCGGCAGCGACGCCGATCGTCGACTCCCGCGACCACGTGGTGGCCGCCCTTTGCGTGTCTGCTCCGACGACGCGGCTCAGGCCCGACGGGTTCGAGGATATGCGGCGCCCCCTGGTCGAGAGCGCGGCCGAGGTCAGCGCTCTCCTCAGACGCGGCTGAGCGATCCCACCGCCGCGTCGTTGCCTAACGCTCGGCCGGCGCTGGATGGCGTCCAGCCCTGTGCGGCGCTGATCTCATCCGCCGCCGCTGAAAGCTGTGGCCGAAGGTCGACCAGGCGCTCCGCGGTGAGCCGGCCGGTTGGCCCCGAGATCGCCAGCGCAGCCTCAACCGCTCCGACGAGGTTCCGGATGGGGACCGCCGCCGCCGCCAGCCCCTCCTCTCGTTCCCCGAAGGACCAGGACCAGCCAGTGGCGCGGATTTCGTCGAGCTGAGCCGTCAGCTCGTCCAGCCCAGGCGCTCGTGGCGAGATGGGCGCCTGCGCGACGCGGCGCAGCTCGAGCGCCTGGGTCACCGGGTCTGCGAACGCGAGTAGCAATTTCCCCGATGCACCGGCCGACAGGGGGAGCGGCTTGCCCACTTCGGTGAAGTGGCGGAGCTCGTAGTTGCCCTCGACAGCCGCGACGCAGACGCGCCGGTCTCGCTGACGAACGTAGAGGTGGACGCTCTCGCCCTCGGCATCGCGCAATCGAACCATGGCTGGCCTCGAGATTCGGACGATGTCGTTCACGCCGCTCGCGACCTCACCCCAGCGCGTCAGCCTCGGCCCGGGGACGTAGTTCGCCGTACCCACCCGAAAGAGGAGGCCGAGCTGGACCAGTTCGGAGAGCAGCCGATGGGTGGACGACCGCGGTTGCCCGAGTCGCTGCGCGATCGAGGTGAGCGTGGCTTCATCGGGCGCTTCCGCCACCAGGTCCAGGATCTCCGTGGCCTTGGCGAGCACCGACATCAGTCGAACGCCGTCCCGTAGAACTCGCCGAAGAGCTCCTGCTCTGACGGGCGATCCTCGGCAATCGGCCGGCTCACCCAAGTCGTGTTCATGTAGTGCTTCAGGTGGATGTTCTCTGAGGTGATGTTCCCACCCCAGGTGCCGCATCCCAGGCTGGAGGTCATGGGCATGCCGTTGTTGAATGCGCCGGCGTTTGCCTTCGACTGCGGCTGGCGGACCATGATGCGGCTCACCGGGGCGACGCGCGCGAGGCGGTCGATGTGGTCATCGTCGAACGAGTAGATGCCGCAGGAGTGGCCCTTGCCGCCGACCTCGTAGATGGCTTCCACCATCTCCAGGGCCTGGTCAAAGCCCGCGTAGCGGAACATTGAGAGGACCACGCTCAGCTTCTCTGAGCTGAACACATGCTCCGGGCCGATCTCGGTCTGCTCGACGACGAAGAACCGAACTTCGGGTCCGACCTCGAATCCGGCCTTTTTGGCCAGCGCCTGCGGGGAGACCGCGATGGTGTCCGGGGTCCGGTGACCGGCCTCATCCCACATGACTGCCTTGAGCTGGTCCGCTTGCTGTGGAGTGACGACGTGGCCCCCCTCGGCCTCCAGGCCGGCTCGCATTCCGTCGTAGATGGTCTCTTCGACGATGAGATTGCCGTCTGCGGAGCATCCCGAGCCGAAGTCGGACGTTTTGCTTATCCGCGTGTTGCGGGCCGCATCGGCGATGTCGGCTGTTTCGTCGATGACCATGGTGGAGTTGCCCGCGCCGACTCCGTAGGCAGGAGTGCCCGAGCTGTATGCGGCCTTCACCATGTCGCGACCGCCGGTGGCCTGGACCATGTCTGCCTGGCTCATGAGGTATTGGGCAGCAGGAATGCTCGGCCGCTCGAGGCACTGGATGAGATCTGCTGGGGCGCCCACCCGCCCGAGCGCGCGGCGCATGATCTCCACGGTCTCACGAGTCGTGCGCTGGCTGCGGGGATGCGGGGAGAAGATGACCGCGTCCCGGCATTTGATTGCGAAGAGGCCGACGCCCGGCGGCGTCAGCTCCGGGTTGGTGGTCGGCACCAGCGAGGCCACCAGGCCGACGGGCTTGGCGTACTTGACGATGCCCTTCTCGGGAAGCTCTTCGATGACGCCGACGCTCTTCTGTCGGAGGACATCGCGCAGGATGCCGAGGATCTTGAAGCGCTTCGCCACTCGACTCACCGGGTCGCCGATCCCGCTCTCCTCGACGCCCATGTGGGCGAGGCGGGTGAATGTCGCCTCGTTGGCGACGGCCCAGGCCACAGCACGGCAGATGCGGTCAACCTCGTCCTGGGTGGCGCCCTGGAAGGCTCGCAGGGCCGCGTGGCCACGAGCCACGAGCTCATCCACGTGGGCGGTTTCTTCCGGTGTGATCGATCGCGGCATGAGGTCTCCGAGTGGGGCTGTGGGAAGGGCCGGGAGGCTACACTTGGCACCTGGGCGAGCTGAACTTGTGCCTCATGATGGACTCCACTATCCAGTATGTGGAAGTTTACCGAGATGCGCAGCCGGTGGGACGCTGGTTCCGGTGGGACGCCGGTTGAAGACGGAAGGAGATAGGCGATGAAGCCGACGGTGGCCGACCACATCGCGCTGTTCCTCGCCGACCGAGGCGTCGACCGCGTGTTCGGGCTGTGCGGCCACACCAACATCTCCCTCATCGCCGCGCTTGAGCGTCACGGGTCGGTGCGATTCATCACCACCCGACACGAACAGGTGGCAGCGCATGCCGCGGACGGCTACGCTCGGGTGGCCGGACGGCCTGGTGTCGTGCTCCTCCACGTGGGTCCTGGCATCACGAACGCGACGACCGGGGTCGCCACGGCCGCCTTCGACTCCGTGCCTCTCCTCGTCATCGCCGGAGACGTGCCGTCCTACTACGAAGGACGCGGGCCGCACCAGGAGTTCAACCTGCGCCGGGATGCGGATCAGACCTCGGTGTACGAGCCGTTCGTCAAGCGGGCGTGGCGCGCCCGACGTGCCGACCAGGTTCCCCGCATCCTCGCTCGCGCCTGGGACCTCGCGCTCGCCGGGCGCCCGGGCCCGGTCCTCGTCTCAGTGCCGATGGACGTCCTGGCCGAGGCGTTCGAGGCCCCGGTCGTCCCCGCCACCCGTGTGCTCCCACCGGCGCTGGCTCCGGCGACCGCCCACGCCATCGCCCAGGAACTGCGAGATGCCGAGCGGCCGCTGATCTTGGCCGGTGGCGGAACGCGTCGTGCAGCCCCGGAGGTCCTGGAACTGGCCGAGCGGAGCGGAGCACCGGTGGCCCACACCCTGATGGGGACCGGGGTTCTGCCGCCCGACCACCCGCAGCTGCTGGGCATGGTCGGATTCTGGGGCGTGCCGATCGCGAACCAGTTGGCACGCGAGGCTGACGTCATCCTGGCGATCGGTACCCGGTTTCCCGAGACCGATAGCAGCAGCTGGGAGGACGGGGTGACCTTCCGCATCCCCCCCACCCGCCTCCTCCATGTCGATCTCGACCCCCACGAACCGGGTCGCAACTATCCCGCGTTCATCGCGGCGACCGCCGACGCCGCCCACGCCCTGCGCGCCATCTCCGCCGCCTATGGAGACCCAACGCCGGAGCGCGGGTACGACTGGTCGAGCCTTCGAGCCGAGCGGGACGCGTTCCTCGCGCCCAGCCGCGAGAACGCGACCTCGGACGAGTTCCCGTTGCTGCCGGAGCGGATCCTCGCTGACGTTCGGCGTGCCATCCCCGACGCGATCCTGGTGACCGATGTGGGGTGGAACAAGAACGGCGTGGGGCAGCAGTACCCGGTGGAGACCCCTGATTCGTTCCTCACCCCGGGCGGCTTCTCCACGATGGGGTTCGGTCCGGCGGCCGTCCTGGGCGTGGCGTCGGCCGCGATTCGCCCGGCGATCGCGCTGGTCGGCGACGGCGCCTTCGGCTCGAATCCAAGCGTCGTCGCGACCGCGGTCGAGATGGGCATCCGGCCCATCTGGGTGGTCATGAACAACTCGGCGTTCGGCACGATCGCTGGACTCCAGCGTAAGCACTACGGAACGGGCTATGGGTGCGAGTTCGAGGTCGATGGATCGACCTACACAGTGGACTTCGCCGCCCTGGCTCGCGCTTGCGGGGCCGAGGGCATCGGCATCGAGAGCGCGGCCGAGCTCGAGCCAGCCCTGCGTCGCGCCCTGGAGGTGACCAGGCCTGTCGTAATCGACATCCCGATGCGGAACACGCCCGTCATGACCCCTGGCGAGTGGGACATCGAACGCATCTACCAGGTGGCCCAGTGACGCGGCAGCCGACACGGGCCCACCAGGGCTCGGCCGCAGGGAAGGCGCACCGGGCTGACGCATGGACGACTGCTATCACTGCAACGACCGACGAACGGGTCTTCGTACGCGGCATGGCGCTCGACGAGGCGATCGGCCGCGAGCCATTCCCGAATATGCTCCTCAGGCTATGGCGGGGCGACACAGCTACCGAGGAGGAAGGTGCACTCCTGGCGGCGTGCCTCGTTGCGTCGATCGACCACGGACCGCTGGCGCCCTCGGCGCTCGTCACTCGCACCATCGCGTCCACCCGGGCCACGCCCATGGCTGGGTTGGCCGGTGGGATCCTGGCCTTCGGCGAGCTGCACGGGGCGGTGGTGAGTCGGGCGATGCGGATCCTGGCCAGCGCGCCGGCGGAGGGTGCCCTGGAGGCTTGGGCCGATGCGGTCTTCGAGACCGAGCGCGCCGCGGGGAGGCGAATCCCCGGGGTCGGACACCGCTGGCACCGGCACGACCTACGCGTGGAGCGGCTCCTCGAGGTGGCCGCGGCCGTGTACGACAGCAACCACGAGGCCGCGATCAGAGCACTTGCGGCGCGCGTGAGCGCTCACACAGGAGATCCCACGCCAGTCAACATCGATGGCGCGCTTGCGGTCGCGCTGATCCGCCTCCAGTTGGACCCGATCTATGGCGACTTCCTGTTCGCCATCGCGAGGAGCTTCGGGCTCGCCGCCCACTTCGTGGAGGAGCAGGATCGACAGCGTCCAATGCGGACGATCGATCCCACTGCCGCGGAGTACGACGGGTTAGCACTTCCCGATTCCGAACCGAAGGAGGCAGCTGAATGAAGGTCCGGTTGATCTCGCCTTTCCTGGACGGCGAGCAGATCTGGATCGGTCTCGATGAGCCCGGGATGAGGCGCAAGGTGTTCCGATTTGTCTCACCGGACATCGGGTCGGAGGAGTTCATGTCCGGGATAACGCTGTTCGAGCCTGGCGAGGCAAGCTCGTATCACGTGCATCCGGACTCGGAGGAGATCAACCTCGTGCTCGAGGGCTCCGGCATCCTCGTGTCGGAGGGGGAGGAAGTCGCGTTCGAGACCGGACAGGCGATGTGGGTTCCTAGGGGCGTTCACCATCAGCACAGAAACGACGGCTCGAGCGCCCTGAAGCTGTTCTGGGTGTATTCGCCTCCGGCGCCCCTCCCTGGCGCCTAGGCCGAATCGGAGCGCCCGAGGAAGATTCGACGGCCTGACCGCCTGGAGGAGTGGCGGCTAGGAGGTGGCGGCAACGGCTTCGGCCGCCGGCTCGACGCGCTTCTCTTCTTCCTCCACGTCCCAGAAGCGCTTCCGGACCTCGGCGACCGGCAGGATGATCAGGCCGACGAGCAGGCACACGACCCACTGGTTGATGTCGAGGGATGTCGTATCCAGCAGCCTGTTCAGGAAGTTCAGCTCCGCCATCAGGATGATGACCACCACTGATGCCAGGCTGGCGAGGACGAACGACCGGTCCGCGAGCACCTCCGGGTTGAAGGCTGAGCGGCGCTCGTCCTTGGTGGCGAGCGAGAAGGCCACGTTGGCGATCGAGAACGTGATGATGCCCATCGTGCGGGCGATGGTCTCGTCGAAGGTCTGCGATGCCCAGGCGATGACGACCAGGGTGCCACCGCCCATCACGAACCCTGCGATGGCCAGCCAGAGCAGCAGGGACCGTGACAAGAGCGCCTCGCCGGAAGCCCGTGGCGGACGTTCCATGAGCCCCGCCGCCGGCTGTCCGAACCCTAGGCCCACCGCCTGGAAGACCTGGACGGTGAAGTTCATGAACAGCGTCTGGAGCGGGACGAACGGCACGCCGCCCAGGACGTTGAGGATGGAGGAGCCCAGGAAGGTCACGATGAACCCGATCAGGACGCCGATCTGGAATCGGATGTACTTCTTCAGGTTGTCGTAGAGCCCGCGTCCCATCTCGACCGCCTTCACGATGGTCGCGAAGTTGTCATCGGTCAGGATCATGTTCGCGGCCTCCTTCGAGACCTCGGTTCCGGTGATGCCCATGGCGACACCGATATCGGCCGATTTCAGTGCGGGGGCATCGTTCACGCCATCGCCGGTCATGGCCACGATGTGGCCCTTCTTGCGCAGGATGTCGACGAGGTGAACCTTGTCCTCGGGCGCGACACGGGCAATGACCCCGATCCCGTCGATCTCGCGCACCGCCTCGTCGTCGGACATCGCCCGGAACTCGGCGCCGGTGATGGCCCGACCGCGGATCCCGAGCTCGGTTGCGATGGCGCCGGCTGTGACCGCGTGGTCGCCGGTGATCATCCGGACCTGGATGCCCGCCCCGTGCGCCTCGGCGATGGACACCTTGGCCGATGGCCGTGGCGGGTCGACGATCCCGATCAGCGCGAGCAGGGTCATCCCGTCGAGGAGCGGGAGAAGATTGGCGTTCGGGTCGAAGGTCGCCGGGTCGAAGTCCTTCCGGCCGGTGGCGAGGACCCGGAGGCCCTTCTCCCCGAGCCGGAGGTTCTCAGCCTGGACTCGCTCGCGGACTTCGTCGTCGACCACGCGGGTGGAGGCCAGGTCCGGGGTGATGACGTTCGCTCCGCGCTTGAGGAGCTGGTCTGGCGCGCCCTTCACGAAGGCGCGGATGACCTCGCGTCCGGACTCATCGGTCATGCGGTGGAAGGTGGCCATCATCTTGTACTCGGAGTCGAAGGGAAGGGTCGCCACTCGTGGGTACGTTTCCCGTGTCGCGATAGTGCCCACGCCGCCTTTCTCGGCGAGGACGACCAGAGCGCCCTCGGTCGGATCGCCGATGAGCTCGCCGTCCTTGACCACCGCGTCAGACGCGAGCACGCAGGGGAGCAGGAACGGGTCGAGCGGGACATCCGAATCGCCACCCACCCGTTCGATCTTTCCCTCGAAGCCGTAGCCGGTGCCCGTCACCGTATGCCGCCGGCCGGGGATCGTGAGCTCGACCGCTGTCATCTGGTTCAGGGTCAGCGTGCCGGTCTTGTCCGAGTTGACGGCCGAAGTGGACCCCAGAGTCTCGACCGATCGGAGCTGCTTCACGATGGCGTGGGCCTTGGCCAGCGTCTGGCTGCCGTACGACAGGATGGTCGTGATCACGGCCGGCAGTCCGGTCGGGATGGCGGACACCGCAAACGCGATGGCGGTCACGAACAGGACGTCGAACGTCTGCCCATAGCGGAAGTACCCGATCGCGATCGAGGCGATGAGGGCCACCCCCGCGATGATGATCAGCTGCCGGGTCAGGGCGTTGATCTGCCTGGTGAGTGGAGTCTCCTCCTCCTCGGTCGCCTGGAGCATGCCCGAGATATGCCCGACCTCGGTGTTCATGCCGGTGGCCGTGACCACCAGTTCGCCCGCTCCGCGGGTGACGTTGGTGTTCATGAAGGCCATGTTGTGGCGGTCACCCAGCGGAGCGTCCTCTCCCACCGGTCCGAGCTCCTTGGCGACCGGCAGACTCTCGCCGGTCAGCGCCGCCTCGTCGATCTCGACGGTGGCGGCCTGGATGATCCGGCCGTCGGCGGTGACGACGTCCCCGGCCTCGAATGCGACGATGTCCCCGGGCACCAGCTCCTCGGCCGGAATGACGGCGAGTTCGCCGTCCCGCCGGACGCGGGCCTTGACGATCATCATCTTCTGGAGCGCGGCCACGGCGGCAGCTGCCTTCCCCTCCTGGCTCAGGCCGAGGTAGGCGTTGAACACAGTCAGCAGGACCAGCATCACGCCGGTCGAGACCTGGCCCACGGGCCAGATGCTGGCCAGCCCCGCCACCAGCAGGACGATCTGCATCAGGTCGGCGTACTGGCGCAGGAAGGCGTGCCAGCGCGACTCCGTCTCCTGCTCGGTGAACTTGTTCGCTCCGTGCTTCGCCCGTCGGGCCGTGACCTCAGCCGCACTCAGGCCCCGCTCGGCGTTGACTCCTTGCGCCGCCAGCGCGTCGGCGACGGACAGCGTGTGCCAGGCCTCGGGTGTGGCGGCGGTCGGGGCGGGATCGGACATGACGGATCTCCTCGCGGGAGGGAACGATCGGGCCTCGCAGCATAGTGGTCGTCAGCGGGCGGAGCAATAATGCGGAGGGCCCTGAACGCGGGCCGGCCCTAGGAGGATGCGGTGGCGACGATCATCCCGCGCTGGGAGTGGCGCAGTTTCGGGTCGAGGTTCGGCGCCGCCGACGTGGTGTTCCGGGTCCTGACTCCGACCGGCATCCAGGAGAGCGACGAGCTGTACCTGCTTTCCGGTGCCGGCGACAACGTGAAGATCCGCGACGGCCTGATGGACATCAAGGTCCTCAAGGAGGTGAATGCCGACGGTCTGGAGCAGTGGACACCGGTCATGAAGGTCGGCTTCCCGCTGTCCGCGGTGGATGTCGGGCAGGTGTTCGAAGCGCTTCGCCGGCCGGCGCCG
>DASTEQ010000109.1:0-4656 GCA_035709505.1 Candidatus Limnocylindria bacterium
ACATCGAGATCCCGACCCTCTGCTACGAGCCCAAGCTCTCGCCGTACGGCGCGTGCCGCATCTGCGTCGTCGAGGTCGAGGGACAGGAGAACACCCCGATCTCGTGCGGGACCCAGATCGAGGACGGGATGGTCATCACCACCCACTCGGAGCGGGTCATCGAGAACCGCCGCCTCGTCCTGGAGCTGATCTTCTCCGACCACGACGCGTACTGCCTGCCTCCGTGCCAGTTCAAGTGCCCGACCCGGGTCGACATCCCCGGCTACCTGAAGGCCAACTCGGAGGGGAACTGGGAGGAGGCGACCCGGATCCTCAAGCGGTCGCTGCCCTTCCCGGCCATCCTCGGTCGGGTCTGCCCGGCCCCGTGCGAGACTCACTGCCGGCGCGAGGAGGTCGATACCGCGATCGCCATCCGCGACTCGCATCGGTACTGCGCCGACCGGGTGCTCGAGGTGGACGCCCCCGCCCCGTTGCCATGGCCGAAGGAGACCGACACCGGGCGCCGGGTCGCGGTCGTCGGCTCGGGCCCGGCCGGCATGACGGTCGCGTACTACCTCCAGCTGCGGGGCCATCACTGCGACGTGTACGAGGCCGACCCAGAGCAGGGCGGCATGCTCCGCTACGGGATCCCGGAGTACCGCCTGCCGAAGGCGTGGATGGACCGCGAGCTGAACCACGTCTGGGAGCTGGGGGCGACCTTCAAGCCGAACATGCGCCTGGGGCGCGACTTCCACCTCGCTGACCTCCTCGACCAGGGTTACGACGCCGTGTTCGTGGGGACCGGCTGCTACAAGTCCAACGAGCTCGGCATTCCGAACGAGTACGCGGACGGGACGGTCAACGCGCTCGAGAATCTCTACAACAGCACCCGCGGGGTCCCCGTCCCCCAGTTGAAGGGCGCGCGAGTGGTGGTCATCGGGGGTGGGTTCACCGCCATCGACTGCACGCGGACCTCGCTCCGCCAGGGCGCGAAGGCGGTGACCATCGTGTACCGCCGCGACCTGAAGGACATGCCGTCTCAGGACGAAGTCCACGAGGCGATCGAGGAAGGGGCCACGGTCATCTTCCAGGCCGCGCCGGTCCGGATCGTGACCGATTCCAAGGGTCGGGTGACCGGGGTCGAGTTCCAGAAGATGCATCTCGGCGAGCCGGACGAGAAGGGTCGCCGCCGACCGGAGCCGATGCCCGGCACCGAGTTCATCGTCGAGTGCGACACGGTGCTCGGGGCCATCGGCCAGGGGCCGGAGCTCAGCTGGGTCGACCTCGAGCCGGACGAGATCCGCGGCGGGCTGGAGGTGAGCCGCCAGGGCCGCCTGGTGGTGGACCCGAACACGTTCCGGACCGGCGTGCCGAAGATCTTCGCCGCGGGTGACGTGAACCTCGGGGCGACGACCGTGGTCGAGGCCATCGGGGACGGGCGGCGAGCCTCATACGCGATGGACTACTGGCTCCGTGGCCACGACCTGGACGACCCGCAGGTCCGGCGCATCGTCTCTGAGCCTCAGCCGTCGTTCCTCACCATCGTGCCCTTCACCGACGACGTGAAGGAGCCCAAGGCGGTGATGGGCAAGAAGGAAGCTGAGGACCGCAGCGACAACTTCGGGGAGTACGAGTACGGCTATACCCATGACCAGGCGATGGGCGAGGCCGCGCGCTGCCTCCAGTGCACGTGCGAGGCGATCGGTCACTGCGACCTCCGCGAGGCGGCGATCGAGTACGAGACCACGCTCAACATGGCGATCGACGAGCGGTCGATCCAGGACAACCCATACGTCGGCGTCAACCATGGCTATGGGCGGGACGAGACGCACTCGTTCATCCTCCGCGACTACAGCCGGTGCATCGACTGCGGTCGTTGCGCCCAGGTGTGCAAGGACATCGTCGGCGCGGGCTGCTACGACTTCATCGGCAAAGGTTTCGACTCGCTGGTCACGACCGCGGACTACGTCTCCCTGAACGAGACGCCGTGCGTCTCGTGCGGCCGATGCGCGGAGACGTGCCCGGTCGGCGCCCTGATGCCGCGGCCGCGGATCCTGGAGACCTACCAGCTGGACGTCAGCCGCTGCATCTTCTGTGGGATCTGCGCCGACGCCTGCCCGTATGACGCGCTCCGCTGCGGCCCCGAGTTCGAGTTCAGCGAGTACCAGCGGGATCTGCCGATGCTCGACATCCTCGAGATGTCCGACCGGGAGCGTCCGACCCGCTAGGTCTGGGTCAGGGGCGCTCTGGAACGGGCTCGGGACGGATGGATCCGAGGCGGAGGACGCGGAAGAGCGCGTAGCCGATCAGGGCACCGAACACGTTGACCAGCATGTCGTCGACGTCGGCTGAGCGGTTCGGGATCTGCAGCTGAGCGAGCTCGATCGCCGCGCTGAGCACGACCGCCACGATCAGGACGCGTCCCCAGCCGTTCATGGCCGGGAAGGCGATCGGCCCCAGCAGGCCGACCGGCATTAGGAGGAGCAGGTTCCCGACCAACTGCCCGGTCCAGAACGGCGACTCGAGGTTGGCCAGGTAGATCTGGATCGTGTGGAACAGGACGAAGTTGTCGTCCACCACCTGGCCGGGGGCAGGATCGACCGGCTGCAGGGTCATCAGCAGCCCAAACACGAGCCAGATGGCGAGCAGGGTCGCGGCGGCGAGACGAGCGGTCATGGGCCGCCCAGTCTGTCAGCCCCGGCGGTTTTCTGCCCGTGTGGGCCCCCGGGCGCTATTCTCGGCTCCGCATGGCCGATCTCCCCCAGCAGCCGATCGAGATGATCCTGCTCCGTCAGCTGGCGGAGCACCTCGGCATTCCGGTCTGGGTCATCGACAGCGCCGGGGACCTCGTGTTCTTCAACGAGGCGGCGGAGCCGACGCTCGGGTTGCGGGCCGACGACGTGGACCAGATGCCGTACGAGGCATGGACGACGGGATTCGCGCCGCGTGACCTTGCCGGGAACCCGATCCCCGCCGAGGCGCTGCCGCCGGTGAAAGCCCTGCGCGACGGGAAGCCGCAGCACGCCTCGCTCGAGATCACCGGCGCCGACGGCGTGGCCCGCCAGATCGTGATCACCGCGTTCCCCCTGACCGGGGGGCACGGCGACATCATGGGGTCCGTCGCGATGTTCTGGGAGTCGAACGGGGAGTCGGAACCGGCGTGATCGTCCGACTGTGGGGCACGCGGGGCTCGGTCGCGAGCGCCGGTCCCCAGACGGCCCGCTACGGCGGCAACACGGCCTGCGTCGAGGTCCGCGGCGAAGACGGCTGCCTGGTCGTCCTCGATGCGGGCACCGGCATCCAGCGCCTTGGCAACGAGCTTGAGGACGACATCCATCGCATCGACATCCTGCTCACCCACCTCCACATGGATCACATCCAGGGCCTGGGATTCTTCGCCCCGATCTTCCGCAAAGGCTGCGAGATCCATGTCTGGGGCCCGCCCTCACCGACCCTGCACCTCCGAGCCCGGATCACGCGCTACATGTCGCCGCCCCTGTTCCCGATTCGCCTGCGCGACCTGCGCGCGAACTTCGAGTTCCACGACGCTCCCCAGCAGCCGTTCACCATCGGTTCGTTGACGATCAAGGCCGACGAGGTCATTCATCCCGGCGCCACCCTGGGCTACCGGGTCAGCGAGAACGGCCGGTCGCTGACCTACCTCAGCGACCATGAGCCGGCCCTGGCCGCGAACAGCACCGAGCCCGGCCCCGGTTGGATCAGCGGTCTCGCCCTCGCGCAGGGGGCGGATGTCCTCATCCATGACGCGCAGTACACCCAGTCCGAACGCGAGGAGCGGCTCGGCTGGGGCCATTCCTCGGTGCCGGAGGCCATCGACTTCGCACGCACCGCGGGCGCGCGCCAGCTCGTCCTGTTCCACCACGACCCGGCCCGGACCGATCACCAGATGGACCTCCTCGTGGCCGAAGCTGAGGCCCTCGCCGATGGGCTGACGGTGACGGCCGCGCGCGAGGGTGACGTGCTCGTCCTTTAGAATCGGCCTCGGCCTCCGGAGCGAGGCCCGTGAGCGCTCAGCCCGAACGGAGAGTCTCGGCTCTGGACATCTCGATCGTCCTCTTCGTGGTGCTCGCCGTCGGCGTCCTCGGCGGTGGCCTGGCGGCCGTGCTCCTGCGGAATGTCATTCATTCCGCGGTGGCCATGATGTTCTGCTTCGGCGCGCTCGCGGGCACGTACGCCCTGCTCGGCGCGCCGATCGTCGCCGCGGCGCAGGTCCTCATCTATCTCGGCGCCATCAGCGTCCTGATCTTGTTCGCGATCATGCTCACCCAGGCCGGCGACGCGAACCTGCCCGCCCCGTTCCAGCGCCAGGCGCCGGTCGCCGCCCTGGTCGCCTTCGGCATCGTGTTCCTCGTCGGGTGGGCGATCGTGTCGACCGACTGGCCGAACGCCACGGTCGTGATCGCGGTCGACCTCAACAAGCTGGCGGCTGCCATCTTCAACGATTACGCCCTGCCGTTCGAGATCGTGGCCTTCCTCTTGCTGGCCGCGATCATCGGTGCCATCTACCTGGCTCGCCGGCCGGAAGAAGACGAGCGGGCGAACTGACCGATGGATCTGCCCGCCTACCTGTTCCTCTCCCTGGCCCTGTTCGGGATCGGTGCCTTTGGCTTCCTGGCCCGGCGGAACGCGATCATGATGCTGATCTGCATCGAGCTG
>DASTEQ010000110.1:0-11922 GCA_035709505.1 Candidatus Limnocylindria bacterium
GAACCGTGGCGTCGGTGTACTCGGTCCGGCCGCTCCCCGATGCGCGAGTCTCGACCCCCCTGACCTGGGACTAGGTACCCGACTGCGACCCTGCCGACTTCACGGTGCGGACCGTGCCCGCGCGCTACGAGAAGCTCGGTGACGTTGGGGCCGGGATCGACGACCTGGCATTCTCGCTCGAGCCTCTGCTCGAGCTGGTCGCGCGTCACGAGGCCGAGGGCGAGGGCGACGCCCCGTGGCCGCCGAACTACGCCAAGCAGCCTGGCGAGCCTCCGCGCGTCCAGCCATCGAAGGCCCGCGCCAAGCCGGCTGATCCGCAGGCCGACGACCCGAAGGCGGACGAACCGAAGGTTCCCTCCCCCACCGGTCGGCGCCGCTCCAGCGCCCCGCTGGTCGTGGTCGCCCAGGCGGCCAGCAGGCCGGAGGTCGAGGCCGGGCTGGAGCGCTGGAAGAAGCGGCACCGAAAGGTGGTCCCCCACCTCGCCGTGGATGACGTCCTGTATGACGCGATGCGCGGCCGCTCCACGATCTGGTGGCGGGTCCGGGTCAACCTGCGCCACGTCCCGGAAAAGGATCGTCCCAAGCCCGAGCCGCCCGATCCCGACTACGACCCCTGGGCGGGCTATGAATGGCCCGACCGGAGCGGTCAGCCCGTCCGAGCTCCACGCAAGCGAACCACGACCAAGCCGTGACGCCGAAACAGGAGACTGCCATGCAGAGCATCGCCATCGTGCTCAACGTCGCCGAGGACCAGGCCGACGAGTTCGAGCGCGGATTCCGTGACAAGGAACTCCCGATCTGGAAGGACCTCTCCGATCGAGGCCTGCTGGTCATGGCCACCCTGAGCCGGCTCGACATCAGCACGGTGAAGGCCGAGGGCGCAGCCCAGTTCCTGGTCGCCGTCGTCTTCGCCACCGACGAGGGGCACCACGTCCACGATTCCGACCCGCGGTTCGAGGCGTGGAACCGAGAGGCCGACCGGTATCAGATCGCGAATCCCTATGTCTTCGGCGGTGACGCGATTCTCAATGTCGGGCCAGGGCAATGATGCTGTCTGGCGACGTCAGCCTCGCGCCAGGCGGTTGGTGAGGCGGGCCTTCACGGCCGGCCACTCGTCGGCGAGGATCGAGTAGTAGACCGTGTCACGGACGTACCCGTCGGGCAGGCGGGTGTGCCGGCGCAGGACGCCCTCCCGGACAGCGCCCAGGCGTTCGATCGCGCGCTGCGAGCGCTCATTTCGGCCATCGGTCTTCAGCGCCACGCGGCCGGCGCCCAGGGTGTCAAAGGCGTAGGTCAGCTGCAGGAGCTTGGCCTCGGTATTCACCGCGGTCCGGTGCCGGGACGGCGCGAGCCAGGTCCATCCGATCTCGACCCGGTCGTGCTCCGGGGCGATGTCCCCGAAGCGCGTCGAGCCGACCGCGCGACCGGTCGCCTGTTCCACGGTGGCCCAGGCCACGAACTCCGGTTGGAGGGCGGCCGCGAGGTACGCCGGCCAGGTCGCGGGGTCGGCGAGGTTCGAGCCCATGAACGCCCAGATCGTCCGGTCCTCTGTCGCGGCCGCGACCAGGTCGTCCCGGTGCCGCTCCTCGAGCGGCTCGAGCCGAACGACGCGGCCCTCGAGGACGATTCGCTCGGGGGCCTGCATGTCGCCCGCTGGGCTAGGCCCCGGTCGGCGTCCTGACCGCCGTCGCCACCCAACCGGGGATCTCCCGGCGGAGCGTCTCGAGCGGAAGCGAGCCGTGGCCGAGCACCTCGTCGTGGAACGCGCGGAGGTCGAAGTCGGCCCCCAGCTGCTCCCCGACGTCGGCGCGCGCGCGCTCGATCTCCCGCTGTCCCATCTTGTAGGACAGGGCCTGGCCGGGCCAGATCGTGTACCGGTCGACCTCGATCTCGGCGTCGACCATGGGCAGCGAGCCGCGCTCGTGCATGAACTCGATCGCGCGCTCGCGGGTCCAGCCCATGGCGTGGAGCCCGGAGTCGACGACCAGCCGCGCCGCGCGGAAGGACTGGGCGTCGAGCATGCCGAGCCGTTCGGCATCGGTCTGGTACAGGCCCATCTCGTCGGCCAGGCGCTCGGTGTACAGGCCCCAGCCTTCGACGTAGGCGGAGCCAGCCATCTTCGCGCCCAGGGTTCGGAAGCGGCCGAGGCCCTGGAGGTCCATCTCGATCGCGATCTGGAAGTGGTGGCCGGGCGTCGCTTCGTGGAACGTGATGGCGGCGATCTTGTGGAGCTGTCGCTGATCCGGCTGATAGGTGTTCAGGTAGTACTGGCCTTGGCGTGAGCCGTCCATGGTCGGGGGCATGTAGAACGCCGGGGCGGACTCGCGCTCGCGGTACTCCTCGACCGCGAGAACCGTGCAGTTGGCTGCCGGCAGGCGGCCGAAGAACCGCGGCGCCGTGGCATAGGCCCGATCGGTCTGCTCGCGGGCGAGCTCGATGATGTGCGCCGGGTCATTGGTCCGGTTGGCCGGGTCCTCGGCCAGGGCAGCCGCGAACGCGTGACGGTCGGCGTGGCCCTGCCGGCGCGCGATCTCGTCCTTCTCGGCCTCGATGCGTTCCAGGTCCTCCATGCCGAAGGCATGAACCTCTTCCGGGGTCGCGTCCACGGTGGTCTGCATCCGGATCGCCAACCGATAGGCGTCATGGCCGCCGGGCGTGTCCCCCAGGCCCGGCGTCGCCGCCGCGTGCGGCGTGTACGTTTCGGCCAGGTAGTCCCGGAGGCGCTTGAGAGCGGGATAGATGTCCTGCGCCACCGATCCCCGGATGGACTCGCGACCGGCTTCGTCCGCCACGTTGGCCAGGACCACGGCCGGGGCGACGTCGGCCGGGACGGTCAGCATTCGGTCGATCTGCTCGATCGCCTTGCGGACCGGGACCGCGGCCGACGTTCGGCCGTCCGCAATCCCCTCGTCGAGAGTGCCGATCTGCTGCTCGATGAGCTGCGGGAACGCGGCGAAGCGCTGGAGCATCCGCTCGAGGCTCTCGGGCGTGTCCGCGGGCTGGTATTGCGCGATCTCCGACGGCCACGTCTGGGGTCCGGACATGTGGTTCACTGCCAGCTGGTAGAGCTTGCGGTCCTGCGCCTCGAGGAAGTTCCGAGCGATCAGGATGAGCAGGTCGCGGGTGATGACCGACTCGACGTCGAGCGTCTCCGGGTCGATGGCCTCCGCTTCGGCAAGCGCAGACGAGAGGGCCGCTCGCTCGGCCGCACGGCCGTCCGGCCCGAGGTCGGGCCACCGGTCGTCGTATCGGTTGTCCCCGTAGATGGTGGCGGTGATGGGATCGCGCTCGAGAACGCCCTCCCAGAACCGCTCGGCAAGGTCGGTGACGGCCGCGTTGGGGTCAGTGATGGACACGGAACCGATTCTCCTTGGGCTGGGTTGATGAGTGCCGCGCGAGTGTAGCCCGGTCAGGCCGGTCCGAACAGATCGGCCAACAGCGCCGGCGGCGTCGCCTCCAGCTGGTCGTAGCGGCACGAATTCGGTTTCCGGTCCGGACGCCAACGTATGAAAGTCGTGGCGTGCCGGAACCGGTCACCCTGGAGGTGGTCGTAGGCCACCTCGACGACCCGCTCGACACGGAGCGGTTCCCATGAGAGGTCCTTGCCCCGGTTCCAGCGGCTCGTGGCACCGGGCATTCGTCGCCCCTCCCAGGTCGCCTCCGCGTCCTTCCACTCGCGCCAGGGATGGCCCGACAGCGCGTTCTTCCGCAGCGGTTTCAGCTCGTCGACCAGCTCACGGCGGCGCGCTTCGGTGAACGAGCTCGTCACGCCGACGCTCTGGAGGGTCCCCGCGTCGTCGTACAGGCCGAGCAGGAGCGACCCGACCATCGTCCCGGGGCCGTTCTTGTGCCAGCGGAATCCGGCCACCGCACAGTCTGCCGTCCGCTGGTGCTTGATCTTGATCATCTCCCGCTTACCGGGCAGGTAGGGTGCGTCGGCCCGCTTGGCCACCACCCCGTCGAGGCCGGCCCCCTCGAAGTCGGCGAACCACCGCCGGGCGGTCGTCGCCTTGTCAGTGGCCGGGGTAAGGAGAACCGATGGCGGCGGCTTCGCCAGCCGCTTTTCGAGCCCGGCCCGACGGTCGGCGAACGGCCTGGAGCGGAGGTCGCGCGTGCCGTCGGCCAGGAGGTCGAACGCGACGAACGAGGAAGGGCTCTGCTCGGCAAGCATCGCGACCCGAGAGGCCGCCGGGTGGATGCGGAGGAGCAGCGCGTCGAAATCGAGCCCGCCATCGGCCGCGATGACGATCTCTCCGTCGAGCACGAACCGATCCGCCCGCTTGCCGATCGCGCGAATCGGCTCCTCGAGCTCGGGGAAGTATCGGTTCAGGGGCTTCAGGTCGCGGCTCTGGAGGTAGACCTCGGCGCCGTCGCGGAAGACGATGGCCCGGAACCCGTCCCACTTCGGCTCGTAGCGCCAGCCCTCTCCCAGCGGAAGCTCCGGCTGCGGCTTTGCGAGCATCGGCTCGATGGGAGGCTCGATCGGGAAGGCCACGGACCGATGGTACCCGCCTCCTGCCGCATACTCCCGACCGATGGCCATCAGCCTCCGGTTCCTCGGCGCGGCGGGCGGCGTGACCGGCTCCCAGTTCCTGCTCACCGTGGGCGACCAGCGGGTGCTGGTCGACTGCGGCCTGTTCCAGGGCGGGATGGACGAGATCGCCCGAAACCGAATGGCGTTCTCGTACGACCCGGACGACGTCCACGCTGTGCTCCTGACCCATGCCCACAACGACCACGTCGGGCGGCTGCCGGCCCTGGTCCGGGCCGGTTACCGCGGACCGGTGTTCGCGACCGACGCAACCACCGACCTGGCCGAGATCGTGCTCGCCGACAGCGCCAAGCTCCAGGCCCATGCCGCGGAACGGTGGGCCCGTCATCACCCCGAGGCCGCACAGACCGGCGAATCGGAGGCCACCGTCAACGAGCTCGAGATGGCGACCATCGCCAGGCAGTCCGAGCGCCCGCCGCCGATGCAGACCGAGACGCACGCTCCCCTGTTCGACGAGTCGGACGTCCGGCGAACGATCGGACTCGTGAAGCCGGTCGCGTACTCGAGCGTCACCCCGGTCGTGCCCGGGGTGGAGGCCACCTTTCACGACGCGGGTCACATCCTCGGCTCGTCGATCATCGAGCTTCGTGCCCGCGACCCCGCGGGCGCAGAGATGACCATCGTCTTCTCCGGCGACCTCGGCCGCCCGAGCACGCCGATCCTCCGCGATCCGACCCCGCTCGGCGAGGCGGATGTCGTCGTCGTGGAATCGACCTACGGGGACCGCGAGCACGCTCCGGGCAGCCAGGCCGTCGACGAGCTGAGGGGAGTCATCAACGACGTCGCGAAGGATGGCGGCGTGCTCCTCATCCCGGCGTTCGCCATCGGCCGCACCCAGGAGGTCATCTGGGTCCTCGACGACCTCGTGCGCCGCGGCCATGTCCCCCGGCTGCCGCTGTTCGTTGACTCTCCTATGGCCTGCGAAGCGAACGACGTCTACCTGCGTCATCCCGATGCCTATGACGCGGAGACGGCAGCACTCCTGCAGTCGGGCCACTCTCCGCTGGTCTACCCCGGCCAGGAATGCACCCCGAGCGTCGAGGCGTCGAAGGCGATCATGGGCAGTCCGCGGCCGTTCATCCTCGTCGCCGCGTCGGGCATGCTGACCGGGGGCCGGATCCTCCACCACCTGAAGGATCTTCTGCCGGATCCGCGAGCCACGCTCCTGTTCATCGGCTACCAGGGGGAGGGAACGCTCGGGCGCCACCTCCAGAACGGGGGCAAGGAGGCGCGCATCGACGGCGCCAGCTGGCCGGTCCACTGCAAGGTGCGCACCATCTCCGGCTTCTCGGCCCACGCCGACCAGGGCGAGCTCGACGCCTGGATCGGCCACTTCGGCAGGGCCGCCCAGGCCGATGGCCGCCCCCGAGCCGTGTACGTGACCCACGGTGAGCCGGACGCCGCGTCCGCGTTTGCCGCCCGCATCGGTCGAGACCTGGGGGTCACGGCGCGGGTTCCCGCCCTGGGCGAGTCCGTCACCCTCCTCGCCTGATCAGCCTCCGGCTACCATCCCGGACCATGCCGCCTCGCCCGGTGATCAGCCTGTTGACCGACTTTGGCGCCCGCGATCCGTCCGGTGCCATCTGCGAGGGCGTGATCCTTGGGATCTGCCCCGACGCGACCGTCATTCACATCAGCCACGAAGTCACGAAGTACGCGGTCCGCGACGGGGCGCTGATGCTGTGGTGCGCGCTGCCCTACCTGCCAGTCGGGATGCACATCGCCGTCGTCGACCCGGGAGTCGGCACCGCCCGGCGGCCGGTGGCGGTCGTCACCCGGCGAGGCGACGTGCTCATCGGACCGGACAACGGGCTGCTGAGGCCCGCAACCGAGCGACTCGGGGGCATCGTCGAGGCCCATGAGCTGACCAGCCAGGCGCACCGCCTGGATCCGGTCAGCACCAGCTTCCACGGGCGCGACATCTTCGCCCCGGCGGCTGCCCACCTCGCTGCCGGCGTGGACGTGGCCGCGCTGGGCGCCGCCCTGGACCCGGCCACGCTGGTCGACCTCGAGATTCCGCCCGCCGAGCCTATCCCCGGCGGGGTTGCCACGACCGTCGTCTACGTCGACACCTTCGGCAACTGCAAGCTCGGCGGCCTGCGTGCGGACCTGGAGGCGTCGGCGGGACCGATGCGGCCCGGCCGCGCCGTGCGCGTCCAGGCCGAAGGGGCGGGCGAGCACCGCATGGGGTGGGCGGACACTTTCGGCGAGGTCCCCGTCGGCGCGCCGATCCTGTACGTCGATTCCTACGACCGGCTGACCATCGCGGTCAACCAGGGGAGTGCGGCGTCGGCGTTGGGCCTGGTCCAGGACCAGACGCTTCAGATCACCGTCGAATGACCCACCGAGCGTGACCGATTCGGTCGTCGTCGTCGAAGGCCTCTCGTTCCGCTACCAGCGACGTTCGGAGCCGGCCCTGCGGGACGTGTCCTTCGAGGTCGCGCCCGGCGAGGTCCTCCTCGTCGCCGGACCTTCGGGCTGCGGGAAGTCGACGCTGATCCGGGCATTGAACGGGTTGATCCCGCACTCGTACCGTGGCGACCTGGTCGGGTCGGTCCGCGTCGGTGGCCTGGACACGCGGACGACCCCGCTGCGCGGACTGGCGCCAGTCGTCGGCACCGTTCTCCAGGACCCCACGCGACAGGTGGTCGCGTCCACGGTGCCGATGGAGCTGACCTTCGGTCCGGAGAACCTCGGCGTGGAGCGAGAAGAGATCGGTCGCCGACTGGCCCGCGTCGGCTCGGAGAGCGGGCTCGAGCCGCTCATGGGACGGACGACCGACGAGCTGTCGGGCGGGGAGAGCCAGCAGGTCGCCATTGGCGGGTCGCTCATGCTCGAGCCGCGCCTGCTCGTCCTCGACGAGCCCCTCGCGAACCTCGATCCGGTCGCCGCCTCCCGGCTCCTGGCCCTCGTCCGACGCCTGGCCGATGGCGGGACGGCAGTGGTCGTCGTCGAGCACCGGATCGAGGACGTCCTCGAGGCGCGCCCCGACCGCGTCCTCTACCTGGAGGACGGCGCGGTCGAGTTCCTCGGACCGATGGACGGCTTCCTTACCAGCGCGGATCCGACCGCCGTCAAGCTTCCCTTCGATGCTTGGCTGGGACGGGCCCGCGAAGGCACGCTCCCGCCACCGGTGCCGGACGCAGACCGGCCACCCCACGCGAGGACCGGCGCCGCTCCCCGACTGGAGTTCCGGGACGTGGACGCCGGTTATGACGATCGGCCGGTCCTCCATGACGTGTCCGCCAGCCTGGGTCGCTTCGAGCGGGTGGCGGTCCTGGGCCCCAACGGCTCTGGGAAGACGACGCTGTTCAAGGCGGCTATCGGGCTCCGCCCGTTGACCGCCGGGGACGTCCTGGTTGACGGCGTCACGACGTCCGGTCAAAGCGTGGCGGAGCGGGCATCGATCTTCGGCTATGTCTTCCAGAATCCGTCCCAGATGCTCTTTGCGCCCACCGTCCGCGACGAGCTGCTGTTCGGGCCGCGCAACGTGGGCCGAGCCACGGAGGAGCACGACCAGATCGTGTCCGTCGCCCTGGCGCGGGTCGGGCTGTCCGACGAAGAGGACGGGCTCGAGAGGCGACCTCCGCGAACCCTGTCCCACGGGCAGCAGAAGCGGTTGGCCATCGCCGTCGCGCTGGCTCTTGAGCCGCGCACGTTGGTCCTTGACGAACCGTCCGCCGGGCAGGACTATCGGAGCGCTACGGCGTTCATGCGGGAGGTTGGTCGGATCGCCGGACTGGAGAGCGTCTACTTCGTCACCCACGACGTCGACCTGGCGCTCACCCAAGCCGATCGCATCATCCTTCTCCGCGAAGGTCGTATCGCGGCCGATGGCGCGCCGCTGGAGGTGATCGCCGACCGGGAGCGGTGGATCGCCTGCAACCTGCGCGTGACCTCGTTGATGGAGGCCAACCTGAGGTGGGGAGCGCACTCGGGGGCCTTCCTGGGCCCGCAGGCCCTGGCCACCCTGGCCGCGGCTGCTGAGTAAGGAGGAGGCACGGACCACCTATGACAACGGTTGCACAGTCACAGCCACAGTCAGCACCAAGCCCGTGGTCGATCACGACTCGGACCATCGTCTACGCCGCCATCGGCGCGGCGATCATGGGCTTCATGAACTCGCTCACGTACGGCATCGGTATCCCGGGAACGGAGATCCAGGTCCGACCCCACTACGGGATTCTGACCTTCTTCGGCTTCGCCTTCGGACCGATCGTCGGGTTCATCACCGGGTTCCTGGGCGGGGTCATCGGTGACCACCTCACCGGCTACGGCGCGTTCACCGCGTGGCACTGGAGCGTGGCCAACGGCCTCGTCGGCCTGATCGCCGGTCTGTTCCCGTTCGCCATGGCAAGCCGGATAGCGAGCACCGGCAGCAAGGCCCTCGTCGCTGCGGTGGCCGGCGTGGTCGCGGTCATCATCGGCTTCCTGTTCATCTTCATCGAGCTGATCATTCAGCCGGAGCTGGGGTTCGAGTACATCCTGACCGTCGAGTACATCCCGGTGGTCATCGCCAATTGCATCGCGGCGGCGGTGGTGACGCCGATCCTCGTGCTGGCCTGGGACCCGATATCCGAACAACTCGGACGCTGACCCCGCGCGCTGCCCGCTGACCGATGCGGGCGGCGTTCCGTTTTCTCGGTCGAGGGTCCTGGCTCGCCCGCCGGGACCCTCGCGTTCCCTTGCTCGTGGCGCTCACCTACGTGACAGCGACCACCCAGCTGCGGGACATCCGCCACCTCCTCGCCGCCCTGGTCCTCGCTTTCACGTACTACGCGATGGCCCAGATCCCGTGGCGCGCGGTGCGCGTCCAGTGGACGTACCTCGTCATCGTGGTCGCGGTGTTCTCCAGCCTGAACGCGATCCTCACCGGCGGCGGCGCCGGCTCGTTCGAGGGCGAGGAAGCCCACGTCCTCTTCACCCTCCCGCTCGGGATCGAGGTCACCGCCGAAGGTGTGAGCCTGGCCGCGACCCGGTTCGTGCGGTTCCTCGGGATCGCCGCCGTCAGCTTCCCGGTGGCCTACGCGATCGCCCCGGGCGACCTCGGGCTGGCGCTCCGCCGGCTGCATCTTGGGGATCGTTTCTCGGTGATGGTCGACCTCACCGTCCGCTTCATTCCAACCATCGCCCACGAGTTCTCGGAGACCCTCGACGCGCAGCGGGTCCGCGGCTATGACCCGACGGCCCGGACCGGCGGTCTGCTCGCCCGCGTCCGGCGAGTGACGCCGCTGTTCGTCCCGGTGACAGTAGGCTCGCTGGCGGGCGCCGAGGACACGATCGACGCCATGGACCTGCGGGGCTTCGGGACCGGGAAGCGAGTCTGGTACCGCCAGCTGCGGATGGACGCCGCGTCCTGGGTGGTGGTGCTCGCGTTCCTCCTGTTCCTCGCCCTGGCGACCTACCTCAGCCTCACCGGCCAGTCCGACCACTACCTGCTGCCGTTCCTCGTGACCTGACCGGCGGTCTGCGCCACGCCGTTGAGCGTGGGGCCGTGGAATCGTCGTGGATAAGTCGCCCATCTACCGGCGAAAGTCGTGGATAAGGCGCTTGGCGAACCGTCGACGGTCCCGTATTGTTCCGGTTGTCCCGGAGGAGCCGGACGAGTCGGGAGATTGCATCAAGCGACCCGCCAGGTTCCTCCGGGGCGTTTTTGCGTCCGGTGCGGTTTCGGACTACAGTCTCGCTTTAGATCTCATAGCGAGCCGCCACCCATGTCCGACCTCTCCCACCTCGACCCACACGTGCAGCGCGCCCTTGCGCGCCCTCACCGCATCGACATCACGACCATCGGCCGTCGCTCGGGCCAGCCGCGCCGGATCGAGCTCGTGTTTCACAACATCGACGGCAACATCGTGCTCAGCGGGATGCCCGGCCGCCGCGACTGGTACGCCAACCTCGTCGCAGACCCGAACATGACCTTCCACCTGACCGGACCCGTGCGGGCCGATCTGCCGGCCGTCGCCCGTCCGATCACCGAGCCGGAGGAGCGACGGCGGGTCATGGAGGCGGTCACCCGCAACTGGCGGGCGGAGGACCGTTTCGAGACTTTCTACCGTCACAGCCCGCTGGTCGAGGTCACGTTCCCGGCCCCTGCCGTTCGCGGAGCCGCCTGAAGAGTTCGGGCCGGCCTCTACTCGTTGACGATCAGGGCGGTCACCATCCCGAACATGCCTTCGTCGCTCTCCGCGTGGCTCAGGACGTGGCAGTGGAATGCCCACACCCCCAGCTCGCTGGCCCGGATGAGGACGTCCACCCGCTGACCGGGCGCCACCAGCACGGTGTCCTCGAAGTACGGGTGCTCCAGCAGGTACCCGTCGCGGGCGATGACCTGCTGGGGGATGCCATGCAAGTGCATGGGATGGATCTGCAGCCCCTCGTTCATGTACCGGACACGGATGAGCTGGCCCTGGCTGGCGACAATCGGCTTGGTGGCCGGGAAGCTCTTGCCGTCGATCGTGAAGCCGAGGGGCCCGTCGTTCAGCACCATCGGCAGGTCCAGGTCAACTGCCGGCTCTGACGGATCCTCGACCACGAACGCGCCGAGCAGGCCCATCGGGACCTGGCGCTGGGCCATGAAGTGGCTGTGGTACATGTGCGACCCGACGTTTCGGACGGTGAATTCGTAGGTGAAGCTCTCGCCTGGCATGATCGCCGGCTGCGTGATGGCCGGGACGCCGTCCATCGCGTTCGGAACGATCAACCCGTGGGAATGCAGAGTGGTCGGAACCTCGAGCTCGTTGTGGAGCACGATCCGCACCCGATCGCCGAGCTGGACCCGGATCTCGGGTCCGGGAACCATCTCGTTGTAGGCCCAGGCGTCGACGAAGACGCCCTGCTCGATTTCCCACTGGATGGCCGATGCGGTCAGGTCGAACACCTTCGTGCCGTCGGCCAGAATCTCCGGCTCGAGACGCTGCCCACCGTGGGCGGCGGTCTCCTCAGGGAATCGAGCGACGACCGCCGCGTCGACGTCCCGCATCTCCTCGGCGGTCATCCCCTCATGCCCGCCACCGCCCTCGCCGGCCACGGTGACCGCGCCGGTCATCCCGCCATCGGCATGGCCCGGCACCGAGCACAGGAACGTCGTCCCGCCCTCGGGAATCGTGACCTCGAAGGTGATCATCTCGCCCGGCTCGGCGACCTGGGTCGGCTGCCCGTCGAAGGTGATGTCATGGACGAGGGCCCCGTCGTTGGTGAAGTGGACGGTGTAGGTCCCCGGCGCGGGTACGTCCACCGTGCTCGGCTCGAAGCCCAGGTCGAAGGCGCTGATCGCGATCTCCCCCGCGATCCCGCCCTCGCCCGCCGACGCCCCCGGGCTGGCCTCCGGCCCGCCAAGCTCGGAGCCGGCCGCCACGATGACGTAGATC
>DASTEQ010000111.1:0-10150 GCA_035709505.1 Candidatus Limnocylindria bacterium
CGAACAGGGCGGCGGCGGCCAGCACCGCTCCGCCGATCACAAACAGCCCGGTGAGACGTGCGCCGGACATGAAGAACACCGAGAACGCCGCAGCAATGTAGATCCCGGCGGTACCGAGGTCCGGCTCGAACAGGATGAGAACGAAGCCGGGCGCCACCAGCAGCCCGAACGGGATCAGGCCGCCCCGAAAGCCGTGCGCCTCACGGCCCCGGCGGTCGAGCCAGTGGGCGAGGTACAGGATGATTGCCAGCTTCGCCACCTCCGCCGGCTGGAAGCGACCGATGACCGGGATCTCCAGCCATCGGCGGGAGCCGCCGGCCTCGAACCCGATCGACGGGATGAGCACGAGCGCCAGCATGGCGATGGCGGCGAAGTAGGCAGGCAACGCAAGGTAGCGGTACAGCCGGAAATCGATCCGGCTGACGATGAACATCGCGGTCAGGCCGATCATCGCGAAGATCCCCTGGGCGATGCCGTAGCGGGCCGGGTCGTCGCTGGTCAGCAGAGCTCTGATGCTCGACGCGGAGTACACCATCACCACGCCGATCGAAACCAGCGACACGACGGCGACGACGAGCGGCAGCGACACCCGCCGCCGGTCGCGCTGGACGCCACGTGTTCGCGCGCTCCGTCGGGCGGCGGGCGCCACGCTGACGGCGGCGGTCATTCGGGTTCCTCCGGCAGACGCGCGACCGCGGTCCGGAACGCATCTCCGCGGGCGGCGTAGTCGACGAACATGTCGAAGCTCGCCGCTGCCGGCGCGAGCAGAACGACATCACCGGCCCGCGCCACCCGGGACGCTTCGATCACGGCCTCGTCCATCGAATCCGCTCGGACGATCGGGACTCGACTCCCGATCAGGCGCTGCAGCTCCTCAGCCGTCTCGCCGATGAGGACGGCCGTCCTGCACCGGGCAGCGATCGTGTCCGCGAACCCGTCGAAGGCCAGGCCCTTGCCCTGGCCGCCGGCGATGACGATCAGCCCTCGGTCGCCGAACGCCTCGATGGCCGCGATGGCGGCAACCGGGATCGTGGCCTGGGAGTCGTTCACGTACTCGACCCGGGCGCGGGTCCCGATCGGCTCCAGGCGATGGGGCACCCCGCGGAACGTCCGGATTCCCTCGGCGACGGCCGCCGTGTCGGCACCCGCCAGGCGGGACGCGACCGCCGCGGCAAGGACGTCGTGCAGCAGATGTTCGCCGCGCAGGGGCACGTCGCCGCGGGGAAGCACCCGTTCCCCGCCGACCATGACCCAGCCGTCTTCAACCCACGCGTCGGCGCCCGGCCGGGACTCGAGCCCGTACCAGTGGACCCGGGCATCGGGCAGTGATTCGGCGATCGCCACGCAGCCTGGGTCGTCGCGGTTGAGGACGAGGGCCCCATCGGCGGCCGACAGCTCGGCCAGGCGCCGCTTGACGGCCCGGTACGCCTCCACGCTGCCGTGTCGGTCGAGGTGGTCGGCCAGGACGTTGGTGTAGACCGCGATGTCGGCACCGCGACTGAGGGTCGGCAGCTGGAGCTCCGACAGCTCGAGGACGGCCCAGGTGCCGCGCCCGAGCCGGTCGGCCTCCTCGATCAGCGGGACGCCGATGTTGCCGCCCAGTCGATGCGACACGCGGGCGGCGGCCAGGATGGCCGCCGTGAGGGCCGCGGTCGTCGTCTTGCCCTTGGTCCCGGTCACGGCCAGCACATGGGCCCGGGTCAGCCGCAGGAACAGGTCGACCTCGCTGACGATCGGGGTCCCGGCCGCCTCTGCCTCCGCCAGGGCATCGCGCAGCCAGGGATCAGTGGTCGGGAAGTAGGCGGACACCGACGGGCTGGTGACGACCAGGTCGGCCTCGGCCAGCAGGGCGCGCACGTGGCCCGGCTCGACCCCGCCGGCGAGGGTCACCGGTCGGCCACCCAGGGCGGCGACCGCGTCCGCCAGCTCCGATTCCGTCCGTCGGTCGTAGACCGTCACGACCGCCCCTGCGTCGGCCAGGAAGCGTGCCGCCGCGACCCCCGAGCGGGCGAAGCCGAGGACAAGCACCCGCCGACCGTCCAGGTCGGCGCGGCTGGTGGGGAGGTCGCGACGGACGGGCGAGGTCGACATCGGCATCAGGACAGCCCGGTCGAGGCCAGGAACAGGCTGAAGCCCAGGAGCGCGGCCAGCGCGGCGACGATCCAGAACCGGAGGGTGATCTTCTCCTCCGCCCAGCCGAGGAGCTCGAAGTGGTGCTGGAGGGGCGCCATCCGGAAGATCCGCTTCCCGCGGGTCTTGTACGAACCGACCTGGAGGATGACCGAGACCGTCACGGCCACGAAGACGATGCCGATGATCACGAGCAGCAGCAGCTGACCGGTGATCGTCGCCACCACCGCGAGCGTCGCGCCCAGCGAGAGCGCCCCTGCGTCGCCCATGAAGATCTGGGCGGGGTGGACGTTGAACCACAGGAACCCGAGCAAGGCGCCGATGAGCAGCCCGCAGAACACCGCCAGGTTCGGCTGGGACAGCTTCTGGCCAGGAACCTCGACCAGGGCAATGAGCAGGTAGGCGATGAAGCTGAAGACGAGGAGCCCCGACGCCAGGCCGTCCAGGCCGTCGCTGAGATTCACCGCGTTCGACATGGCGACGATGGCGAACGCCACGAAGACGACGACGGCGACCGCGCCGACGGCCAGCTCGCCGAGGAGCGGGACGTTGATCGCCGTGATGTCGAAGTGGCGCTGGATGTAAATCGCGGCCAGGATGCCGACCACCGTCTGCCACACGAGCTTGTACCGGCCGCGGACGCCGAAGCCGGTGCGGGTGTTCACGTAATCGTCGATCGCCCCGAGGATCCCGACCCCCACTAGGGTCAGCATCGGGGTCAGGGTGCTGACGTCCTCCAGGCGCATGGCCATGGCCAGGAACATCACGACCAGCACGATGAGCATCCCGCCGAGGGTCGGGGTCCCGGCCTTGATCGCATGGCTCTCGGGACCCTCCGCCCGGATGGATTTACCGAATCCAAGCCGTTGGAGGAGGCGGATATAGATTGGTCCAAGGAGCACCATCCCGCCGAAGGCGAGCAGGACGGCGAGGAGGAGTGGCACCATCGGTCAGAGGTCCGCGTCGTCCAGACGGCCGGTGAGCGTGGCCACCAGCCGGTCGAGGGCGACCCCGCGCGAGCCCTTCACGAGCAGCACGTCGCCGGCGGTCGGTGCCAGGACCTGGTCCACGACGGCGAGGGCCGCCTCGGCGTCGGGCGCGGTGGCGACCGGGGCGAGCCCCGCACCGCGGGCGCCGTCCGCGATCCAGCGCCCGCGTTCCCCGACCGCGACCAGCCCATCGAGAACGGCGGCGGCCTCGACCCCGATCCGTTCGTGCAGGGCGCGTTCCTCGGGTCCCAGCTCGAGCATGTCCCCGAGAACCGCCAGGCGCCGTCCGCCGCCGACCGGTGTCTCCGCCAGGAATGCGAGGGCGGCCGAGACCGACACCGGGGAGGCGTTGTAGGTGTCATCGACGAGGGTGGCGCCCCCGGGGAGCTCCTCAATCGCCATCCGGTGCGCGGCGCGACTGCCGGCCTCGAGGGCAGCCGCCACCTCGGCCAAGGGGACGGCGAAATGCTCAGCCACCGCCGCCGCGGCGAGGGCGTGCGGGACGAGGTGTCGACCAGGAGACGCGCTTCGGATGCGACGGCTGCCCCACGGGGCGACCAGGGTGAAGGTAACTCCGCTGATACCCTCCGAGACGAGATCCGTGGCCCTGACCTGCGCCGCCTCGCCCAGGCCGAACGTCCGCACGGCGGCGGGAGTCTCGGCGGCCATGGACGCGACCCGGGAGTCGTCGGCGTTGAGGACGGCAAGGCCGTCGCTCGGCAGGCCACGGGGCAGCTCTGACTTGGCCTCCGCGATGCGTTCCAGGCTGCCGGCTCGCTCGAGATGGGTGGGATGGACCGAGAGGACGACGCCAACCTCGGGACGGCTGATCTCCACCAGCCGGCCGATCTCGCCGACGGTGTACATCCCCATCTCGAGCACGGCGACCTGGTGCTCCGGCTCGAGGCGGAGCAGGGTCATCGGCAGGCCGGTCTCCGAGTTCAGGTTGCCCTCGTTGCGCAGGACGGTCAACGTCCGCGCCAGGACGTCGCCGGTGACCTCCTTGGCGAGGGTCTTGCCCGTCGAGCCGGTAATCCCCACTACGCGGACCGCGAACCGATCCCGCCACCAGGCGGCGAGGTCCTGGAAGGCGCGGAGGCTGTCGGCGACGCGCACGACGGCCGCATCAGTCCCCGCCGGGAGGTCGACCTCGCGCTCGACGAGGACCGCGACCGCGCCGGCGGCGAGCGCGTCGGACACGAAGAGGTGGCCGTCGGTCCGCTCACCGGGAAGCGCGACGAAGAGCGACCCGGGCACGACCTTCCGGGAGTCGACGACGGCAAGGCGGAAAGACCGGACGGTGGTCGGGGCCTGGAGCCGGCCGCCGGTGGCGGCCAGCAGGTCGTCGATGCGGATTGGCGCGGGCACGCGGTTTCCTGCGGCTTTCGGCGGCGAGTCTATCAGCCTCATGGGTGGGCAACCCCCGGTACGGATCGGTCCGGCGGGATGCCGAAGTAGTCGAAGACGAGCGGCGCCAGCTGGGAGAACGCGACGTCCGACCGCTCCCCGATCCCCGATCGGCTGACCGCCGGTCGGTGGATGAGGATCATCATCACGAACTTTGGATCGTCGGCCGGTGCAATACCGATGAAGCTCGAGTCGATCCAGCCCTCGATGTAGGCCTGCCGGGTGATCTCCTCGTAGACCGGCTGTCCGCTGGCGTCGGTCCCGGTCCGGACGCGAACCTTGACCGGACCCGCGACCTGGGCCGTACCGGTCTTGCCCGCAATCGAGTAGCCGGGGACCGCGGCGGCGCTGGCGATGCCGTTGTCGATGGCCCCGGTGAGCATCTCGAGGACGGTGCCGGCGGTCTCGGGCTGCATGACCTGTTCGGGCTCGGGGAGTGGCCGCGGGGTGAACGTGCCCTCGCCATCGGTCCAGCCGGCCACGACGTGGGGCGTCACCAGCTGCCCGCCGTTGGCGATGGCGGCATAGGCGGCGGCCATCTGCAGGACGGTGACGGAGATGCCCTGCCCGAACGAGTTCTGCGCGGTCGTCACTTCCTTGGCCGCGCCCGGGTCGTCGGGGTGGTGCACGACGCCCGCGGCCTCGCCGGCAATGTCCACGCCGGTCGGCTGGCCGAACCCGTAGCGCAGGAGGGCGTCGTACAGCCGCTGCCCACCGAGGGTCAGCCCGATGGTGGCCGCCCCCACGTTGTTCGACAGGGCGAGGACCTCGGCCGGCGTGATCAGGCCGTGACCGTTGGGAAACCACTGCCGGTCGGCATTGCTGATCGTGACGTCGTAGACCTTGAGCTTGTTGTCGTCGAGGAACAGGTCGGTCGGGCTGATGGCACCCGCGTCGAGGGCGGCGGCTACGGTCATGGCCTTGAGGACCGATCCGGGCTCGTACTGGCGGCTGACCGCCGGGTTCGAGAACAACGTCGGGTCGGTGGTTGGATAGGCGTTGGCGTCGAAGGTCGGGACCGATGCGAGCGCGAGGATCGCCCCGCTGTGGACGTCCATGACCAGGGCCGTCACGCCCTTCGCCCGATTCCGCGTGAAATTGTCCGCCACCTGCTCCTCGAGCAGGTGCTGGAGCCCGGCGTCGATGGTGAGCGTGACGTCGGCGCCGTTCACCGGCGACTCGAGCTCGTGGACCGACCCGGCGATGAGCCGGCCGGCGACATCCTCCTGCGCCACCACCGAGCCCGGGGTCCCGGCCAGGATCGCGTCCTCCGCTCCCTCGACTCCGTACTGGCCGACGCCGTCCACGTTGACGAAGCCGAGGACCTGGGCGCCCAGCGTGGTGCCGGGCACCGCCCCGTTCATGGTGTACACCCGTCGCGGTTCAGTCACGAGGCCGACGCCGGGCAGGCCCAGGGCCCGCACCCGGGTGGCTGTTTCGGGACTCACCCGGCGACTGAGCCAGGTCCACGCCGCCTCGCCGGCGAGAGTCGTCTCCAGCTCGGCCGGATCCGCGCCGAGGACCGCGCCGAGGAGACGCGCGGAGCGCGCCGGATCGACGATGGTCGGCGGGGTGGCGAAGACCGACTCGGCGGTGAGCGAGGTGGCGAGGATCAGGCCCTCACGGTCAAGGATGAGACCGCGCGCGGCAGGGATCTGCTGGACATGTGCCAGCTGGGCGAGGCCGATGTTCGCCAACCGCTCCCGGTCGATGACCTGCCACCACACGAGTCGGTAGCCGATGAGGCCGGCGACGAGCACCATGACCACCAGCATCACCACCGCCCGGATTCGACTGTCGGTTCTGGCAAGCATGGCAGCTCCGGGTCGCGCGCCGGGCGTGCGACGGTTAGGGGTGGTGGTCAGACGATGGGCTGGCGAAGTGGACCGATGCGTCCGGGAGTGGGGTCAGGCCAAGCTCCGCGGCCCGGGCCTCGATGGTGGCTGGCGACTGCGCCTGGCCGATCTGGAGAAGGAGCGCCTGGCGCTCCGCCTCGAGCTGATCGAGCTGGGCCTCGAGCCGCTGGATCTCGTAGCCGGTGCTGGCGATCCGGCTCGACTGGGTCAGGTACAGCGCCGCCAGCATGGCCGAAACCACGATCACGACCAGGGCGAGCGACAGGCCGGCGGCCCTCCGCCGGGCCGATGCGGGGCGAAGCCGGTAGCCACGGCCAGACCTCGCCGCGCGGGTGTTGCGCAGCGGGCGCCGAACTCCCCAGTCGATGTCCCCCAGAACACCGACTGGGCGTGCGCCGATGGCGGCCATGGTGACGGCGGCTCAGGCGGCCGCGGGACGGCCCTGCATGCGCAGGGTCCATGCCGGCTGCGGCTCGTCGGCGACCGGCTCTTCTTCGATCGCGTCCCAGTCTGCGGGCTCGCGTTCGATTCGCAGTCGACGCTCGCGAACCTCCCGCTGACGGGAGCTGTAGGCGCGGCGACGGCTGACGTGATGACGGGGACGACCTCGACTCATGTGCCCAAACCTCCTGTCTTCTCCGCGACTCGCAGCCGCGCGCTGCGCGCGCGGCGGTTTCGTGCCACTTCCGCCTCGGACGGGCGAATGACCCGGCGTGAGACGAGCCGCACACGGGCCGTGTGGCCACACGTGCAGACCGGGGGTAGCGGGACCTCGAGACAGTCGCGCGCCTCGCGAGCCAGAAAGCGCTTGACGATCCGGTCCTCCCCGGAGTGGTAGCTGATGACCGCCACGCGGCCCCCCGGCCGGAGGACGGCGAGGGCCGCTTCCAGGCCCTCCTCGAGCACCTCGAGCTCGCGGTTGACCGCGATCCGGAGGGCCTGGAAGGTCCTGGTGGCCGGGTGGATCCGTCCTGCGTCGGCCCCCCTGGCCGGGACGGTTGTGGCCACCACGGCCGCCAGGTCGGCCGCCGTCACGAGACGGCCCGACGCGCGCGCCGCCACGATCGCCTTCGCGATGCGGCCTGCACGGCGTTCTTCACCAAGCGTCGCGAGGATTCGGGCGAGCTCTCGCTCCGAGGAGCGGTCGATGAGCTCGAGAGCCGAAACACCACTCGTTTCATCGAATCTCATGTCCGGCGGCGCGTCCGCCGTGAAGGCGAAGCCGCGTCGCGCATCGGCGAGCTGGTAGCTCGACAGGCCAAGGTCGAACAGGACAGCGTCGAGGGGGACCATGCCCTCGGCGCGCGCCACCTCCTCGAGGCGGGTGAAGTTGGCGTGGCGGATGATCGCCCGCGCCCCGAAGCGCGCCAGGGTGCGGGACGCCTCTCGGACGGCCGCCGCGTCGGCATCGAGGCCGAGGAGGCGGCCGTCCGGAGACACGGCCTCCAGGAGCCGCTCGGCGTGCCCACCGCCACCGACCGTGCAGTCAGCAATGGAGCTGCCGGCACGGAGGGCCAACGAGGCGAGAACCTCGTCGACGAGGACCGGCAGATGCCCTTCTCCCATTCGCGACTGTCCCTCATGGGTCCGGTGGCGGGCCGAGCGGCCCGGAGACGCATGAATGGCCGGGTCGTGACGTGCGTCATCGCGTCACGGGCCTAGATCCCCAGGTCCTGCAGCTGCTCCGCCAACGCCTCGGGCGCGTCCTCGATGCGTGATCGATACGGCTCCCAGGCCGATGGCGCCCAGATCTCCAATCGGTTCAGGGCGCCAACGACGATGACCTCACCCGGCTCGAGCCCGGCGTAGCTGCGCAGGTAGCCCGGGACGAGCAGCCGGCCCTGTCGGTCGAGCTCCACGTCGACCGCCCCGGACGACATGAACCGTCCGAACTGGCGGGCCTGGGTGCTGGTGAGGGGCAGGCCGCGCAGTTTCTCTGCGAGCTCGGCCCATGCGTCTCGGGGAAAGACGGCGAGGCAGGCGTCGAGCCAACGGGTGAGAGTCGCACCCTCCGCCATGCGGGTCCGGAAGCGGGCCGGCACGGCAATCCGGCCACGGTCGTCCAGCGCGTGGCGGTACTCGCCGGTCAGGAACGGGGTCCTCTCCAATCGACTCCCCTACCACTGTTCCCCATTTGGCCCCATTTTGAGCCACAGGGCGCCATCTTACAGGGCAAGGGCCTCCCGTCAAGGTGTTTTTTCGCGAGGTTCGCTGGGTGCGGCGATGCTTGGCGGATGCCCGGTCGATGACCGGTCAGGGGAGGGGCGCGACCTCGGTCAGGTCTCGTCCTCGGGGACGACCGCGTAGCGCAGGGAGCCGTCGGGGCCGACGTACACCTCGCGGATCCGGAAGGTGCCGGACTCGCCCCGGACGTAGGACCAGCCGAGCACGCTGGGCTCACCTTCGGTCACCCGCCAGTGGAGGAGTCCGTTGTCGGCCACGATCCGGTCGACCGGTGCCTGGCTGATGTCGTCGAAGAACACGCGGCTCTCCTGGATCACCGCACCCGCATCGTCGATCCGGAAGATGGCGTTGGTGCCCGGGGCCACGGTCACCTCGTAACCGATGAACTCGTCGCCGGGCTCGGGCGTCGGGTCAACGGAGGCCGTCGGGAAGGCGGACGGTTCCGGGGTGGCGGATGGCGCCACGCTCGGCGATGCGGACGGCTGGGGCGTGGGAGTCGGGTTCTGGGCCACGGCCCCCGGGCCAGCCAGGAACCACCAAGCGCCGGCCCCGCCCCCGACCAGGAGCAGCAACAGCAGGACGACGACGATCCGCCGCCGCCCCCCGTCCCCGGATCCCGCGGTGGCGACCGGCGGGGGCGGGGGCGGCGGCACACGCTGCTGCGGACGCCGCAGAGCCTCGAGCTCGTCGGTCGGAATAACGAGCACGCCGCGCAGGTAGCGGGGACAGTTCGCATAGCCGCGCTGGAGGCAGACGTTGCGCTGCTGCTCCCCGGAGACGGGTTCCGGCTCGCCGAAGGCATAGCAGCGGTGCTCATCGGTCGCCTGCGGCTCGTACTCCGCTCGAGCGGCCGCCAGCCCGAGGAATGGACAGACCGTCTCCGGCCGCTGGGCGAGCTTCTCGAACAGTTCCTGTCGCTCGGCTTCGGCCGCCGGCTGCTCCGGCTTGCCGCCGCGCCTGAACATGGTTCGAGGATAGCGCCCCGCGGCGTCAGGCTCGACCGGCCGGGTGCCGGGACGGCCCATGGTACGAACGCCCCATTGAGGCTGACCCTATCGGCCGCGCAGGCTCGTGCTGTCATGGCGGTCGAACGCAGCGACGCGCCGCAGCGGACTCCGATTCCTCGCGCCGGACAGATCCGTCGCTGCAGCGTGCGGCATGTCGCCATCATCCAGGCCCCCGGGGGGCGGGACGTGCAGGTCAGCTGCCTGCTGGGAGGCCCCGAGCATCCGCTCGCCCTCGGCACCTTCGTCGAGGCCCGCCCGATCTGCAACGCGTGCACGGCGAAGGGGATCTGGCGCGCCGACGAGGACTGACGGGCGAGGTCCTGGAGAACGGCCTGTAAGCCGAGTTCTGTCCCGGACCGAGGTCCGGTGACGGCCATCCATCTGGGCGACCTACCCGAGGGCTGAGCGAGCCACCTGCCGCGACCCGAAGGTCGCCGCGCCCTCCTATTCGGTCTTGCTCCGGCTCGAGCTTGCCCGTTTCACTCCCGCTTGCGCGGGCATCGTCACTGTGGCGCTGGTCCTCGCCTCACGGCGGACGGGTGTTACCCGCGAGCCTGCTCTATGGAGCTCGGACTTT
>DASTEQ010000112.1:0-14688 GCA_035709505.1 Candidatus Limnocylindria bacterium
GAATCCGATGAACGCCGAGCGCAGGGTGTACAGCGCCTGGTCGAAGAGGTAGCAGGCCAACGTCTGCTCCGCACCCGACGTGAGTGGTTGGAACATCCGCTCGAACACGATCCAGACATGCGGGAGGTTGATGTCGCTGGCCATCCCGATGTCGAGCGGCGGCATCCAGACCACGACCCCGTCGACCCGGAACGGATCACCGCCGAGGACCTTCACCCCTTCCCACAGGGCGAGGATGCCGACGAAGAACAGGACGAAGAACACGAACCGAGCACGACGGCTGAGCCGAGCTGAACCGGCTCCCGGGGAGGCGGTCCCGGCAGTCATTGGTCGGGCGACTTCCTTGACGGTCGCTCAGGCGACCGCGGCATCGGTGTCGTCCAGCGCCCGGTCGATGATCCCGAACGCCTCGCGGAGCTGCTCCTCGTTGATGCACAGCGGCGGGTTGGTGAAGACCTGGTGCCAGTGCTGCATGGTGTACAGGCCGTCCGCTCGGAGCCGCGCGTCGAGCGCCGCCATCTCCGGGGAGCTGGCGTTGAATGCGGTCATCGGCTCCATGGTCTGGGGGCTGCGCACGAGCTCGATCACGCCGAACAGCCCGATGCTGCGGGTCGTCCCCACGCTTGGGTGGCGGGTCTCGAGATCCGCCAGCAGCTCGCGCATGACCACCCCCAGCCGGGCGGCGTTGCCGACCAGGTCGTCGTCCCGCAGGACGCCGATGGCCGCGATCGCCGCTGCGCAGCTCACCGGGTGCGCGGAGTAGGTCAGGCCGCCGTAGTACACCCGGTCGTTGAAGTAGTCCGCGATCTCGGGCTTCATGGCCACCGCGCCGAGAGGCAGGTAGGAGCTGGTCAGGCCCTTGGCCATGGTCAGCAGGTCGGGGACCACGTCCCAGTGGTCGACCGCGAACCAGCGGCCCGTCCGCCCGAAGCCGGCCATCACCTCGTCGGTGATCATCAGGATCCCGTGCCTGTCGCAGATCTCGCGGATGCCCTTCAGGTAGCCGTCGGGCGGGATGAGGATTCCGTTCGTGCCGGTGACCGTCTCGAGGATGAACGCCGCGATGGTGTGCGGCCCCTCGTACTGGATGACCTCCTCGAGGTACTCGAGCTGGCGGTCGACCGGCTCCGGCTCGGTCTGGCCCCAGCGCCACGGGTCGAGGACGCGGATGACGCCGGGGATGCCCGGCTCGTTCGCCCACCGGCGCGGGTCCCCGGTGACGCTGATGCTCCCCGCGGTCGCGCCGTGGTATGACCGATGGTGGGCGATCACCTTCTGTCGCCCCGTCACGATGCGGGCCAGGCGCAGGGCGTTCTCATTCGCCTCCGCCCCGCCCAGGGTGAAGAAGAACTTGTCGAGGTTCCCCGGCGTGAGGGTCGCGAGGAGCTCCCCGAGGCGGCCGCGCACCTCGGTCGCGAACTGGGGTGCGGCGAAGGCCAGCTGATGCGCCTGCTCGGCGATCGCATCGGCCACCCGCTTGTCCCCATGACCGATGTTCACGCTCATGAGCTGTGAGTTGAAGTCGATGTACCGCTTGCCGTCGGGATCCCAGAAGTAGATCCCCTCGCCCCGGTCGATGGCGATCGGGTTGATCTTGGCCTGCGCCGACCAGCTGAAGAACGTGTACTGCCGGTTGAGGGCGACGACCTCCTCGGCCGTGAGACGACGGGTGGGCGTGACGGTCATGCGTACCTCGGGCATCGGACCTGACTCGGCAACCGATTACACCACACCCGACCCCGAAGGGGCACCCCGGGGCGCGGACGAAATTCGATGATTGGGACCGATGACCGGAGCCGATGAAGGCAGGCCGATAAGCGAGGAGCTGGTCGACCAGACCGACGGGGTGGAGGGCGAACATCTCTTGCGCAGCCGCGGATACTGGGCCAACCATGCGCGCCCGTTTCGCCCGGCGGGTTCTCGCCCTCGCGGTCGGCCTATTGGCTTTGCCGCTTTCGATCGCCTACGCGACGCATTCCCCGACCGTCGAGCAGGTGGTCATGGCCGCGGCCTCGTACCAGATGGAGTGCGCAGGCTTTGCCACCGAGGTCCAATGCACGGGTGGCGTCTACTACTTCAACGACCCCATCGTCTTCGCACGGCCAGTGAGTGGACCGCTGCACGACGTCGTTACCCAGGTCAACGCGCACAGCAATGGCGTTCACGATTTCCTCCCCGAGGACCGCGGCTGGATGGCCGGCATCCACTCAGTTGGGTGCTCGGACTCCCGCATCGAGGCCGGTGCGGTCATGGTCTTCATGGACGAGGTCGCGGCTGCCCTCGAGCGTCAGGAGGGCACCGGGCCCTTCACCTATGGGCCGCTGGCGGTAGGCGAGTGCACGATGACGGGGAGGCTGTTCCTCCCGTCGCCAACCGCCTTCTGGCGATACGAAGTCACGAGTCTGACGACGGGTGCCTTCCCAGCTCCCACGCCGCAGCCGACCCCAGCGCCGACCCCGCGACCGACGGCCACGCCGACTCCGACCCCATCACCTACCCCGACCCCATCACCTACCCCGACTGAGTCCGCGACGGAGTCGGAGAGCGCGGAGCCGTCGGGATCGCCCGAGGGGACGGTGGGCGGTATCGTCTTCACGCCCGAACCATCGGCCGCAGGTCCGGATCCCGCCCCCGTGGACGGCGATTCGTGGACCGAATCGGTCCCCGCGCCATCCGAGGTCAGCACCGAGCCGGCGGCGCTCGTCTCCAGCGCGCTGCTCGCGTTCCTGCTCCTGCTGTTCATGGGATTCGTCGGCGAGCTGTTCAACAACACGGCCAAGGCCAACTACGACGTCCTGGCCGGCTGGTGGTCCGACAGCTGGCTCGGCCGACACCTCCGCCGCTTCACCGACTTCTGGAAAGTCTGATGAAACGGGTACTGTTGGCCGTCGCGACCGTGGCGCTGATCAGCGCCTTCCTGAATCCGGACCTGGCCCTGAACGCCGAGGGTCTCGCGATCTTCCTCGGCTTCCTCGCCGCGATCGGGGTGGTCCTCGTCACCTTCGAGCTGCCCGCCATCCTCGTCCACCGCCGGCGGACGGGCGAGACGGGGCGGATGCGGGTCCTGCCCTGGGCGATCGTCCTGGCGGCGGTCTTCGTCCTCGTCTCCCGCCTGTTCAACCTTCAGCCGGGGTACCTGTACGGCGTCATCCTGGGGGTCGTCTTCCTGCAGGCGGTCGCACCGCAACAGGAGGGACGCGAGGCTGCGGTTGGCGCTGCCTTCACCCTGGTGCTCGCCGTCGTGGCCTGGGTGCTGCTGACCGCGGTGCGCGGAGCCGGGCTGCCGCCCGGAGACCTCGTCGGGCTCGCCCTCGAGACAGCCCTGGCCGCCATCGTGGTCGCCGCCCTGGAGGCCGTGGCCTTCGGCCTCATGCCGCTCCGGTTCATGCCCGGCTACGTGATCTACCGATGGCGCCGACCAGTCTGGGCGGTCCTGTGGGTGCTCTCCCTGTTCGGGTTCATCCACATCCTCATCGGTCCAAACGCCGGGTACCTCTCGGACCTGTCGATCCCGGCGCTCATCGCCGCGCTCGGTGTGTTCGCCCTGTTCGGCGCGATATCGGTTCTGTTCTGGGCGTATTTCCGATTCGTCTACCGGCCGCCAGCCGACGAGCCAGCCACCGAGAGCTGACCGATCAGCCCGCGCGCGGTCCGGTGCCCGCCACGCGGAGGATGGCGTCCACCGTTCGGTCCGCGTCGGCCGCGGTGGTCGACCAGTTGCTGACGCTGATCCGCATGGCAGCCATCCCCTTCCACGTCGTCCCGCCCATCCAGGCGGTGCCGTCTTCCTGCACCAGGCGGATCACGTTGCGGGTGTGCTCGTCCGAATCGCCGCCGCTCGAGGCGTGGAAGCGCACGAGGACCTGGTTCAGCACCACGTCGTTGAGGACCTCGACGCCGTCCACCGAGCCGAGGCGGTCCGCCATGTGACGGGCGAGGTCACAGCACCGCTCGACGAGCTCCTGGATGCCGGACCGGCCGAGCGAGCGGAGAGCGGCATACAGCGCGAAACCGCGCGCCCGCCGGGAGCTGTCCAAGACGTAATCCCACGACTCGCGCTGGGCCTGGTTCTGGATGAGGTACGAGGCGGAGGTCGACATCGCGGCGCGGTGCGCCTCGTTGTCGCGAACCGCGACGAACCCGCAGTCGTAGCCCAGGTTGAGCCACTTGTGGGCGTCAGTCGCCCAAGAATCCGCGCGGTCGACGCCGGCCACCATGTGGCGGAGCCGGGGCGAGACCGCCGCCCAAAGTCCGAATGCGCCATCGACGTGGATCCAGGCATTGGGATGGGCGGCCACGGCGTCCGCGATGGCCGGCATCGGGTCGAACGCGCCGGTGTTGACGTTGCCCGCCTGGGCGACGAGAAGGAGCGGGCCGGCGACGTCCGCGACTTGCGAGGCGAGTGCGTCGGCCCGCATCCGGCCCTGCTCATCGGCCGCGACCTTGACCACCCGTTCGCGGCCCAGGCCCAGGTACTGCAGCGCGGTCAGGACCGTGGCGTGGGCCTCATCGCCGATGACCACCGTGATCCCAGGCGCTCCATACAGGCCGCGCGCCTCGACGTCCCATCCTTCTCGCGCAAGCACCGCGTGTCGACCGGCCGCCAGGCCCACGGCGTTTCCAAGTCCAGCTCCGGTCGGCAGCCCGACCGAGGCCGTCGCCGGCAGTCCCAGCAGGTCGAGCATCCAGCCCCCGGCCACGAGCTCCGCCGCCGCCGCAGCCGGAGAAGTCGCATGGAGGACCGCGTTCTGGTCCCATGCTGCAGTCAGCCAGTCGGCCCCTACCGCGGCCGGGATTGCCCCACCGATCACGAAACCGAAGTACCGCGGGCCGGCCGTCGCCACCAGACCTGGGTCGAGCCGACGTGCCATGTCCTCGATGACGGCCACCGGATCTTCGCCGTCCTCGGGCAGCGGTCCGCCGAGCGCGGCAGCGATCGCATTCCCATCGGTCCGGGCCCCCACGTGCCGCTCGGTCAGTTCGGCGAGGAACGCGATGCTCAGCTCGGCCGCCCGCCGGAGCGTGCGTTCGCGATCGTCCATCGGCCAGGCTCGACGAATCCGCCTCAGGCCTGCGCCGGTGCGGAGTCGCGAAGCGGCTGCCCGACGATCCTCGCCAGGCGGTCGGCGAGGGCCATCCAGTCGTAATCCTCCGTGACCTGGCTGGCCGGGAGGCGCACGCATCGGTCCGCCGCGAGGTAGATCGGAACGATCCGGTCCAGGATGGTTTCGATCTCGTCGCGGAACGCATCGTTCGTGGAGCGGATGCCGTCGGGGAGGAGGGCGACGTCGGGGAGCAGCCGAACGACCAGGTCGTAGGTTTGCGACCAGCGGCGGACGAGCGGTTCGACCCCGAACGGGTCTGCCCCATCGGTCACCCGCAGGAAATAGGCGAAGTTGTCGACGACGCTGCGGTCGGTGACGAGGATGTCGGCCTGGCCGGCGAGCTCGAGCTCCTCCTTGATCTGGGCCATGAGGACCCACAACTGAGCCTCCGGCGAGGCGCCCTCGTTGCGGCCCAACGGGTTCAGGCGGATGACCTCCCGGCTGACCTCTACCGATCGACCGGCGCGGCCGGCTGCCGAGGCAAACGCATGGACCGCGTTCGTCTTGCGCACCGAGTGTGAACCGATGAACGCGATCTTCGCTGGCCGGCTCCAGGTCACCCTGACAGCCTAAACATTTCCTTCATCGGTTTGGCTGTAGCCTCTGCGCATGACCGATGAGGCACCGGCTGAGGTCTCGCCGCTTCCGCCGGACCCGCCCGCTCCATCACGTTCTGCCGATCCCCGTCCCGCGCTGCCGGGCAAGGTCACCGCAGCCGGCATCATCCTGCTCGTCCTCGGCACCCTGTCGGCCCTGGGCAGCGCCGTCGCGCTGCTGTGGTCACTGCTGTTCATCAGCCGGATGGGGATGGGCTTCCATCGGTTCGACGGCCCGTTCGACGGGCCGTTCGGAGGCGACTTCGGCGGAGGTCTCGGATGGGCGTGGTTCCTGTTCCTTGCCGTCGCCGTGGCGCTGGCGGTCGCGGTTGCCGGCGGTCATCTGGCGGCTGGCTGGGGAGTGCTGCAGCGGTTCGCCTGGGGCCGAATCCTCGGCCTCGTGGTCAGTGGCACCGCCCTGGCGATCTTGATCCTCAGCGTGCTGGGGTCCATCGTGTGGGTGGCCGCTCTGCCCGACCTGCGGGAGTTCGACCGCGTTCCCGAGTGGTTCGCCGACTGGTTCCGGACGGTCATGACCGCCGGGGTCGGGTTCGGCGTTCTGGTCTGCCTGGGGGTGGGCGCGGCATACGTCTTCGTGCTGTGGGTCCTGGCCCGCGCGGACGAGGTCTTCGACTGACGGGCAGGTCAGGGGATTCCCGGCCGACCTCGCAAGGCAAGCCCGAACAACAAAACGACACCCGCCAGGGCGGCCACCATTAGAGCCAGGTGCGCGATACCCAGTGCCTGGTCGCCCGCCGCCGGGGCATCAACTGGTCGGAACTCCAGGTAGTCCGTCGACCACGGGAAAGGGAACAACGAACAACTCGCTCCGGTTCTCAGTCGCCCGTCGTCGCGGAGGGCTGCCAAGACGAGGAATTGGACCGGCGTGCCCTCAGGCGGCAATTCGAACAACCCGAACACTCCGCCGGCGTCGACTTCCACGGTCACGAGCTCGCCGGCATCGAGCGACTCGCCCTTCCACACATCCTCGACCTCGAAGGTTCCGGTCGATCCTCCTGAGCCCACGTCGACCAGACTCCCGACGAACGCCAACGGAGCGCCGTCGACAGCCTCCGCGGTCAAGCCGCACGCGGCTTGCGCGGGGGCGGTGCTCAGGACGAGTCCGGAGACGGCGAACGCGAGGCCGAACCCAAATCGGGCAATCGCCCTTGGTCGACGTACTGACATGGGCTCCAGACGTGCGGAAGGTCGGGTGTAGAGTATCGGCTCCCTGGTCACCCGAAGCGGGTTCCGATGGAGGGCTGAGAAGACCGATGGCGCGCATCGTCAAGGCAGCGCTGCTGCAGGCCGAGTGGACCGGCGACAAGGACTCGATGATCGAGAAGCACGAGCGCTACGCGCGCGAGGCCGCCAAGCAGGGCGCCCAGGTCATGTGCTTCCAGGAGCTGTTCTACGGCCCCTACTTCTGCCAGGTCCAGGATCCGCAGTACTACGCCTACACCGAGAAGATCCCCGACGGGCCGACGACCAAGCGGATGCAGGCCCTGGCCAAGGAGACGGGCATGGTCCTCGTCGTACCGATGTACGAGGAGGACGAGGAGACGACCGGGATCTACTACAACACGGCATCGGTCATCGACGCCGACGGGTCGTACCTCGGGAAGTACCGCAAGACCCACATCCCCCACGTCAAAGGCTTCTGGGAGAAGTTCTACTTCCGGCCCGGCAACCTGGGGTATCCCGTGTTCGACACGGCCGTGGGCAAGGTGGGCGTCTACATCTGCTATGACCGCCACTTCCCGGAGGGCGCGCGGGCGCTGGGCCTGAACGGAGCGGAGCTCGTGTTCATCCCGTCGGCCACGTCCCGCGGCCTGAGCGAGTACCTCTGGCGCGTGGAGCAGGTCTCCCACGCCCTGGCCAACGGCTACTTCGTGGGCACGATCAACCGGGTCGGCATCGAGCCGCTGGGAGATGACGACTTTTACGGGCAGTCGTACTTCGTGGACCCGCGCGGCCAGTTCATCGGCGACGTCGGCGATCCCCACAACGAGGAGCTCCTTGTCCGTGACCTCGACCTGGACAAGATCAACGAGGTTCGCCAGACGTGGCAGTTCTTCCGCGACCGGCGGCCGGACGCGTACGACGACCTCGTCCGACCGTAAGCCGTCCCCAGACGGCAGACTGCTCTACCGATGGACTTCGGGTTCACCCTCAAGCTCGAGAACGCCACCGACCGCACGCTCGACCTGACCCGCCGGGCGGAAGCGGCCGGCTTCACCTACGGCTGGGTGTTCGACAGTCACGTCCTGTGGCGCGACCCGTATCCCGCCCTGACCCTCATGGCCCAGGCCACGACCGCGATGCGGCTTGGGACCTGCGTCACCAACCCGGCCACCCGCGAGCCCTCCGTCACGGCGTCGACCCTCGCCGCGCTGAACGAGATCAGCGGCGGTCGGATGGACCTGGGCATCGGGCGCGGCGACAGTGCCCGGCGGGTGTTGGGCAAGCCCCCAACCACCATGAAGACGCTCGAGGAGGCGATCACCGTCATCCGCGACCTGGTCGAGGGGCGGGCCGTCACCTACGAGGGGACCGAGATCCAGCTCACCTGGGCCGGCTCGTGGACCCTGCCAGTGTGGGTCGCCGGCTACGGGCCGATGGCCCTGGCCATGACCGGTCGGGTGGCGGATGGCCTGATCCTCCAGCTCGCCGACCCCGACCTCATCCGCTGGTTCGTGGCGCAGCTTCGCGAGGCGGAGGCAGCGGCCGGCCGGCCACCGGGGACGATCAAGGTCCAGGCCGCCGCGCCAGCCCACGTCGGCCCGCGCGACATCGGTCAGGACCGGACCCGCTGGTTCCCGGCGCTCGTGTCAAACCATGTCGTGGACCTGGTCAATAAGTACCCGCGCGAGCAGCTTCCCGAGACTCTGACCGGGTACGTCACCGATCGCGAGGGATACGACTACCTGCACCATGCCGAGGTAGGGTCGACGAACGCCGCGTTCGTGGGCGACGAAGTGACCGACCGCTTCTGCATCCTCGGCGAGCCGGCGGAGCACATCGCCAAGCTCCACGAGCTGGCCGATGCCGGGGTCGACCAGTTCAACCTGTACCTCATGAACGGCGACGAGGAGGAGCAGCTCGACCGATACGGCCGCGAGGTGATCCCCGCGCTTCGCGGCGTCACGGCGGCATGACGCGGTGAGAATCGCGTTCGTCGCCGGCTTCGGACCGATCACGACCGATACCTCCGCCAGCCTGGCGTTCTGGCGCGACGATCTCGGTCTGCCCATGGAGGAGATCGCGCCCGACTACTGGGGCACCGACGATGTCAAGGGTGTGAATGCCTTCGCCGCGTGGCCGCTCCCCGAGGCCGCCGAGTCGTGCTTCGGGACGAAGGTCTGGCCGGACGAGGTGCCCACGCCGCAGGCCTGGCTCGAGGTCGATGTCCTATCGGGGGACGCGGTAGGGGATGCCGCAGCCGAGCTCGAGGTGGCCGGGCATCGGCTCCTCAAGCAGCCAGTCACCGAGCCGTGGGGCCAGACCGTGGCCCGCCTCCTGAGCCCGGAGGGCCTGCTGGTTGGCATCACTTTCACGCCCTGGATGCATCGCGGGGAACGTCACTCGGACGACTGAAGGTCTGCTGGCGCGACGGCCGGGGTTGACATGTATCGTGTCGCGCTATATCGTCGTACGATATATTGCCCACGGAGTCATCCGATGACCAGGAAACCATCCCCGACCGAGGAGCTGAGCCCCTTCGCGGCACCCGCCCTGCTCGTGCTGGCCAGCCTGGCCGATGGCCCGAAGCATGGCTACGCGATCATGCAGGAAGCCGAGCGGCTGGCCGGGCAGACCCTCGGCCCGGGGACCCTGTACGCCGCCCTCGCTCGATTGGAGCGGAGAGGCCTGATCGAGGCCGTCCCGTCGGACGACCGGCGTCGGCCGTACCGGCTCACTGGGCTCGGGGCGACGACACTCGAGGCACACCTCGCCCAGATGCAGCGCTTCGCCGGCCGTGCCATGCGCCGGCTTGAGGAAGGCGCGGGATGAGCCCGCGGCGGCTGGTCGGTCTCTACCCGGCCGCGTGGCGCGACCGATATGGCGAGGAGTTCCTCGCCCTCCTCGAAGAATCGCGGCCGACAGGCATCGCCCTCGTCGACATCGCCTGGGGGGCGGTCGATGCCCACCTGTTCCCCCAGGCTCCCGAAGGGAGGTTCCGCATGTTCACTCGTCTCGCCGGTCTCGCCGCCCTGGGCGTCGGCCTGATCCTCGTCCTTGGCGCCCTCAACATTGGGTTCGGCAACCCCGAGCAGAACGCCATCCGCGTTTCGGCCATCTACACGCTGGCATGCATCGGTCTGGTGGGGATCCACCTCCGGCAGGTCGCTGTTCGACCGGCCCTGGCCTGGCTTGGCTTCGTAGCCTGCGCTCTCGGCCTTGGCACCGGAGCCATCACCTTCGCTCTCGGCCTGGCGGGTGCTCTGCCACCGTCAAGCGGGGAGGCTGGGTTCCACGCCGATATTGCGCTCTGGCTGGGCACCGCCGTACTCGGAGGCACGATGCTCGCGATCGGCCTGTTCCCGTGGCCGGTCGGGCTGGCATTCGCGGTAGGCGCGCCTCTCGCCATGATCGGTCTCGCCATCAGCCTGACCGCCACACCGCCCGCGACCCTTGAGTTCCTCGCCTTGACCGGGATCGTGCTGAACGGGCTCGGCTGGTTCGGTGCCGGACTGAGCCTGCTGGCCGCACAGCCGCGAGGAGGCGTCCTCACCCCGCAGACCTGACCCTCCGGCGGTCAGTCCTCCCGAGGCGCTACCCTGCTCGGGTCGCCGCACGGGATGACCGATGACTGTCGAACAGCTCCAGCAGGCCGCCGAGGAACGATGGGTCGCCGGATGGCTGGAAGGGCCGACCTGGACCCGGTACGAGGCTCTCCCGGCACAGCCCGGGGACGAGGCGCCCGATCTCGAGCTGCCGGACACGTCCGGCGGGAACCGACGGCTGTCGGAGTTCTGGGCGTACGGGCCGGCGCTCGTCATCTTCATGCGGCACTTCGGCTGCTCATGCCTCATGGAGCGCTGGGAAGCCCTGCGGGACGAGCTCGACGCGTTCACGGAGGCCGGGGCCACGGTCGTGGCCGTCTGCCAGGCGGAGCCGGAGCGGGCGGCGGCGGTCGCCACCCGGCGTGGCTATCGGTTCCCACTGTTGTGCGACCCGGAGCGGAAGGCGTACCGCGCCTATGGGCTGCTGGAGGGGACCCCGGCCCAGATCCTCCACGACTTCCCGTGGAGGCCGAACGACATGGAGACCGCACAGACGATGTTCTGCGAGCCGCGGCGTGGCACGGAACGGGCGGTCGTGGATTCCCCGTGGCAGCTCCCCGGGGAGTTCGTGGTTGCCGTGGACGGCCGCATCCAGCTCGCCCATCGGTATCAGTACTGCGAAGACTTCCCGCCCAAGACCGTCCTTCTGGGGGCGATCGCCGCCGCCCAGCGCTGAGGTATCCGGCCCATGACCACCACGTCCGCCCGCCACATCGACCAGCTGCGCGACAGCATCCAGGGGTTCATCGACTTCTTCGAAGGCCCCTTCAGCAAGCTGAACGAGAACCCGGAGGTGTCGAACTTCGCGGTCGGCAACCCGCTCGAAGCGCCGATGACCGAGTACATCGACACCCTGCGCACGCACCTCGAGCCGCGGCGCCGGAACTGGTTCGCCTACAAGGTGAGCGAGCCAAAGGCGCGGATCGCGGTCGCGCGCAGCCTGAGCGCGAGCACGGGCATGGAGTGGGATCCCGAGGACGTGGCCATGACCAACGGAGGCTTCGCCGCGTTGGCGGTGGCGATGCGGGCGCTGGCCGAGCCCGGCGACGAGGTGATTTTCCTGTCGCCGCCGTGGTTCTTCTACGAGTTCCAGATCCTGGCCTCCGGAGCGACCCCGATCCGGGCACATCTGGCGCCGCCGGCATTCGAGCCCGACTTCGACGAGATCGCGGCCGCGATAACGCCACGCACGAGGGCGATCATCTTCAACTCGCCGCAGAACCCCAGCGGTCGGGTCTACCCCCTCGAGACCCTGGCCCGCTTGGCCCAGGTCTTGACCGATGCCTCAGAGCGCATCGGTCACCCGATCTACCTCATCAGTGACGAGCCATACCGACGGATCTTGTTCGACGGAATCGCGTATCACTCCCCGGCGGAGGTCTATCCGTACACCGTCGTCACCTATTCCTACGGGAAGCAGCTGCTGGCTCCCGGGCAACGCGTCGGCTACCTGACCGTGCCGCCGACCATGCCCGACCGCGAGGCGTTCCGCGAGACCGTCTTCGTGGCCCAGTTCGCGACCGGGTATGCCTGGCCGAATGCCCTCCTCCAGCACGCCCTGCCGGACCTCGAGCCGCTGCTGATCGACATGCCTGCCATGCAGCGACGCCGCGACCGGCTCATCGAGGCGCTGCGCGAGATCGGGTACGAGTCGACCATGCCAGAGGGCACGTTCTACGCGATGGTCCGCTCACCGATCGACGACGACGTGGCGTTTACCGACATCCTGGCCAAGCACCGGGTCCTCGTTCTTCCTGGCTCGATCGTCGAGGTGCCCGGCTGGTTCCGGATCAGCCTGACCGCGACTGACGACATGGTCGAGCCCGGTATCGCCGGCTTCGCCGCGGCCTACGCCGAGGCCACCTCGGCTTAGTTCTCAGGACGACCATCGGCGAGTGGACACCGCATCGGGGAGTGAAGCTGAGGCGACATTCCGCCGCGCTGATCCAAGCGAGGCCAGTCGGCTCGGCGACATCGTGATTGCCGGCGTGAGCTACTGGGGGCACCACCTCACGCACCCGGACGCCGTCGACGCGCTTCGGGCAACAGGCCTCCCGACCGGCGACTATGTCGCGCGGTGTCCGGTGTTCGTGCTCGAGGATGGCGCTGGTCTCATCGGGTTCTACGGGCTCGGCATCGAGGCCGACCACGTCGAGCTCATCTACCTGTTCCTCGAGACCCATCGCATCGGCGCCGGCTACGGCCGGCGGCTGTGGGACCACGCCGTCATCGAGGCGTCCAGGCATCGCAACCGCCTCCTCATCAAGTCGGACCCAATGGCGGTCGGCTTCTATGCCGCCATGGGGGCGGTCCAGGGAGCCGACATCGAGATCTCGCCTGGATTCTTCCTGACGACCTTCACCTACGACCTCGATGCCTGATCGCGCCGCGCTACCATCGCGACCACCACTCCCAGCAGTCGTTCACGAGCCTTCGGAGGACCGATGCGCACGCTGATCACCAACGGCACGATCGTCAACGCCGACGCAACGACCACCGGCGATGTCCTGGTCGACGGCAATTCGATTGCGCTCATCGGTACTGACCTCGCGGCCTCCACGACCGCCGACACGACCATCGATGCCGGCGGCAGGTGGGTGATTCCGGGCGCGATCGACGTCCACACTCATATGGAACTTCCGTTCGGCGGCACGTTCGCCAAGGACACGTTCGAGTCCGGCACGCGCGCGGCGGCGTTCGGGGGCACGACCACGATCATCGACTTCGCTGTCCAGCCGCGCGGCAAGAGCCTGCGTGAGGGTCTTGATACGTGGCACGCCAAGGCGGACGGCAACGCGACCATCGACTACGGCTTTCACATGATCATCAGCGACGTCCGCGACGACGTCCTGGCCGAGATGGACACCCTGGTCGACGAGGGGGTGACCACCTTCAAGCTGTTCACCGCCTACCCGGGCGTCTTTTTCTCCGACGACGGCGCGATCTTCCGGGCCATGCAGCAGACCGCCCGCAACGGCGGCCTGATCATGATGCACGCCGAGAACGGGCTGGCCATCGACGTCGTCGCTGGCCAGACCTTTGACGAGGGTCATACCGATCCCTACTACCACGGCGTGTCCCGGTCGCCCGTCCTCGAGGGCGAAGCCACCAACCGGGTCATCCGCCTCGCCCAGACCGCCGGCGCGGCGGTGTACATCGTCCATCTCTCCGCACGGCATGCCCTCGACGAGGTGCGCCGCGCCCGGGACGAAGGCCTGCCCGCGTTCGCCGAGACGTGCCCCCAGTACCTGTTCCTGACCCTCGAGGACATGGGGAATGGATTCGAGGGCGCGAAGTTCGTCTGCTCCCCGCCGCTCCGGCCCGCGGACCACGCCCCGGAGCTGTGGAAGGGCCTGGTCCACGACGACCTCCAGGTCGTCAGCACCGACCACTGCCCGTTCGACTTCCACGGCCAGAAGGACATGGGCAAGGGCGACTTCCGGAAGGTGCCCAATGGCCTGCCCGGCGTCGAGAACCGGGTCGACCTGCTGCATGACGGCGGCGTGGTCGGCGGGCACCTCACCCCCAACCGCTGGGTGGAGGTGATCTCCACCGCCCCCGCCCGCCTCTTCGGCCTGCCGCGCAAGGGAGCCGTCGCCGTCGGTGCGGATGCGGACCTGGTCGTCTACGACCCGAACCGGCGCCACACGATCAGCGCCTCGACCCACCACATGGACGTGGACTACTCCTGCTATGAGGGCCGCGAGGTGACTGGAGGCGCGGACGTCGTCCTGTCTCGCGGAAAGGTCATCGTCGACGGCGACGAGTGGCTCGGTTCGAAGGGGGACGGCCGGTTCCTGAAACGGGAGCGGAGCGAGTACCTCCGCTGAGGGGTACCCTCCCCAGACCGATGCGCCTGCGTTTCCTGCTCGGCGCCGCGATCGCGGCGCTGGTCCTCACCGCCTGTCAGCCGTCAGCCTCGCCTCCGTCGCCATCGGCGGACGGCTCGGAGGCCGGCGCCGGGTCCACCGACCCCAACCCGTCCCTCGTTGGCAACCCCGAGCTGGAAGCCACCCTGCCCGAGGAGGCCGCGGGCATCATCTTCTTCCAGTCGACGTCGATGAGCGGCCCCGACTTCCTGGATGCCGACGTAAACGAGCAGTTCCTCTCCTTCCTGGAGGAGCTGGGAGCCGACCTCGAGGACGTATCGGTCGCCTTCGCGGTCGGCGCCAACGCGGACGCGACGAACACCGCGTACGT
>DASTEQ010000113.1:0-4135 GCA_035709505.1 Candidatus Limnocylindria bacterium
ACGCGCGAGGGGAACGACCTCTGGAACGAGATGAAGGAGGCGCAGATCACCCACGCGGACGGCTCGAAGACCTCCGTGCTCTCGAAGACCGTGCTGGTCTTCGGGCAAATGAACGAGCCGCCCGGCGCCCGCCAGCGGGTCGGCCTGTCCGCGCTCGCCATGGCCGAGTACTTCCGCGACGAGGAGGGGCGCGACATCCTCCTCTTCATCGACAACATCTTCCGGTTCACCCAGGCGGGCTCCGAGGTCTCCGCGCTCCTCGGCCGCATGCCGTCGGCGGTGGGCTACCAGCCGACGCTGGCCACCGAGATGGGAGACCTCCAGGAGCGGATCACCTCGACGAGGAAGGGATCGATCACCTCGCTCCAGGCGATCTTCGTCCCGGCCGACGACTACACCGACCCAGCGCCGGCCACGACCTTCGGCCACCTCGACTCGACCATCCGCCTCGAGCGCTCGATCGTCGAGCTCGGCATCTACCCGGCCGTCGACCCGCTGACCAGTACCTCGACCGTGCTCGACCCGCGGGTGGTGGGGGAGGACCACTTCCAGGTCGCGCGCGAGGTCCAACAGACCCTCCAGCGCTACCGGGACCTCCAGGACATCATCGCCATCCTGGGCATGGACGAGCTGTCGGAGGAGGACAAGGTCACCGTCGCCCGCGCCCGGCGCCTCCAGCGCTACATGAGCCAGCCGATGTTCGTGGCCGCCCAGTTCACCGGACGCGACGGCAAGTACGTTGAGCGCAAGGAGACGGTCCGCGGCTTCCGCGAGATCCTCGACGGCAAGCACGACCAGCTCCCCGAGCAGGCGTTCTACATGGTCGGCTCCATCGAGGAGGCCGTTGAACAGGCAGAGCAGATGAGCTCCGCCGCCTGACCGATGCTTGTGAAAGACCGATGACGGTGGAAGACCGATGACCCTGCGCCTCGAGGTCGTTTCTCCCGATGGTCGGGTGTTCACCGACGACGTCGACTCGGTGGTCGTGCCCGGCATCGAGGGGGAGCTGGGCATCCTGCCCCACCACACCCCGCTGGTCACTGCCCTCGGCACCGGGGAGCTACGGATCCGTCAGGCAGGGACTGTCCAGTTCATGCTCATCAGCGGCGGCTTCGTCGAGGTCCGCCCCGAGAAGGTCGTGGTCATGGCCTTCGTCGCAGAGCACTCCGACGCGATCGACGCGGCCGCGGCGGCAGAGGCTCGCAAGGCGGCCGAGGCCGACCTCGAGGCGGTGCACGATCCGGTTGACCTCGCCCGGGTTCGCGCCGCGCTCCAGACCGCGCTCATGCGCGAGCGAATCGCCACCCGACGGAGCCAGCGCCGCTGATCTACGCTGCGCCGGTGACCGCCGACAAGGGGAAGCCACCGTTTCGCCGGATGCAGGAGTTCCGCAAGATCAGCCGGGAGTACCCGTTCATCTGCCCGGTCGACTTCAAGCCCCATCGCGGCTCGCCCCCCGGATCGGATCCCAACCTCGACCCCGAGTTCGTCGCCCGCCACCGGGAAGACGACGGGGACCACTACCTCGGGTGATCGGCACGCGCGGATGCTGAGCTGCGAGCAGTGCGGCGCCCGGTCGGGCGCCCTCCCGGTGCGGATCGAGATCGTCCGGGAGAGCGGACCGATCGGTACCGCCGGTGGTCCGGACCTGGTCGGCAACCCGAACTTCACCCGGCGATTCGTCTTCTGCTCGAGCGCGCACCTGTACGACTGGCTGCGCGAGCATCGGTACATGCTCTGCAACCGCCAGCCGAACGCCGTCGAGGAGGGCATGCAGCCGCTCCTGCCGTCGCGCCACATGGGCGGCCGGCTGGGGCTGTGTGACGGCCACCACCTCGGGGGACATGAGTGGAAGGAGGCGTGGCCCGCGTAGGGCCGGGGCATGGATCGGTATGTGATCGAGGGCGGTGTCCCCCTCCGGGGCGAGGTTCGCGTTGCCGGCGCGAAGAACGCGGTCCTGAAGGAGATGGCCGCGGCGATCCTGACCGATGAGCCGGTCACGCTGCGCAACGTGCCGCGGATCAGCGACGTGGCGATCATGCGCGAGACGATGGCCGACATCGGCTTCGCCTGGATCGATGTCGACGAGCACACCATCGAGCTCCGCGACCGCGGGCCGGAGTGGCTGTTCGTCCCGCTCGAGGCGGCGATGAAGATGCGGTCCTCCTTCATCCTCCTCGGCCCGCTCCTGGTCCGACACGGCCGGGTCATCATCAGCAACCCCGGTGGCGATCGGATCGGTCGGCGGCCGGTGGATCTCCATGTCGAGGCGATGCACGCCCTGGGGGCGGAGATCGAATACCGCAACGGCTACTACTTCGCCCGAGCCGAGCGGCTCCGCGGTGCCCGGATCGCGTTCCCATACGTCACGGTGATGGGCACCGAGAACGCCCTGCTGGCCGCCTGCCTGGCTGACGGGACCACGGTCATCGAGAACGCGGCACAGGAGCCGGAGGTGGACGACCTGGTCGCCATGCTCAGAACAATGGGGGCTCGGATCGAACGGACCGCCGCCCACGTCCTCGAGGTGGAGGGCGTGACCAGCCTGAACGGCGTCGAGCACACCGTGGTCGGCGACCGGATCGAGGCGGGCACGTTCGCGGTGGCCGCGGCGGCCAGCGGCGGGGAGGCCACCGTCACCGGGTTCGAGCCGGAGCACCTGGGCGCATTCACCGATGTCCTGGCCAGGATGGGCGTGTCCCACGAGACGGTGGACACCAATGGCGGCCAGGCGCTCCGCGTGGTCGGCGCTCCCTCGGGGACGTATCGGTCCGCGGCGATCAGGACCGAGGCCTATCCAGGGCTGGCGACCGACCTCCAGGCACCGCTCGCGGTACTCATGACCCAGGCGTCGGGGGAGAGCACGATCCACGAGACCATCTACTCCGACCGTCTCGAGTACACGGCCGAGCTGGTGAAGATGGGAGCCGAGATCGAGGTCTCTGACGCCAGGCACGCCCGCATCGTGGGGCCGGCCCAGCTGCACGGCAGGTTCCTGCAGATCCCGGACCTGCGCGCCGGGGCGACCCTGGTCCTCGCCGCCCTGGCCGCCGAGGGAACGAGCACGATCAGCGGCGTCGAGCATGTCGACCGCGGTTACGAGGCGTTCGAGTCCAAGCTGGTCGGCCTCGGCGCCCGGATCGGGCGGGTGACCGACTGAGGGTCAGCGACCGGCCGATATACTCGCCGCCCACCCCGCTCCCTCAGATCGGCCGCGCATGAAGATCGGCATCGACCTTGGCACCGCCAACATCCTCGTCTACGTCCAGGGCAAGGGCGTCGTCCTGAACGAGCCGTCTGTCGTCGCCATCTCGGAGGACGAGAACCGCCTCGTGGCGGTCGGGGAGGAGGCGCGCGAGATGATCGGTCGCACGCCGGGGAACGTTCGGGCCATCCGCCCCATGCGCGATGGGGTCATTGCGGACTACCTCATCACGGAGGCCATGCTTCATTACGTGATCAACAAGGTGGCCCGCGTCCGAATCTTTCGGCCTGACGTGATGATCAGCGTGCCGTCCGGCGTGACCAGCGTCGAGAAGCGCGCGGTTCGTGACGCGGCATTGAAGGCGGGCGCGCGCGACGCCTTCCTCATCGAGGAGCCGCTGGCGGCGGCGATCGGGGCCAACGTCCCGATCAGCGGCCCGTCCGGGAACATGATCATCGACATCGGGGGCGGCACGACCGAGGTGGCGGTCATTGCGCTGGGTGGGATCGTGGTCTCGGACTCGGTGCGCGTCGGCGGCAACCGATTCGACGAAGCGATCGCGAGCTACGTCCGCCGCAAGTACAACCTGATGATCGGGGAGCGGACGGCGGAGGAGGTGAAGATCCGGATCGGGTCCGCCCTCCCCCTGGACGAGCCGCTGACGATGGAGGTCAAGGGCCGTGACCTCATCGCCGGGCTGCCGCGGACGATCCCGATGAACAGCGGGGAGATCACCGAGGCCATTGAGCAGCCGCTCCAGCAGATCATCTCGGCGGTCCGCAGCGTGCTCGAGCAGACGCCACCCGAGCTGGCCAGCGACATCATCGACAAGGGCATGGTCATGACGGGCGGTGGCTCGCTGCTCCGCAATATCGATCGGCTGCTCACGCAGGTCACCGGCGTACCGTGCCACGTGGCAGAGAACGCCCT
>DASTEQ010000114.1:0-5107 GCA_035709505.1 Candidatus Limnocylindria bacterium
AGCTCGGAGCCGGCCGCCACGATGACGTAGATCAGCGACAGCAGGATGACGCTCGCGACCGCCGCGGCGTAGACGAACAGACGGCCCATGGAATTCGCTCCTTCTTACTCGTTGGTGAGGGTAGGGGCTTGGTGCAACGTGGTCGGGGGAGAAGCGGCAGCCCGGACGAGTTCGCCCAATAGCCAATCTGCGGTGTACCCGGCGGCGCGATGCATCAGGACGCGATCGGCGACGTACCCCATCCGGCCTCCTGGAGGGACGTAGCAGCCGTCGAGCGCGATCTCATCCGATCGTACCGTCAGCCACCCCGAAAAGACCGGAAACAGCGGTGCCAGAGAGGTTGACCGCCAGCTGATCTCGACCCGAAGGACGTGCGCGCCGCGCCTGATCGACCCCACGTCGACAAAAGCCGACTTGCGGAGCGCCAACCGGGATCCGGCAGCCGATCGGCCCACCGTGAGGTCGGTCGCGTACCGCCGCATATCCGGCGGACCGCCGCTGACGGAGACCCCGAGCCAGCCGTCGGGGCCGCCCGGCTCGAGCAGGCGGCCGACCTGGGAGAGCTCGAGCTCTGCACGCACTCTCGCGCGCAGCCGAGTGGCACCGTTGGCTGGGGCGAGGGCTGGGATGGCGTTCTCCTGTCGCGGCGGCGGATTGACGGTCAGGGTTGCGGATCCGTTTCGACCGGTCATGGAGCAGACGGCCCGATATGAGGGGCCATTTGGCCGGTGACCTCGGGACCCCCTGCGGGTAAACCTGTGCGCCAGGAGGTGACCTGAGATGACACGGGTGTTGGTCGCGACTGCCTCGAAACACGGCGCGACACATGAGATTGGGGATGCGATTGCCGCGGCGCTCGAGTCGGAGGGGATCGAGGCCTTCACCGGGCGCGCGGAAGACGTCACCGCGCTCGATGACGTGGACGCGGTGATTCTCGGGAGCGGCGTCTACGCGGGGCACTGGCTCGAGCCTGCCAAGACCTTCGTTGACCGTTTTCAAGCCGAGCTCCGGGCGCTGCCGGTATGGCTCTTCTCGAGCGGACCGCTCGGCGATCCTCCGGCCCCGGCCGGAGATCCGGTCGACGTGAGCATGGTCAGGGAGAAGTCGGGCGCGCGCGACCATCAGGTCTTCGCGGGTCGTCTCGACCAGCCCAACCTGGGTTTCGCTGAACGGGCGGTGATCAAGTTGGTCCGCGCCCCGTATGGCGACTTCCGCGACTGGCCCGCCATCGCGAAATGGGGACGCGAGATCGCGGGCAGCGTTGTCGAGGTCGCGGCGATCGACCGCTGATGGCCGCCTGGCCATCCCGCCCCCAGGCTCGGGAAACCGGCTCCGGCGACGTCCCGCCGGGCGGCTCCTGGATCGTCTGCTACGGCCACACTCGCGACGTGCGCGACGACCGGGTCACCTGCCCACGCCTTGGTTCAGTGACCATGCGCGACTGCCTCGAGTGCCGTCTCCTCGTCACGGTCGCCCGGGAACGGGACGAACGGCGCGCCTGCTCGATGCCGGAGTGAGCACCCCTGCCCAGGGCTGGTCTGCCTGACGGCCTGATATTGTCCCGGGCATGGATCAGGTCGCCGTCGCTGATCGGTCTCTCCGCGAGCGCGACGCGCTGGACGCCGCGGTTCGAAGCATCGCCGGCGTCCTCGACCTCGATCGGGTTCTCCAGCTCATCGTCGACCGCGTCCGCGACCTGGCCGACGGCGAGTATGCCGCCCTCGGGATCATCGGACCGGACGAGACCCTCGAGCGCTTCGTCACGAGTGGGATCGGCGACGCCGAGCGCCGGCGGATCGGCGCCCTGCCCACGGGCAGGGGGCTGCTCGGCGTGATCATCCGCGAGGGCCGGTCGCTTCGGATCGCCGACGTGTCGACCGATGACCGGCGTAGCGGCTTCCCGCCCCATCACCCGCCGATGCGCAGCTTCCTGGGCGTGCCAGTGCGAATCCGCAGTCGAGCGATCGGGAACTTCTACCTCACGAACAAGCGAGGAGCGGCCGAGTTCAGCCTGGACGACCAACAGCTCGTCGAGCGGTTCGCCCTGCACGCCGCAATTGCCATCGATACCGCCCGACTGCACGCCGAGGTGCGACGGCTTGCGGTCCTGGAAGAGCGGGACCGGATTGGGCGGGATCTGCATGACGGTGTCATCCAGCGCCTCGACGCGGTGACGCTCTCGCTCGACGATGTGCCCGAGCTCATGGACGAGGAGCCCGACGAGGCGCGCGGGCGCATCGAGCGATCGATCGAGGCGCTGCAGTCCGCGATCGGCGATATCCGCACCTTCATCTACGACCTTCGCCCGCGGCTCCTCTCGGCCGGCGATCTGCACGCCGCGCTCCTCGAGCTGGCCGATGAGGCCGGGCGGAGTGGTACGCCCGAGGTCATCGTCGAGGTCGAAGGAGACCTGCTGCTGCCACCTGCGGTCGCCAATCAGCTGGTGGCCATCGCCCGGGAGGGGTTGAGCAACATCGAGCGTCATGCCGGAGCCAACTACGCCACCATCCACCTGACCGTCGCGGGCGACCAGGCGCGGCTCACGATCGCGGACGATGGGCGGGGCTTCGACGTGGCAGCGCCGCGCGATGGCCGGCACCACGGGCTGGGCAATATGCAGGATCGGGCCACGGCCATGGGCGGCCGACTCACAGTCACCTCCACAGCGGGCGGCGGCACCCGCGTCATGGCCGACATCCCAAGGCACATCGAGGAAGGCACCAGATGAGTGCCCCGCAGGAAACCGCTCCGCCCACCCGTCCTCTTCGACTGCTCCTGGTCGACGATCACGAGGTCGTGCGCCAGGGCCTGCGGGCTCTCATCGAGCGGCGCCCCGCGTTCCTGGTCGCGGGGGAGGCCGGGACGGTGGCGGAGGCCATCGCGGCAGCGCGACACCTCAAGCCGGACCTCGTGCTCATGGACGTCCGCCTGCCTGACGGGAGCGGAGTCGAGGCCTGTCGGGCCATCCGCGACGAGCTCCCCGCCACCCGGGTCGTGATGCTGACCAGCTACCCGGATGAAGAGGCCGTCCTGGCGGCCATCCTGGCGGGAGCCAGCGGCTACCTTCTCAAGGAGATCCGCGGCCGCGACTTGGTGGCGGCCCTCGAGTCCGTCGGACGCGGTGACTCGCTCCTCGATCCAGCCGTCACCGAGCGCGTGCTCGCCCGCGTGCGCCGGATGGCCGCCGGGGATGCGCAGGATGAGCTGGCCGAGCTGACGTCGCAGGAACGCAAGATCCTCCTGTTGGTCGCCGAGGGAAAGACGAATCGGGAGATCGCCGCCGAGGTCTTCCTGTCCGACAAGACGGTGAAGAACTACGTCTCGTCCATCCTGTCCAAGCTCGGCCTTCAGCGACGCGCCCAGGCCGCCGCGTTCGTGGCCAAGCATCGCCTTGGCGGAGGGACCTGAATCCGCGGGCATCGAGGCCCGCGATTTCGTGCCATTCGGCCCGCTTTGACCGTGTGGTTCAGGAATAGACTGCGGGACGACAAGCGGGGAATCAGGCCGCTCTGGAAGGGAGGCGTTGGCCATGCAAGTCGTCGATCGAAGGCATCAGCTCGGAGTGGCCGTGCTCCGAGTCGCCGTCGGCATCATCTTCCTGTGGGCTGGGCTGGAGAAGGTCATCGGCGCGGGCGGCGAGTGGTCTGCCGCCGGGTTCCTGGGCGGAGGTACCGGCGGGAGCCTGGGCTGGCCGTTCTTCATCGGGGACCCCGGTGACCAGGTCTTCAACCCGACCCAGAGCTTCTGGGCGAGCATGGCCGACAACGAGGCGGCGATGACCGCGATCAACCTCCTGGTTCCGTGGGGCCAGGTCGCGATCGGGGTCAGCCTGATCCTCGGCCTGCTGACCCGCTTCGGCGCCGCGATGGGCACGCTCATGATGCTGCTGTTCTTCGTCGCCGCCTGGGACTTCGAGTTCGGGATCGTGAACCAGCACCTGACCTACGCGCTGGTCACCTTCTTCCTCGGCTACATCGGGTCAGGCAACTTCTATGGCCTCGACTTCTTCGCAGGTCAGCGCGTGGGACCCACCGCTCGCAGGTGGCTCTTCTCCGGCGACCTGTACCGACCGGCAGAGGAGGGCGCGGCCCCAACGCCGGCCATGGCCTGAGCGAACAGCGACCAGGGGGAGATGGCGCCCGGCGACGGGCGCCATCGGACTATGCGGAGCCGGAAGGGCCGGCAGGGTCCCGCCCGATTCGGCCCAGGTGGGTGTCCCGGAAGCTGGTCGGTAGCTTCAGACCGTAGCCAAGGGCCCGATCAAAGCCGACATGAGCGGCCAGGATGGCCGCCACCTGGCGTGGCCACAGCTCGTCGCTGAACATGGCAAGGAAGACGAATGCCACGGCCAGCGCCCAGTTGTGGACCAGGTTGTAGGTGACGGCGCCCACGCGCGGCCCAGCCAGGTAGCCAAGCGCCGAAAGGTCCGGGGCGAGCAGCGCGGGAACGAGCAGCAGTGGCGATCCACCCAGGGTCAGGAAGGCGACCACGCCCAGCAGGCCGATCGCAGCCGACTCGACCCGCAGGATCCATTTGACGCTCACGGGCTCGCTCCTATTCCCACTTGAACAGGCGGGCGGCGATCAGGAAGGAGAGGACCCCCCAGACGACCAGGCCGATGATGGAGGTCCCGATGACGTCGAGTCCGGCCCCGTCGTTGATGACCGCCCGCAGCGCGTCGTTGAGGTAGGTGAGCGGCAGGAAGCGAGTCACGCCCTGGAGGAACTCGGGCATGGCCTCGCGCGGGAAGAACGATCCCGACAGGAACATCATCGGCAGGCTGATGAGATTCGCCACCGGAGCCGCCTGGTTCTCGTTCTTGGCCCACCCCGCCACCCCGAAACCCATGGCCAGGAACACCACCCCACCGAGGAGTGACAGCAGCAGGACAACGAGCACGCTGCCCACCAGCTGGACGCCGAACCACAGGCCGACTCCGAGCAGGATGAGGACCTGGACCAGGGTGATGATCAGGCGGGAGCTCACCTGGGCGGTCAGGAAGTAGCTCGGCGAGGTCGGTGTCGCGAACAGCCGGCGCAGGGTGCCCGTCGTCTTCAGCTGGACGAAGCCGAACGCCACGCTGAACAGGCCCAGCTGCATGATCGTC
>DASTEQ010000115.1:0-22097 GCA_035709505.1 Candidatus Limnocylindria bacterium
CAGGGTTCGCAGGTCCACGTCGTCGAAGAGGATCTCGCCGGCCTCGATCCGGCCCGGCGGAGCGACGAGGCCGAGAATGGACAGGGCGCTGACCGTCTTGCCGCAGCCCGACTCCCCCACCAGGCCGAGGATCTCGCCGCGGTCGACGTGGAAATCGACCCCAGTCACCGCGCGCACCACCCCGTCGCTGGTGTGGAACGCCGTCTGCAGGCCACGAACGTCGAGCAGCCGGTCGCCCGGACGCCCCACCCGGCGTGGGATCTCGCTGATCTCGGCCACGCTCACGGGTCGCCGCTCATCGGTTGAGGCGGGGGTCGAGCGCGTCGCGAAGGCCGTCACCGAACAGGTTGAAGCCGAGGACGCTGATGGTCAGGGCCACGCCAGGGGCCAGGATGAGCCACGGAGCGTTGAACAGCTGGTTGCGGTCGAGGGCGATCATCGAACCCCACTCGGCGAGCGGCGGCTGCGCTCCGAGGCCGAGGAACGACAGGGCGGCGACCTCGAGGATGGCGCCGGCGATGCCCAGGGTGCCGGCCACGATAATCGGGGTCAGCGAGTTCGGGAAGATCCGGCGGAACAGAATCCCGCGCCGCGACTCGCCCAGGGCCCGCGAGGCGGTGACGAAGTCCCGCTCGCGGACGGTGAGGACCGAGGCCCGCATGACGCGGGAGTAGACCGGGATGGCCACGATCCCGATCGCCAGCTGCGCGTTCAGCAACCCCGGACCCAGGACGGTCACGATGGCGATGGCGAGTACCAGGGCCGGGAAGACCAGGAAGATGTCCATGATCCGCATCAGGACGTTGTCCGCGCCCCCGCCCAGGAAGGCGGCGAAGGCTCCAATCACCGACCCGATGACAATGGCAAAGGTGACGGTCAGGACGCCGACATAGAGCGACACCCGCGACCCGTAGACCACCCGGCTGAACACGTCGCGACCGTTGCGGTCGAGTCCGAGCAAGTGCTGTGGGCGGTCTTCCGGGCAGCCGAGGAGGTGGATGCAGGGTGCGTACTCGCCATTGGCCTGGGACAGCCCCTCGTCGATGCCGACTGCGCGGTCCGGATCGTGGGTCGCGATGAACGGCGCAAAGATGGCGGTCGTGATCAGGATCGTCAGCAGGAACAGCCCGACCTGGGCCGAGCGCTGCCGGAGGATGCTGCGGGCCGTGTCGCGCCACAAGTTGCCCGGCCGGGCGGCCAGGGTCTCCGGGGCAAGCGTCGCCAGGGTGGCGTCCCCGGTCGCGTCGGGGCGAGCCACCAGCGGGTTGTCGCCCGGCACGGAACTCATTCGAGTCGGATCCGCGGGTCGAGGAAGGCGTAGGAGACGTCCACGACCAGGTTGACGGTCAGGTACAGGATGGCGGTGATCAAGGTGACCGCCTGGATGACGGGATAGTCACGACCGATGATCGCGTCGGTGATCGTCTTGCCGATGCCGGTCAGACCGAAGATCGTCTCGGTCAAGACGGCCCCGCTGAGCAGGGCACCGAGGGTCAGTCCAATGACCGTGACCACCGGCAGGATCGCGTTCCGCAGGCCGTGGCTGAGGACCACCCGCCGTTCGATCACCCCCTTGGCCCGCGCGGTGCGAATATAGTCCTGGCCGAGGACCTCCAGCAGGCTGCTGCGCGTCATCCGGGCAATGAGGGCCAGCGGGATGGTGGCCAGCGCAATGGCCGGCAGGATGAGGTGGACCACCGAGTCCCCGAACGCCGCCCACTGGCCGGTGATCAGGGTGCTGACCACGTACATGTTGCCCACGAAGTCAATCACGGCTCGAAGCGGGCCATCGAGGTCCTGGACGCCCCACGCCTCAGCGAGCGGGATGATGATCACCCCCGCCGACAGGCGCCCGCTGGGTGGCAGCGCAAAGGGCGTGTCTTTGAGCACCACCGCGAAGAAGAAGATGAGGATCAGGCCCAGCACGAAGACCGGGATCGAGACCCCGAGGTTGGCGAACATCATCGTCCCGACATCGACCCCGCTGTTCCGGCGCGAGGCGGACGCCACCCCCAGGGTGATGCCGAGGATGGTGGCCAGGGTGAGGGCGAAGATCGTCAGCTCGATGGTCAGCGGCATGCGCTCGATGAGCAGGTCGGAGATCGGTCGCCCGTAGGTGATCGACGTGCCCAGGTCCCCGGAGAACAGGTCGCGGACGAAGATCCCGAACTGGACGGGGATCGGCTCGTCGAGCCCGTACCGCGCGCTGAACTCCGCGCAGGATGTGGGGTTCGCACGCTGGCCGAGGGCCACAAAGCACGGGTCACCGGGCAGGAGCCGCGCGATCGCAAAGACGACGAAGATCACGCCGATCAGGACCGGGATGGTCAGCAGCAGCCGGCGGACGATGAACTGGAGCATTGGCCGCGAGTGTAGTGTCCCGCCGCTACGGCGGGAATAGTGATGGGCGCCACCCGAAGGTGGCGCCCATCGTGCTCATCCGCGGTCGGGCGGATGCCCGACCATCGGTCTGGTCCGGCTACTCCTCCGGAACGTTGAGGTTGGTTCCGAAGAACGCGCCGAAGTACTCGAAGTTGCCTTCGCGTCCGATGTGCAGCGGATGCGTCACATCCCACTGGAGGGCGAATGACATGACCACGTCGTTGGCGTCCAGGCGGGCGCCGTTGTGGAAGGTCACGCCCTCGCGCAGGGTGCAGACGAACTCCGTTGCATCGTCGTTTCCGGCGCAGTCAGTGGCCAGGGCCGGAATGGCCTCCGCCCCGCCCACCTCGTAGGCGTACAGCGCCTCGGTGACCTGCTCGCAGACCCGGAGGGTCTCGCCATCGGTCTCGTCGCCGCAGTACAGGGAGATGGGTTCGGCGTTCTGCATCCAGACCATCTGGTTGTCAGCCGGCGTCACCGCCGCGAACCACTCATTGCTGAGCGGCGAGCTGTGCGCACCTTCCACGTTGGCCAGCCACGCGGTCGCCGACGCGCCATGGGCGATCGGGATCATCGGGATGGTCTCGCGGATGGCGTTGTTGGCCTCCGTGTAGGCGGCCTCGCGCACGGCCGGATCGAGGTTCGACGCGCCCTCCAGGATGGGCGCGCGGACCGACGGGTCGACGACGCCGAACTGGAGGTTGTTGTCGTTGTTGAAGTGGTAATCCAGGAAGTTGCTGGTGTCCGGATAGTCCGCACCCCAGCCGAGGAGATACAGGCCCGTCAGGTTGCCTGCCGAGGACTCGTCGAGGAACGTCCCCGACTCCATGACCTCGATCGTGACGTTGATGTTCAGGTTGTCTCGCAGCTGGGCCTGCAGGTCCTGGGCCACGACGTTCGGGTCGGGCAGGTAGCCACGCACCACGTCGCGATAGTTCAGTGTGGTGCTGAACCCGTTCGGGAACCCGGCCTGCGCCAGCAGGTCTCGGGCGCCTTCCGGATCGAACTCGTACCACTCGTCACCGCCGCAGCCGAACGGGAGTTCGCAGGGGGTGAAGTGGGAGGCCACCGACGAGCCCGGAGCGTAGAAGTTGTCCACGATCCGCTGCCGGTCGATGCCCATCGCCAGCGCCTGGCGGACGAGCGGGTCACTCCACGGCTCGAACGTGTTCGTGAAGCCCACGTAGAACGTGTTCAGCGGGGCCCGAGGTTCGAGCGCGAGGTTGGGATCGCCCTGGATGGTGGCAAGGTCGGTGGGCGCCGGGTTGTCGATCGCGTCGATCGTGCCGGCCTGGAGCTCGAGGAAGCGAGCCGCAGACTCGGTGCTCCAGCGGAACACGAGCTCGTCGGCGCCAACGTTCTCGCCCCAGTAGTCCGCGTTCTTCTCGAAGACCAGCTGGACGCCGCGCTGCCACTCAGTGAGCCGGTAGGGGCCGGTCCCGATTGGCTCGGCCAGGATGAGGTGGTTCTCCATGTTGGCCTCGAGCACGCCGGTGTCATGGATCGCGAACGCGGTGAACGCGACCTTGGCGTGGAAGGCCGGATCCGGGTAGCAGAGCGAGAACACGACGGTGTGCTCGTCCTCGGCGCGGATCTCGGAGAACTCGCCGCCGTATTCACAGTCGGCCGGGCCGTCTTCGGGCCAGGACGTTGCCGAGAACGGCGCCTCGCTCGCGGGCGGTGCTTCGCTCTCGCCACCCGAGGGCTCCTCGGATCCCGACGGCGTGCACGCCGCCAGGACGAGGCCGACGACGACGACTAGGGGTAGGACTCTACGCATGCAGGTGACCCTCCGCTTCCTTCGATTGCTCCGACAGGAATGGGCGCAACGGGCCGGCCGGAAGCCGGCGAAGTCGCATCAGCATATCAGCGCCGCCAAACGGGCGGCGATTTCGTGACTGCCCTCCTTCACGTGGTTGCGGCGGGCGCGGCTGCGGCGCCGCCGGTGGGTTCCGGGATCTCGTCGAGGTGTGCGACACCGACGTCGCTGCGCAGGGCATCCTCGGCGAAGTGGCAGGCGGCCTGGTGCGTGGGCTGGACCTCCCGAAGCGGCGGCTCCTCGGTCCGGCACACCTCCGGCCGGCCCAGCCGCTCGTAGAGCCAGCACCGGGTGTGGAATCGGCACCCGGGCGGCGGGTTCACCGGCGACGGCACGTCCCCGGTGAGGATGACTCGCTTCCGCTTGCGCTCGGTCTTGGGGTCCGGGATGGGTACCGCCGACAGGAGGGCGCGGGTGTATGGGTGCCCGGGACCGGCATACAGCAGGTCCGGCGGTGCGACCTCGACCAGCTTGCCGAGGTACATGACGCCGACCCGGTCACTGATGTGGCGCACGACCGAGAGGTCGTGCGCAATGAAGAGGTAGGTCAGCCCGAAGCGCTCGCGCAGCTCGACGAGGAGGTTGAGGACCTGGGCCTGGATCGAGACATCGAGCGCGCTGATCGGCTCGTCGCAAACGATGAACTCCGGCTCCACGGCCAGTGCCCGGGCAACGCCGATGCGCTGCCGCTGGCCGCCAGAGAACTCGTGCGGGTACCGGTTGCGGTAGTTCGGGTTGAGGCCGACCAGCTGGAGCAGCTCGGCGACCCGTTCCTGGCGCGCGCTCTTGCTGCCCAGGTTGTGGGTGTCCAGCGGCTCGGAAATGATCGAGTTCACCGTCATCCGCGGGTTCAGCGAGGAGTACGGGTCCTGGAAGATGATCTGCATCCGGCGGCGGGTCAGGCGCAGCTCTTCGCGGGAGAGGCTCATGAGGTCGAGGCCGTCGAAGAGCACCTTCCCACCGGAGAGGTTTCGCAGGCGAATCAGCGCTCGACCGGTGGTGCTCTTGCCGCATCCGGACTCGCCGACCAGCCCGAGGGTCTCACCACGCTGGATGTCGAACGAGATGTCGTCCACCGCGCGGACGTCCCCGGTCCGCCGCTGGAGGAGGCCGGAGAAGATCGGAAAGTAGACCCGGATGTTGTCGGCCCGGACCAACGGTCCGGTGCCGTTGGTCTCGGCCGTGGAGGCGGGCGCCGTCGAGGTGGCGGTCACGGGATCCATCCGCCCGGCTCGGTGCCGAAGCAACGCGCCTGGTGGCCCTCTCCGGGCCGCTCGGTGAGCTCCGGCTCTTCCGTCCGGCAACGATCCTGTGCGTACCGGCAGCGGGGCGAGAAGCGGCATTCAACCGCCGGGTCGAGGAGGTCCGGCGGGAGACCCTCGATCGTGCGCAGCCGGCTGGCGCGGACATCGGTAATGCGAGGCAGTGAGTCGAGCAGGCCCCAGGCATACGGGTGGCGGGAGTTCTCAAAGACGTCATCGACGATCCCCGTTTCCACGATCCTGCCCGCGTACATGACGTTCACCCGGCGGCACATGCCGGCCGCGATGCCCAGGTCATGGGTGATGAGGATGACCGCCGTCCCGAACTCCTCCGACAGGGAGCGGATGAGGTCGAGGATCTGGGCCTGGATGGTGACGTCGAGGGCGGTGGTCGGCTCGTCGGCCAGCAGGAGCATCGGGTCGCAGGCGAGGGCGATGGCGATCATGACCCGCTGCCGCATGCCCCCGGAGAACTGGTGGGGATAGTCCCCCATCCGGTCGCGCGCCCGCGGAATGCCGACCTTCGACAGCAGCTCGACCGCGCGATCCCCAGCCGCGTTGCGGGACAGGCCGAGGTGGGTGCGAGCGGACTCCGAGATCTGGAACCCCACCGGCAGGGTGGGATTCAGGCTGGTCATCGGGTCCTGGAAGATGAAGCCGATCTTCCGACCCCGCAGGCGGCGCATCTCTGACCGTGACAGCTTCAGGATGTCGATCCCATCGAAGATGATCTGCCCTTCCGTGATCTGGCCGGGGGGATCGGGAACCAGGCGAACCAGCGACAGCGCGGTCACGCTCTTCCCGCAGCCGGACTCGCCCACCAGCCCCAGCGTCTCGCCGTAGTCAACGTCGAAGCTGACCTCGTCGACGGCATGAACCACGCCGTCACGGGTGAAGAACTGGGTCGACAGGTTCCGAACCTCAAGGAGCTTGCGGGCGTGGCGGCTCCGATCCGCCAGCTGCTCCGCGAGCCGACGTCCCTCCTCGGTCTCGACCTCAATCGAGTCTGGGAGGTCGCTGACCTCGGTGCCGGCGAGCGGGGTCTCCGGGTCGCTGACCGCCAACCTACTGCTTCCCCTTCAGCTTGGGGTCAAGCGCGTCGCGCAGGCCGTCGCCCAGGAAGGTGAAGCTGATCAGGGCCACCGCGATGGCGATGGCCGGATACAGGACCATGTGCGGGAACGAGCGAACGTACGTCTGGCCGTCTGCCACCAGGCTGCCCCAGCTGGCGCGGGGGTCCTGGACACCGATGCCGATGAAGGCCAGCGTCGCCTCGGCCAGGATCGCGGCCGGGATGCCGAGGGTGACGGCGACGATGATCGGGCCGGTCGCGTTCGGCAGCAGGTGCTTGTTCACGATCTTCCGGTCGGAGACGCCAATGGCCCTCGCCGCCTCCACGAACTCCTGCTCCTTCAGGCTCAGCAGCTGGCCCCGGACGAGGCGGGCCATGGTCACCCAGGAGGTCAAACCGATCGCCACGAAGACGAGTAAGAGCCCATCCATCGCACGGCCGAAGAACGTCTCCCGGAATGCCACCCCCAGCAGGATGATGAACAGCAGGTCCGGGTAGGCGTACACGATGTCGGTGATCCGCATCAGGAAGTTGTCGAGCTTGCCGCCGAACCACGCCGCCATGGCTCCGACCGGAATCCCGATGACGATCACGACGAACTGCGCGACCAGCGCGACCATCATGCTGATCCGCGCCCCGTCCATCAGGCGGCTCAGCAGGTCGCGACCCAGCTGGTCGGTTCCGAGATAGTGAACGTGGTCGACGCCTTCGATCTGCTGCATCGGCACCAGCGGACGGTTGCCGTTGGCGATGACTTCCTGCAGGTGCTGCTCGTAGTACGGCCATGGCGCGAGCTGCGGGCCGAAGACCGCAACGAACAGCAGAAAGATGACGAAGATCCCGCCCACGATGGCGAGGCGGTTGCGAAGGAGGCGCCGGAACGCGTCGCTCCACAGGCCCGTGCTCTTCCGGCGCTCGAGCGGTAGCCCAACCTCGATGGCGCCGGTCTGCTCCGTCATGGGGCTCCTAGCTGTAGCGAATGCGCGGGTCGATGTAGGCGTACAGGACGTCGACCAACAGGTTCAGCATCACGATGACCACCGCGTAGAACATGGTCATGGCCATGATCATGCTGTAGTCGCGATAGCTGATGCTGGTGACGTACGCACGACCGATGCCGGGGACGCTGAAGATGTACTCGATGACGAACGACCCGGTGATCAGGAAGGCCAGGATCGGTCCGAGGATGGTCACGACCGGGATCAGCGCGTTGCGGATCATGTGGACGATGACCACGGTCCGCCGGCCAAGGCCCTTGCTGTGGGCGGTGCGGACGTAGTCGCGCCGCGTGACCTCGAGCATCGAAGCCCGGGTGTAGCGAGCGATCTGGGCGATGGGATACAGCGACAGCGCGATGATCGGCAGGATCCAGGCCGTCGGGTCCTCTTCCCACGCCAGCGCGTTCGTCGGTAACCAGCCCAGGACGACGCCGAATACGACGATGAGCAGGATGGACGACACGAAGGTTGGGGTCGAGATGCCGATGACGGAGATGAAGGTGGCCGAGTAGTCGGGCGCCTTGTTGTGGCCCAGGGCGGCGATGATGCCCAGCGGTAATCCGATGGCGACCGACAAGAGGAAGGCCATGGCCCCGAGCTGGACCGTGATCAGAATCCCGTCGGCGATGATGTCATTCACCGAGCGGTCGATGTACTTGTAGGACGGTCCGAGATCACCGGTCAGCAGGCCGGCGCAGCAGCTGACCTCGCCGTTGCTGATGATGAGCGGGCCCACCCAGTTCAGGTACTGGACCACGATGGGCTCGTCGAGCCCGTACTTCTCGTCCAGGCGGTCGATCGTTGCCTGCGGGAGCGGCTTCTCGCGCGACCACGGGCCGCCCGGAACGGCGTGCATCAGGACGAAGGTGATGACCGACACGAAGAACAGGACGGGGATGATCCAGAGGATCCGCCGGACGATATAGGTCAGCACGTCTGCCTCTCCATGTCACCTGCCGTCGTGGTTCCGACGGCCACGCCGTCCGAAGAATAGTCCTCGGCCGCCGTGGCCGTCGGGCGGGCCGTTCCCGGCCCGCCCGACAGTGTTACGCGTTACTTGTGCGGAACCCTACTCCTCGTGGGCGGCGATCGTCACCCACGGATAGAAGTGCGAGCCGGCATCGGAGTCCATCGCAATGGGCGTGAGGCCCACGACGTATGGCTTGACGAGCGTGAATCGACCGCCCCACCGGAATGGCATGAGCGGGTTATCCAAGATCATCATTTCCTGAGCCTGGTTGTACAGGGCGATCTGCGCGTCGGGATCCGACTCGACAGCGCCCTGGGCCATGATCTCGTCGGCATCCTCGTTGCAGTAGCCCGTGTTGTTGTTCGGGCTCGTGCAGCCGAGGAGGTCGAACAGGAAGTTGTGCGGGTGCGGGAAGTCCGCAATCCACCCGAGCCGGAAGATGTCGAACGGATCCGTCGACAGCCGGTCCAGATAGGTTCCGAACTCCATCCCCACGGGCTCCAGCTCGACGCCGAACGCCTCGCGCCACTGCTCCTGGAGGAACGCGACGCGGTCTGCGTGGGTGCCTTCGGTGTTGTAGCCGATCTGCAGCTGCAGGTCAGCCGCCGAAGCGAGGCCGAGCTCGACCAGGGCGGCATCGAAGTCCTCCCTTGCCTGCTCAACGTCGTACGGCACGAAGACGTCTTCCTGGTAGCCAGGCATACCCGGCGGAACCAGGCTGCTGGCGGCACTACCGACGCCACCGTACGGAACGGCGATCATCGTGTCCTTGTCCACGGCCTCGTGGAACGCCTTCCGCAGAAGCGGTGAGCGCGCGAACGGCGAATTCGGATCGATGAAGTCGAACCCGTAGTACTCGACGTTCAGGGTGTTGCCCCGCAGGATCTCCTGGCTCACCACCGGGTCGTCCTCGAGACGCGGGATTTCCGCGGGAGGAGGCGCGGCGAGGTCGAGATCGCCGGCTTCGTAGGCCGCGAGCTCAACCGAGGAGTCTGCGATGACCGAGTATTCGATCCGCTCGAGAGTGACCGGCTCGCCGCCCCAGCCCGGGTTGGGCACAACGTGGACGGACGCACCGTGGTTCCACTCTTCGAGCATCATCGGACCGGAGGCGATGTAGCCCTCGGCCTCGGTGAACTGCATGTCCTCGCGAAGCGGGACGGTCAGCCACATGGTCGACACGTAGACGAACCAGGTGGCCGGCGCACCAAGGGTGACGACGAAGGTCTGGTCGTCAGGAGCAGCAACGCCGAACTCATCGAGCATGGCGTCGATGTCATCCGTAGCCGGATCGGCGCTGCGAATCTCGGCCCCGTTGGCGACCGCGTCGAGCACGTAGGAGTACTCGGACGCCGTGCGCGGGTCGATCAGGCGCTTCCAGCTGTAGACGAAGTCGCCGGCTACGATCGGCTCGCCATCAGAGTACGAGAAGCCTTCTCGCAGGGTGTAGGTGATGGTCATGCCGTCGTCGCTGATCTCGGGAATGTCAGCGATACCGGGGGCGATGTTGAGATCCGCGTCGAAGTACACCAGCGGGTGGGTGATCTGACGCAGAACGTTGACCGACTCGCTGTCGGTCGCCAGGTTCGGGTCGAGCGTTGGAGGCTCTGTCCCGAGAGTAACCCGCAGAACCTGCTCAGCCGCCGGCGCCTCGCTGGCGGGGGCCTCGCTCCCGCTTGGGGACTCCGAGGCGGATGGCTGGCACGCTGCCAGCAAAAGCATGAGCACCAGGCCGGCGCCCATCGCCTTTCGAATATACATACACCAATCCTTTCGCCTATGTGGCGTTGGGGAAAAGCCGCGAGTAGCGGCGCTCGGTCCGATACGTCGCTCGGCTGGCCCTCCTCTCCTCCCTACCCTCTTTTCGCACTCCGGGCGTTCGGCATAAGCCGTGGGCAGCGCCGCGGCGGACCTCGGGATCATGGCCCGCCCAATTAGTCGCTGTCAAGAAACGGTCAGCGACGCACGCCCACCCAGTGGAACCGAGGTTCCACTACGAATACTCCCCCGTGACGCGCGAGGTTCACGAGATCCGGGCGTTACCGGCTGTGGCCGCCAACCAGCGCGCTGGTGGCGACGAGCTCCCAGCGGTCGAACGTGGCGACCGCCCCGGTGTGCGGTGCAGCGACGGTGATGTAGCGGAGCCACCAGCGCGCCTGCACGCCATCGGCGACGTCCATCGCCTCCACCTCCTCGAGGATCCGCCAGGTCGGCTCGCCGCCGGCGAGGTGAGGCTGCACCCGGAACGGGTTCAGGTTCGGGGCGACGAGCAGGGCGAGAACGACGATCGCGGTGGCGCCGACCGGTGCGAGGCGGAGGACCGGCAGCAGCCGACCGAGGAGGGTCGGGGCCTCGGGCTCAAGCGCCCGGCGGCGGATCTCGATCCAGGCGCCCGGAGATGCGGCGTGGCCGTCCACCCGCGCAGCGAGCGCCCGCTGAAGCTGCACGACAACCGTTCGATCCAGGCCCACTGCCTCGCGGCAGTCGGCGCACACGGCGAGGTGGGCCAGGTGCGGCGCGGAGCGGGCGTCGAGGTCGCCGAAACGGAAGAACTCGATGACCTCTCGGGCAATTCGCTCGCAGCCCACGGTCATGCCCTCCGCTCGTCGGCGAGGCGCCGGTGCCCTCGAATCGGCGTGCGTCGGGCGACGGGCAGCAGCACGCGGAGCGCCCTCAGGGCGTAGTGGATCCGTGACTTCATGGTGCCGACCTGGCACCCGGCAATCTCGGCGGCTTCCGCCAGGCTGTAGCCGTGGAGGTAGTACAGGATGATCGCGGTCTGCTGTTTCGGCGGCAGGGCGTCGATCCCCTGCTGCAGGACGTCGACGATCTCCCGCGATTCGACGACCTCGTCCGGGCGGGCCGAGAGGTCCGGCGCGAGGTTGCCGATGAGATCGGTCAGCGGCTCGAGCGGTGCGCGGCGACGCGAGAGGCGGCTGTAGCACAGGTTGGTGCAGACCCGCTGCAGCCAGGGCAGCGGTGACACATCGGTCCGCAGCCGGTGGCGAACGCGATAGGCCTTGACGAAGCAGTCCTGGAGGATCTCCTCGGCCAGGAACGGGTCCCGGGTGATGGCCAGCGCGGTGAGGTAGACCGGCCGCTGGTAGGTCACGAAGAACTCCTCGAAGGCCTGCAGGTCTCCGGACTGCATGCGCTCGACGAGGCCCGTCTTCGACTCGGTCACGTTGCCGTGTTCGCCTTTTCTGCGCGGATGGGTGCAGATACTACGCGCGGTCAGGCGACTCGGTTCGATCGGCGTCCGGGAAGGCCCAGCGCAGGTCGGGCTGGCGCGCAGCGGTGGCCTCGTCGAGACGGCCGACCGGGGTCGTCGTGGGGGCGGCGCGAACCGCGTCCGGATCACGCGCCGCTCGGGCCGCGATGTCGCGCATGACGCCGATGAACCGGTCGAGCGTCTCGCGGGTCTCGGTCTCGGTCGGCTCGATCATCAGCGCCTCTTCGACGATGAGCGGGAAGTAGATGGTCGGCGGGTGGATGCCCTCGTCGAGGATGGCCTTCGCGATGTCGAGCGCCGACACGCCAGACTCCCGCTTCTGTCGGCGCGCGCTGAACACGACTTCGTGCTTGCACACCCGGTCGAAGGGGAGGTCGTAGTCGTCATCCAGGCTGACCCGGAGGTAGTTCGCGGCCAGCACGGCGTCGTCGGTCACCTGGCGCAGCCCCTCACCCCCGTTGGCCCGGATGTAGGCGTAGGCGCGGACGTGCATCCCGAAGTTCCCGCCGAACGTGCGCAGCTGACCGATGGCGGTAGGTCGTGAGCCGGGCGCCTCGAGCTCGAACCGGGCCCCTGGGGTGGACCTCCCCTGCCAGGCGTTGGCCCGGACGGAGGCCGGGTCCCCCTCCACCAGCAGCGGCAGCGGCGCGGGCAGGAATGGCGCGAGGCGCTCGCCCACGCCGACCGGGCCGGCCCCCGGCCCGCCGCCGCCGTGTGGCGTGCTGAACGTCTTGTGCAGGTTGAAATGCATGACGTCGAATCCGGCTTCCCCGGCTCGGAAGCGGCCGAGGATCGCGTTCAGGTTGGCGCCATCCATGTAGGCGATGGCACCCGCCTGGTGGACGGCGGCGAGCACGTCGTCGATCTGGTCTTCGAAGATCCCGAGCGTGCTCGGGTTGGTGAGCATCAAGGCGGCGGTGTCCGGCCCGAGCGCCCCGCGTAGGGCGTCGAGGTCGATTCCCCCATGGGCGTTGGACGGCACCGTGCGGGTCGTGTAGCCGACCATGGTGGCGGTGGCCGGATTGGTGCCGTGCGCACTGTCGGGCACGATGACCACCCGTCGCTGTTCACCCTCTCCGCGGGAGCGGTGGTAGGCGCGAGTCATCAGCATGCCGGTCAGCTCCCCGTGTGCTCCCGCGGCGGGCTGGAGGCTGACCGCCGCGAATCCGCCGATCTCGCGCAGCAGCTCGGCGAGCAGCCACTGGAGCTCGAGGCTTCCCTGGCTCATGGCACCGGGATCGAGCGGATGGGAACCGGCCAGGCCCGGCAGCCGGGCGGCCCATTCGTTCAACTTGGGGTTGTACTTCATGGTGCACGAACCGAGCGGGTAGAAGTCGATGTCGATGGCGTGGTTCAACCGGCTCAGGCGGTTGAAATGACGGACCAGCTCGAGCTCGCTGACCTCCGGCAGGCGCGGCGCCTGGCTGCGCCGAGCCGCTTCCGGGATTGGCGGCTGGTTTGCGGAGGCTTCCCGGGCCGCGTCCGAGGGAGCCGGGAAGCGCACCGCCCGCCGGCCGGGCCGAGACCGCTCGAAGAGCGTGGGTTCCACCACCCGTACGGCATCCCCGGCCACCGGAGAGTGGAACGCGGCGCCGCGTCCGGACGCGTCCGGCGCGGTCCTCGACTCGACCGCGCTCACCGGTTGCCCTCGAGCGCTTCCGCGAGTCGCTCGACGTCTCGATCGGTGGTCAGCTCGGTGGCGGCGACCAGGAGCGAATCGGGCAGCTCGGGATATTCCGGGCCGAGGACGAGGCCGGCCACGATCCCCTGCTCGACGAGCGCCGCGTGGCGGCGCCGCGCATCGGGGACCTGCAGCGTGATTTCGTTCAGGTATGGCGCGCTGAATCGGCGCTTGGCCAGCCCGATGCCCTCCAGGGCAGAGACGAGGGATCGGGCCTGGGTGGCGGAACGCTCCGCCACTTCGCGGAGGCCGTCGGGGCCGACCGCGGCGAGGTAGGCGGTCGCGGCGAGGGCGCACAGCGCCTGGTTGGTGCAGATATTGCTCGCCGCCTTCTCGCGACGGATGTGCTGCTCGCGGGCTTGCAGGGTGAGGACGTACCCGCGCCGCCCTTCGGCGTCCCGGGTGGCCCCCGCCAGACGGCCCGGCATCTGGCGCACGGCATCCATCCGGGCGGCCATCAGCCCGAGGTAGGGGCCGCCGAACGACAGCGGAATGCCGAGCTGCTGGCCTTCCGCGGTCACGATGTCGGCCCCGTAGCGGCCCGGCGCCTCGAGCAGGGCGAGGCTCACCGGGTCGACGAAGGTCACGAACAGGCCGCCCGCCGCATGCGCGGTATCCGCCAGCTCGGCCATCGGCTCGATGCCGCCGAAGAAGTTCGGCTGCTGGACGACGAGGCAGGCCACGTCGTCGCCACCTGCCCGGCGGGCGGCCTCGACATCGGTCAGTCCGCTGCCGCCCTCGGCCAGGTCCGCCGGGATCTCCACGACCTCGACCCCCGGGCCCGAGCAATAGGTGGCCAGCACGCGCCGCACCTGGGGATGGACCGCGGTCGACACCGCGACACGGTTGCGGCCGGTGAGCCTGCAGGCCATGAGTGCAGCCTCGGCGGTCGCCGTTGCCCCGTCGTAGTGGCTGGCGCTCGCGACCTCCATGGCGGTCAGCTCGCAGATCAGGGTCTGGAACTCGTAGATCGCCTGGAGCGTGCCCTGGCTGACCTCCGGCTGGTACGGGGTATACGCGGTCGCGAACTCGGCTCGGCCGACGACCTCATCGACGACGGCCGGGATCAGCCGTCGGTAGGCGCCGGCGCCGAGGAACGACACCTCCGCCAGCCGGTTGCGCCCGGCCAGCCGAGTGAGTTCAGCCCGGACCTCCTGCTCGGTCAGCGGGGACGGAATGTCGAATCGCGTGGCCCGCACGGCGCGCGGGATGTCGTCGAACAGCTGGTCAACGGAAGAGACCCCAACCGCGGCGAGCATGGCGGCGCGGTCGGCATCGGTATGCGGGGAGTAGGTCATTCGATCCCGATCAGGGTCTCGTAGGCCCTCGCGTCGAGCAGCGCGTCGAGCTCCTCGCTGGCGGCCAGGGAGATACGGCAGATCCAGCCGTCGCCGTGTGGGTCAGCGTTCAGCAGCTCCGGCTGTCCGCGAAGGGTTTCATTCACGGCGAGGACCGTCCCACTGGCCGGGGCGAACAGGTCGCTCACCGCCTTGACCGATTCGACCACGCCGAAGCTGGCGAACTGGGTCAGCGTGCTTCCCACCGCCGGGAGCTCGACGTACACGATGTCCCCCAGCTCGGTGACCGCGAACTCGGTCAGGCCAATGACCCCTTCGGCCGCCTCGGGGCGAATCCATTCGTGCTCGCGCGAGTATCGGCGATCGTCGGGCAGCATCAGGTCGTCGGTTCCTCGGCAGGGCGGGGTCGTCGGTAGAACGGCAACTTTACCTGCTCTGCCCGGCAGGGTCGGTCGCGGATAACGACCGCCAGCTCGCGCTCGGCGCCGGCGACGTCGGCTCGCACGAGCGCCATCGCGATGCGCTGCCCCAGGGTCGGCGACACGCTCCCGCTGGTCACGGCGCCGACCTCCTCGTCGGGCTCGGTAGCCATGACCGGATACCCGTGCCGGGCGATGCCCTCGTCCTGCATGACGAGGCCCACCAGTCGACGGCGCGGGCCGTCACGCTGGACCGCGACCAGTGCCTCCCGCCCGACGAAGTCTCCCTTGTCGAGCTTCACGACCCGCCCGAGGTTGGCCTCGTACGGGTTCACGTCCCGCCCGAGCTCGTTGCCGTAGAGCGGCATCCCGGCCTCCAGCCGCAGCGTGTCGCGGCTGGCCAGCCCGCAGGGCAGCAGGCCGTACTGCTGCCCCGCTTCGGAGACCGCTTCCCACAGCCGCTCGGCATCGGTGGCAGCGCAGAACAGCTCGAAGCCGTCCTCCCCGGTGTAGCCGGTACGGGCCACGAGGCACGACACGCCGGCGACCACGCCGGGCACGGATCGGTAGTTGCGCAGCGCGCCGAGGTCGACATCGGTCAGTCCGCTCAGGAGCTCGGCGGCATGAGGACCCTGGGGCGCCACCAGGGCGGTGTCGTCGGACTCGTCTTCGACCCGAACCGCGTCGTCACCGTCGGCCGCCAGCGTCGCCAGGTGGGCGACCACGGCGTCGCGGTTGGCGGCGTTGACCACCAGCAGATACCGATCCTCCAGCCGATAGACGATCAGGTCGTCGATCACCCCGCCGTCTTCGGCGCAGAGCATCGAGTACTGGGCCTGGCCCGGCTCGAGCAGGCTCGGGTCACTGACCAGGGCGCGGCTGGCAAAGGCCAGGGCCCCGGGACCCCGGAGTGCCACCTCGCCCATGTGCGACAGGTCGAACAGCCCGACGGCCGTCCTCACTGCCCGGTGCTCCTCGAGCTCAGAGGTATAGCGCACCGGCATCTCGTAGCCGGCGAAGGGGATGAGCCGGGCGCCGAGCGCCCGGTGCACCGCGTCGAGCGGACTCCGCCGCGGGGCGGCGGCCAGGGTCATCGGGCTCGTTCGGCGGGAAGGGCGGCAGGCGCGGCGGCGGAGGCGCTGCCGGACGCAGCCGCGGCTGGGCTCGCGCCGACAGTCAGCATGCGCTCGGCCTCATCGACGATATCGCGCTCGGTCGCGTAGTTCATGAGCCGCACCGCCTCGCCAATGGCCACCCAGCGCGCGTCGTCGAACTCGTGGTCGTGTTCTGCCAGGTCGCCGCCGACCGGCCGCATGAGGAAGAAGTGGACCGTCTTGAAGTACCGGGTCGAGCCACGCACGAAGACGTAGCTGATCGGTCCGATCGGGGCTTCGATCTCGACCGCCAATCCGGTCTCCTCCGCCGTCTCGCGGAGCGCGGTTTCCTCGATCGTCTCGCCGCCGGAAGGGGTGCCCTTCGGCAGCGCCCACAATGCGGGCGAGCGCCGATGGGCGAGGACGATCTCCGGTCCGGTGGGGGTGTGGCGGTAGACGACGCCGCCGGCTGAGGTGGCGCGCGCGTTGCGCTTGACGGCCACGCGCTCGGTTAGCGGTCGGCGCGCGGTAGGCCGAGCGGCAGAGAGGACCGGCGAGCCCGGTGCGTGGCCAGGCGGCCGAGGTCGGGGAAGCGGTATCGGCTCGTCTGGCAGCGCAGGGCGTGGACGGTGGCGGTGGTCCGCCGATCGCGGAGCGGGTGGTGGTAGATGGTCGTCGGCCGGCGAAGCCCGTACCGATCGCGCCGCGCCGCCGACCCGGAGGTGAACAGGATTTCGGTGGCGTTCGGGCGAGGGCGCATCGTCACGGCATTGTAGTCGGCGCTTCGTCCTCCGCAACCTTCGCGGCGCGGGCGGTCAACACCTCTGCATACAGCTCGGCGACCTCGCCCACCCGTCCGAGGGCGTCGAAGCGGGTCGCCCCCTCCCGGGCCTGGGCCGCCATCCGCTGTCGGCGGCGGCGGTCGGCGAGGAGGCCGCCGACGGCGGTCGCCAGTCTCACAGCCCGGGTCGCGGCCGGCTCGGCGTCCACGACGATGGCATCGACGCCAGGGCGCAGGGTCTCCGTCACGCCCGGTCCGTCGACCGCTGCCACCGGAACGCCCGCCGCCAGGGCCTCGGCCAGGACCAGGCCCTGGGTCTCGGTCTGCGAGGCGAAGACGAACAGGTCGCAGGCCTTGACCAGGGCCAGGGCGTCGTCCCGTGGGAGGCGGCCGGTGACGTGGACCCGACCGGCCATCCCGGCCGCGGCCGCGCGCCGGGCAACTTCCTCCTCGGCCGGGCCGCCGCCAACCAGCAGGAGCCGCAGCCGGGGGCGGCGGCGGGCGGCGAGGGCGAAGGAATCGACCAGGACGTCGACCGACTTCTCGGGCGCGACCCGGCCGAGGCTGACGAGGACGATATCGACGCCCGGTTCCCACCCGGCGAGCCGGCGCGGATGTCCCTCCGGCAGGGCCGCGATGGCGGCCACGTCGATCCCGGTCGGGATGGCGCGGACGATCGGGGTCCGGCGCGGGCCGAGCGCGACGCGGATTTCTGCAGCCAGGGACTCGGATGGAGCCACGATCGCCGCGCAGCCGGCCCACCATGCCGCGAGCCAGGCCCCAGTCGCCCGGCCCGAGACGGCGGCGAAGGGGCCCAGGTAGTGGCCGTAGTCGGCGAACCGCGTGTGGTGGGTGAAGACGAGAGGGACACTTCGGCGGCGGGCCACCGCCCGCGCCATCAGGCCCGAGGTGAAGGGCGAGTTGGCGTGCACGATCTCCGGCTGGAACGCCATCACCCGCCGCAGCGCGGCGGAGACGACCGGGACCGGCATCCGATACCCCGGAGGTGCCGGCGGGGCATGGTACGAGGGCAGCCATGCCATTTGGGGATCCGGGCCCGTGGCGCCGGCCGTCCCCGGGTCCGCGCCCCGCGCCGGGCGCGGGACGGCGAGGAGGACCTGGTGGCCGAGTGCCCCGAGCCCGCGGGCGAGTGTCTCGGTCGAGACGGTGACTCCGGAGAGGTACGGCAGGTAGGACTCTCCGAAGATCGCGATGCGCAGGGGGCCGAAGGGACCATTCACCGGCGCACATTGTGTCCCCTGCCACCTCTGGCCTCCCGGGCACCTGGCCGATACACTCCTCGGACAGCACCGAGGTGACACACGCCCATGCCCCGCCAGCCCACTCCCGCCCGGCTGACCGATGACCAGCTGCGAGACCTCCTGCGCCTGAGCAGGGGCTCGGACAGCGTCGAGCTCAAGCTCACCGTCCCGGCCGAGGGCCACCGATCCGCCATCCGCTCGCTGGGGATCGACGCCCTCGATGCCCAGATCCGTCAGGTCTTCTTCTTCGACACGCCCGACTTGAAACTGTATGCGTCGGGACTGAACCTCCGTGCTCGGCGCATCCAGGGCAAGGGCGAGGACTCGGTCGTGAAGCTCCGCCCGGTGGAGCCAGATCAGCTCGAGGAAGAGTGGCGCGTGTCGCCGAACATGAAAGTCGAGGTCGATGCCATGCCCGGCGGGTATGTCTCCTCGGCCTCGATGAAGGGTCGGCCCGCGACCGGCGACACGCGCAAGGCCGCGCTCGGCGGGTTGCCGATCCGAAAGCTCTTCTCCAAGGAGCAGCGGACGTTCTACGACCTGCACGCGCCTGCCGGCGTCCAGATCGACGACCTCTCGGTGCTCGGGCCGATCTTCGTCCTCAAGGTCACCTTTACCCCGGAGGACTTCGATCGACGACTGGTGGCCGAGATGTGGTTCTACCCCGACGGCCGTCGGCTGCTCGAGCTCTCGACCAAGTGCGCGCCGGACGAGCTGATGCAGGTCGCCACCGTCACGCGCCTGTTCCTGTCGGACCACGGCATCGACCTGACTTCCGCCCAGGAGACGAAGACGAAGAACGCGCTCCAGTTCTACGCCAAGGAGCTGCAGCAGGCCCCAGCATCAACCGGCGTCACGAATGGGGCCGCGGCCGATGGCGATGCGTCCGTGGCTCCCAAGGCGGAGGAGCTTCCCGCCGAGGTGGCCGCCGCGACCGCGGACGGCGCGCCGGACCCGACCGGTGCACCCACGGATGGTGCGACGGAGGGTGATCCGGACTGAGCGTAGGGGATGGTGGGCGATACTGGACTCGAACCAGTGACCTCACGGATGTGAACCGTGCACTCTAACCAGCTGAGCTAATCGCCCTCGCAGAGCGGCCAGTATAGCCACGGGCCTGGTTGCGGCTCTCCAGCTCAACCGGGCGGCACCGATTCCTCCCGACCCTCGTCAACCCGGTGTTCCGGATCGCGAACGCCAGGGAAGAAGAGCAGCGAGACCATCGCCAGCGAGCCGAGGACGCCGCCGACCACCAGGGTGGTCTCCGGACCGATGATGCCCGCGATCGGGCCGGTCAGGGCGAAAGACAGCGGCACAAGGCCGATCGACACCAGCCAGTCGAGGCTCGAGACCCTTCCGAGCAGGTCGCGCGGGACGAGCCGCTGCAGCAGCGTGTACCAGATGATGGCGCCGAACTCGAACAGCGCGGCGCTCAGTGCGGAAAGCACGAGTGCGTGCCATAGCTCGGTCATCAGCCCGAACCCGGCGATCATCAGGACGCCGACCGTCCAGGACACGAACATCGCGGTGATCGTCCGTCGGGGCAGGCCGGTCTGCCCGACCACCACCGCCATCACGACCGCCCCGACCCCGCCGACCGCGAAGATCAAGCCCAGCGCATCGGCGCCCAGCTCCAGGCGGTTCCTGACCAGGAACGGCAGCAGGACCTCCTCGGGTCCGACGAAGACCAGCAGGCTCAGCATGGACGAGACGAGCGTGGCCCAGATCCAGGGTTTCGATCGGACGTAGGCCAGGCCCTCGCCGATCTCGCTCAGCGCCTGGCGGACACCATGCTCGACGGCGTGGGCTCGCGGTCGGTGTCGGATGGCGGCAATGAAGACCGCCGAGACGAGGAAGCTGGCGCCGTCGACCAAGAATGCGGCTCCCGAGCCGACCAGGGCGACCGTGAACCCACCGATGGCCGGCCCTATCAGCCGCCCGGTGAGCGGACGGACCAGGCTGCCGAGGGCGTTGGCCTGGGGCAGGAGCGGCTCAGCCACCAGGTCCGGGACGATCGCCGTTGACGCGGGATTGAAGAATGCGTCGCCGATTCCGACCACGGCGATGAGCAGGATGATGTGCCAGATCTCGAGCACGCCGGCCATCGACAGGATGCCCATCAGGCCGATCGCCGCGGCGCGGATGAGGTCCGCGCCGACCATCAGCCAGCGGCGGTCGTATCGGTCACTGAAGACACCGCCGACCAGGACGAACAGGATGAGGGGCAGCGTCCATGCCAGGCCAACGACCGACATCGCGGTCGGGACGTTGCTGATGTCGTAGACCTGCCAGGCGAGGGCGACGAAGAAGAACCCGTCGCCCAGCTGGGAGACGAACGAGCCGGCGGTCAGGAGAGCGAAGTCACGCTCGGCCAGCGGCTGCAGGACACCGACGCGACCTAGGCCCCGACGGAGGGCGCCCCACGGACCCCTCATCCGGCGTGGGTCAGAGGGCGTACATCGCGCGGGTGATGGCGCCCAGGATCAGCATCGCGATCAACGGCGACCAGTCGATGCCGGACGTCGGGGGGATCACGCGGCGGATGGGAGCCAGGATCGGCTCGGTGATCTGGTACACGAATGCGACGAGGCTGCCGCCGCCTCGCGGGTTGGTCCAGCTGATGATCACCCGGGCCAGGATGAGCAGCCAGAGGAGCGTGCTCAACAGCTGGAAGAAGGTGATGACCACTGCCGGCACGGCGGCAGCATACCAGCGCCCGAATTCGGCTCCGCGACGGCCTTCAGCCCCCTTCCGGACGCTCCCCGAACAGCGCGGTTCCGACCCGGACCAGGGTCGCACCCTCCAGCACGGCCGGCTCGAGATCGGAACTCATCCCCATCGACAGCTCGGGCAGTGCCATGCCGCTCGCCTCCTGGAGCCGGTCCCGCAGCTGGCGCACCGTGGCGAATGCGGAGCGAGAGAGCGCGGGATCATCGGTGAACGGACCGATGCCCATCAGTCCCACCACGTCCACCGATGCGACCGACGTCATCCCGGCGACCAGCTCTCGCATCGCGGCGGCATCGGCCAGCTCGCCCGGGATCAGACCGTGCTGGCTGCCGGCCTCGTTCACGTTCAGCTGGAGGAGGACCCGGGGACGGGCGCCGAGATCATGCGCCGCCTCGTCCACCCGATGGAGGAGCTTCACCGAGTCGATCCCGTGGAGCCAGCCAAAGCCGGCAACCGCTCGGCGGGCCTTGTTCGACTGGAGATGACCGATGAGGTGCCATTCCGCGTCCGGGGCGGCCGGCAGCTTCGCCTCCCCCTCCTGGACGCGGTTCTCGCCGAAACGGCTCAGGCCGGCCGCGAGCGCGGCCCGGACCACCTCCGGGCCGAATCCCTTGGTGACGGCCACCACCCGCACGTCGGAGGGATCGCGGCCGGCCTCTTCGGCTGCTGCCTCGATCCGTCGGCGGACCGCGACCCAGTGGGCGGCAATGGCCGCCGTCAGGATCGGCTGGTCGGTGTCAGTCGTGCTCGCGGTTCGGCTGCCGGAGGAAGCTCGGGATGTCGAGGTCCGTCTCGCCGTACGCCGGACGCTCGAGCGAGGTCGGTCGGACGGTGACCGGCTCTCGCTCGACGCCCGGGGTCGTCTCGGACGGCTCCGGCGCCTCGTCGACGGGCTCCGGGGCGGGGGTGACCGTGAACGCGGTTCGCTCGACCCGCTCGCGCTCGATCTCGGCAAGCAACTCGCGGCTCTTCTCGTCCAACGACGACTCGATCCCGACCGCCGTCTCCGCCGAAGCGGGCCGGACGGCGGGCTTTGGCCGGCTGCGCGCGGCGTCGAAGCCGGTCGCGATGACGGTGACCTTCACCTCGTCGCGCAT
>DASTEQ010000116.1:0-12401 GCA_035709505.1 Candidatus Limnocylindria bacterium
CGGGGCGACCTCGTCCCAGCGCGTCAGGCGGCCGTTGTAGGGATATGCCTCGGCCATGGGTGCTCCGGTGTCGCGCGGCTCCAGCGCGAGCCGCCTCTGGGCGGACCGATGGCCGCGGGCGGCCAGTATATCGGCGCCGGAAGCGAGGTCAGGCGGGCCCCTTCGCGAGCTCCCCGTTGATCCGATCCCGCTCCTCGGCCCGGCACGCTCGGAATCCCCGACGTTTCAGGCGCTTGTCCTCGGGATCATGCGGCCAGGCTCCGCCGTAGACCAGCGGCCTGCCTTTCGGCCCGGCGGCGACGGCCTCGACCATCGATGAGAACTCTGGTGTCGCACCCTCGTCCTCGATCGTGAATGCGTCACCGACCTGGGGAACTGCGGCCTTGTCTGCCTCTCGGCAGAGGAGCTCGCCGGCGCGGTCGACAACCAGGACGACCCTCATGGGCGCTCAGTCAGACGAGGATCCCTGGATTGATCCGCGCCACGCCCCGGTGGGAGCGCCACGGGACTCGATGAACTCCTTGAACCGCTGCAGATCCCCTTCCACGAGGCGATCGAGCACGCCGACGAAGTCACCGAGATTCTCCAGCGGACCTTCCGGATCAACGTCCATCTCGAGCGTGATCCGGGTCACGTCGTCGGATGCCCGCTCGAAACGCACGACCCCGGCGTTCCGTGCGCCGCTGGTGCTCGTCCACGCGACCATCTCGTCGGGGCGCTGGGCCACGATCCTTGCGTCCCAGTCCTTCTGCTGTCCGGCGACCTCCGCCTTCCAGTGGAGGTGGGTGTCGTCCAGCTGCTGGACCGATTTCACGCCTTCCATGAAGCGCGGGAACTCTTCGAACTGGGTCCACTGATCATAGGCGACGCGAATCGGGACGTTGACTTCAATCGACTTTTCGACGCGGCTCATCGGGTACTCCTCGGCAGGGGGTTGCTGTCCGCAGCATCGATGGCAGCGGCGCTTCCCGACGTAACGCAGGGGGATCCCCCCATTCCAGGTTGGTATCAAACCGGCGCCACTCGACCGGGCCGTCGCCGATGTATAACGCCGCGGTATGAGCAAACGGGGATGGAGGGCGTTCCTCGCCGCGGACGGTGTCGACGACTGGGTCGTGCTGCACGGCGGGGCGACAGCGGTATTCCGCGTCCAATCGGCTCGCGCGGCCGCTCGCCTGGCCGAGGCGATCGCGGGGATCCCCGGCCTGGCGGGCTCAGGGGTGCTGCTCACGGTCGCCGATGGCGGGCTCACGGTCCGGCTGAGCCGCGACCTGTGGGCGCTGGAGTCCCGGCACATCGAGCTCGCGCGGGCCGTCTCGGCTGTCGCTCGCCAGCACGGCGCGGTCCCCGACGGTGCGGCCGTGCAGGAGGTGCAGCTGGCAATCGCCGCCAAGGCCGACGCGATCGACGTCGGATTCTGGCGTGCTGTGCTGGGTTACGCACCGATGGCGGATGACAACGGCGTCGATCCACTCGGACACGGGTCGACGGTCTGGATGCAGGAGCTCGATGCAGCCAAGTCTTTGCGGCACGCGATGCACATCGATGTGTCCGTCGCGCGTGAGCACGCCGAAGCCCGAGTCGCGGCGGCGCTTGCCGCGGGAGGCCGGATCGTCGACGACTCCGAGGCGCCGAGGAGCTGGATCCTTGCCGACCATGCCGGGAATCGGGTGTGCATCGCGGCTTGGCCCGACGGTGCTACCGGACCCGCGGACTCGTAACGCCGGCCCAGCCTCTTCCGATCGCGCAATATCCTGTCGCCCGTGCCGCGCGACCCGAACATTCCGGACGCATTCGACGTCTACACGCTCGTCCTGCTCCGTCGCCCAGCCGACGCGCCGGAGATGTCTGACAGCGAGCTCGATGCGCTCCAGGCACAGCACCTCGCCTACCGCGCTCAGCTGCGGCGGGAGGGCGTCCTCGTCGTCAACGGCCCGCTCGGTGAGCAGTCCGACATCACGATGCGCGGCTTATCGATCTTTGCCTGCGGCATCGATGAGGCGAAGCGGCTTTCCGACGGAGACCCATCGGTGCAGGCCGGGCGCCTCGCCTACGACGCGATGGAGTGGTGGGTCGCGGCGGGCTCCCTCGCGTTCCCGGACGCGAACGAGCCGGTGGGCGAGCGACGGGTTATGGCCGACGACTGAGCGAGAGGGCTGCGTGGCGAATCAGCCAACGAGAAAGTCGCGGTCCACAGGTCGGACGGCACCGCGAAGCGTTCCGCCCCGGAGTCATACGATGCACGGGTGACCAAGGTCCGCGGTGGCCACGCCATGCTCCTCGGGGTCTTAGCGGTGGCTGCCTGCTCCGGACCGCCCGAGGTCAGTGCCCCACCGGCGGGTGTCGTCACCCTCAGCGGCAGTGTCGTCATCCCGATCCCGGGAGTTGATCTCGGCTCGCCGCCATCCTCGGTCCCCGCTTCCTGCGCGGGAAGCGGCAGCTTGGCGGACATCCACGAAGGGACGGAGCTCGTCGTCCGCGACGGTGCCGGGACGATCCTCGAGTCCGGGGTACTGGGTCCGGGGGAGGTCGTGCGCGGGGACGAGGGGCTGTCGTGCTGGTTGGGGTTCCAGGTGTCCGACATCCCGCTCGGGGCCAATTTCTACACCGTGCAGGTTGCTGAACGAGCTGTGCGGATCTACTCAGCTGATGAGCTGAACGCCGATGACTGGGACATCGTCATCGCGCCGTTAGGAGAGGACTAGGGCCTCATGTCCCGCCGGCCGGCGTTCCTGAGGCGCACGCAGGCTACCGGGTACCGTTTGAGGCTAAGCGTCACCAAGTTGACGCACCGAGTGTCGGGCCTCTAGTCGATGGCGGTTGGCTCCTGGTCGTAGGGTTCGGATCGACAACTTCGGGAGGATCAACGGTCATGGACGCAAGATGGGCATACGCCGGGGCAGGGGCGTCGCCGGCGGTCCCGCATGTCCTCGTTGTGGCAGCGACGACCGTTCTGCTCGTGCTGGCCATCGTCGCGGTGTGGATGATTGTCGCGTCTGCAGTGCAGGACGCCATTCCCCGAACGCAGCAGTTTGGACCGATACCGGGCCCGGGCCTCGATCTCTGAGCTCCAGCCGGCGCCCGGCGCTCCACCTCGGCGACGGCGGGGTCCCGAGAGGACGAGGCAGGTCACGCCTCGATCGGGAATCGAGGCCGATAGCCAAGCGACCTCCCGATCGGTGCCGCCAATGCGGCCATCCACCGCAGCAGCGCGGGGGTGGCCTGGACCTCACGCGGGTAGTGCGACAGCAATTCCGCGAGTTCCAGGATCATCGGGACCGTGGTTCGTGGCCCTCGCGCGCCGAGCAGGGCGAAGGCGTTCTCCAGGAACGTCTCGAGGTTGAGAGCTGGACGAATCTCGGCAATGACGTGCGCCTCGGCGTCGCCAACATTTCGTGGGAGGTGTGGTGTGCCCGGTGGCACTACGACGACGTCCCCTGCCGTGGCGACCCTCGTGTCTGCGCCGAGGCGAAATCGAACGGTCCCCTCGAGGATCTCGAACCGTTCCTCCTGAAACGGGTGGACGTGCCTGGCTCTCGGCGCGCCGCCGGGCACGAGAAACAGGTCGACCCGGAGCAATTCCCCGGCGCTTTCGCGGCCAAGGGTTTGGAAGACGACGCGCTCTCCGGTTGCCGAGTTCACGATGACCTGGCCCTTCGACGGCATCCTGGTTAATCCTCTGGTGAGGCCGAGACCGCGTCTCCCTGCCGGGTCCGTCGCCAGGCGACGACGCCGATGAGGGCGCCGGCCAGCAGGAACCCCACGCTGATCCGGACCCACGCCTCGGTGCCCGAGCTGACGACGCAGGTCGGATCAGCCGAACAGTTCAACACGACCCGAATCATCAACCCAAGCCAGAGCGCCCCGATCCCACTGAGCCATCCGGAGACGAACGCCAACCGCCAACGACCCACGATGGCCAGGATCAGCGCGATCCCCGCGAACAAGACCGCAAGGAGCCCAACCACGAAGAAGGCGTAGCCAAGCACCGCCCCGAAGGCGAACCCCGCGAGCCAGCGAACCCACCCAAGATTCCAGCGCTCGGTCATAGCAAGAGGGCCTCCGTCGCCTTCGCCCCGAACTGGGCCGATGGCCCCGACCCTCGACTCAATGGCTGCGGATCGTCGCGACGGCCCAACGAACCGACGCCACGGCATCACGGAAGAAGCCTCGGAAGCCGCCGTGGACGCGGTAAATGTCGACGACGACCAGGATGATCAGGGTGAGCTCGATCGCCTTGGTCAGGTAGCCCAACCAGTAAAACCCGCCGATGACCAGCCAGGCTCCGATCGACGTCGTTGCGTAGCCGATGAGCCCGAGCCTCGGCAACCAGCGGAAGCGGATCACGAGGGGGTGAGTCGCCACGTTCGCGATCACGTACGCGGTAACCAGCACAAAATAGCCGATCGCGTTCAGGGTAAAGAGCGTCCCGCCGAGAGACAGGTGGATCACGCCCGCCAGGACGCCGAGGATCGCGATGGTGGCGGGCAGGGCGACGGCCATCGGTCAGGCGCTCGTGGCGGGCACGCTGAGGTCGCTTTCTCCCACGAAGGCCCGAGCGCGGCGGGCGACGACGACCCCGATCCCGAAGAGGATCACGGCCGTCACCGGATGCAGGGCAGCCACCTCAGTCTGCCCCGAGTACCGGAATGAAGCCAGCAGGAACTGGACGAACGCCCCGAGCAGCGGGAGGCTCGCCCACCCGATCGCCGTGCGGGGCAGCCCTCCAGCGACGGCCGTCGCGAGGACCAGCAGCGCGACCAGCGGAATGGCGGTCCAACCCCACGCGACGTGGTCCTGCCAATACAGCTCGCTGATGAAGACGGCGCGACCCGCGAGGTAGACCTGGAGGAGGACTGCGCCGACAAACAGCCAGGCAGAGACGAGATGGAATCGACGCATCCAGAGGCGCATCTGCCGACTCTCCCTGCACAGCCCGCGGTGTTACGAGGCTCCGTCGCTGAGCCGCCCTGAGTCGGCTCGAGGGCTCGGGACGCCGCGGACCAGCGAGACCCCGATCGCCATCCAGCTCAGGGGGTATGGGAGAGCGAGCGCGAGGAACCCAAAGGACGCGGCAGGGTCTGCGGAGAACGCGGCAACGAGCGGGACCAGGAGGGCGGCCGCACACAGGGCATGGAGAAGCGCCGTCCCGAACGACAGCACGCCGATCCGGGCAAGGTCCCAGGCGAGCGCTGCCGATCCGAGCGGAAGAAGGGTGATCGCCCAAGCGCCATTGAAAGCAGAGGCGAAGGCCCCCAATCCGGCCATGCCGCCGCCGATGAAACCTGGGCGATGAAGCCGTTCTTGGAATCGCCAGATGAGCCCGATGGCCGTGGCCGTAAACGCGAACCCGGCACCCAGGACGAGGACCACCGAGATTGGCCCGATTGATCCCGTCCACGCCGACTCGCCGTAAACGAGCATGAGTAGCATCAACGTTGTCCAGCCCGCGCCGGCGAGGACCGCGAGCGTCCCGATGACGCGAGTGCTCGTCGATGTGCGCCTTACGGATCCCGGTGCTTCCGCGTTCGCGCCGTGGGCGAGGCGCCAGCTCAGATCCCCTGGAATCCCGAACACGAGTCGCAGCATCATTTCCATGCCTAGGGCACCGGACGAGCGCCCGACCGTGATGGCATCGTGCCGGTGGCACCACAGGTCATCGTCGACCTCGGCGCGGCGGTCGGCGCGCACCGCCCGAGGCATGCCGCGGGTGTAGAGATCGACCCAACGACGGATCAACACGGCAACTCGGTCGGGGTTCATGACAGTTGGACCGCCGCTGCGCGAGGGGCCGTCGGAGTGCGGCGCCCTTCAAGGGCCCGCTCCAGGGCACCCTCGCCGACGAGTGTCACCCGGTACAGTCGCCGCCTCGGACGTCCCTCGCTGGCGCCAATCCGGGGATCTTCCCATCGGCTGGTGAGGTGACCCGCACGCTCCAGGCGGTATAGCGCCTTGTAGAGCGTGCCGTATGCAGTGAGCCGCCGCGCTTGCTGCCGGTCGCGCATCGCCTTCGCGAGCATGAACCCGTGGGCCTCGGCTACGCCCCGGCTGCGAAGTTCCACGGCGGCCTCGAGGATCGAGACCTCCAGCGGAACGAGGACCCCTTCCTTGCGGCGCATCGCCCCAAGAATAGGAAGGTATCGTCCTATTGTCAATGGGCCTGAAGAAAGTCGGGGCCCAGTTGGGCGCCGATCGGCAAGACGCCTGCGGTCTCAGTCTTCGTCCTTCCGAAACTTCTGGTCCTGGGCGTCGCGGAATCGCTGGCCGGTTTCTACCTCCTGCAGGCCCGCTCGGTCGACCTCTTCTCTGGCTCGGGCCTCGTCACTCTCCGCCGTGGATAGGAAGATCCTTGCAGCCTGGGCAGCCTGCTTCGCGGCTGTGCTCGCGCTCTGGGCAGCCGCCAACGAGCGCTCAACGGATTCGGCGGCTGCTTGAGCCGATTCCTCGGCGGCGCGCGCAGCCTCCAGGGCCTGGTCGGCAACGCTCGCCGCGGCCTCCGCGGCCTTGACATCCCGGGCTGCGGCCCGCCAGTCCGCCATGAGCTCAGCCAGCGTGTCTGACTTGCTTGGCTTCTCCATCCCGCCTCCCGTACCTGCGATCGCCGTGCCGGAATTGTGATGGAGCGGAGCCCCCAAGTCGAGAACCGCGAAGTATGCCGCCAGCTTGGCACCTCGCCACCGCCGCGGTCTCGGGCGGTGGCAGCCGCGGCCGACAGCCGCCCGGACGACGTCCGGCTTCTTGCTACCTCCCAGGAAGTCGATCGCCGGGAGTACGGTGGCGCGGCCGTGCGATTCCGGTGCGACGGTGCAACAGCCACACTGCCCAATTCCGGCCCGGAGGTCACCTCACTGTTCCAGGTACGTCCCAGGGGTACTGGCCAGCGCTAGTACTTCCGTCCTAGGGTGCTGACATCCTGTCAGGGCTCGGCGTGAGAGCAACCGCCGTCGAGACCAGCGGGCGTGAGAACGAAGGAGGTCGGAATGACCCCAATCGCCAAAGCCCGGATTTCGCCACGCGTCGTGGCCCTCGTTGCGGTCTCGATGGGGCTTGTCTCCATGGCTCTCGGCTACCTCCTGCACCCGATGTAGACATCTGGTGACGCGTTCGCCGCTGCGGATGAAATCCGCGGGGCCACGCGGTCGATCGGCCATCGAAATTCGCTTGCGCGGCAGCTCACATCGCGACGACGGCCTCCAAGTTCTCCTCGGACGCGCCGTTGACGAGGGCAGCAACCTCGTCGGCAGCTGCTTGGGCTTCCTTGGCGTATTCCTTCTTGCCGCGCCCGGAGAGCATCTCGAGTGAGTTGACGACGACCTCGGTCTTCCAGTGGCGCTTTCCCGCGTCGTCGTCCCACTGGCGGGTCTGAAGCCGGCCCTCGAGGTCGACGAGCTGCCCCTTGCCGAGGAACTGCCCGCAGATCTCGGCCAGGCGGTCCCAGGCCACGACGGCGTGATACTCGGTCCGCTCTGCGGCATTCTGGCCGCGGTACTCATTCGTGGCCACCGTGAAGGTCGTGACGTGTTTCCCGCTCGGTAGCGTGCGCAGCTCCGGATCACGGGTCAGCCGTCCGACCAGCAGCACCTTGTTCATGTGAGGACTCTCCTCCAGCCCGCGCAGGGCTCAGCGGCGCACCCGGCGAGTGAGTGGCGAGGAGGAGGCTAGGACGTGCGGGTTACCGGTCCCTGACCGCTCCCTTACCGCGCTCGCGGACCACCTGATACGCCTCGCGGCGGGGCACCCCCGCGGCCCGGAGGAGGTCGGTGATCGTCCGCTCGGAGAGCCCGGCCCGGAGGGCAACATCGGCGATGGCGGTTGCGTCCACGGCGGGCCCGCTGGGCACGGATGGCGAGGCCAGTCCGGAGACGACGAGCGTGAACTCCCCGCGCGGCGTGGGCAGCGCGGCGGCTACCTGGGCCGGCGTGCCGGCAACCACCTCCTCGTGGACCTTGGTCAGCTCGCGGCCCGCGGCGACCTGGAGATCCGGGTGCATGCCGGTCAGCCGGTCGAGCTCTCCGAGCAGCCGAGAGACGCGGTGCGGCGCTTCGAAGAGGACGACGGGCAAGCTAAGGGTCCCGGCCGCGGTCACCAGCCGCTCGAGGGCCGCGAACCGGGCGGTAGGGGGCCGTGCGGGAAGGAAGCCGCCGAACAGGAAGCCGCCTCCGGACACGCCGGCCAGCGCCATCCCGGCGGTGACCGCGGAAGGACCCGGCACGACCTCCACCACGTGGCCCGCGGCACGCGCGGCGGCCACCAGCTCCGCCCCGGGGTCGGACACCGCGGGCATACCGGCGTCCGAGGTGAGCGCCAAGGTGTCGCCCTGCCCGAGCCGCTCGAGCAGCTCCGGCACCCGGCTGGCTGCGTTGTGCGCGGTGAACGAGACGGTCGGCCGCCGCGCCCCGATGAATCGGAGCAGCTTTGCCGCAACTCGGGTGTCCTCCGCCACCACCAGGTCCGCCGAGCGCAGCGCGTCGGCGGCCCGGGGCGACAGGTCGCCAAGATTCCCGATCGGCGTGCCCACGACCACGAGCCGCCCGGTCATCGGTACGCGAATGTCAGCCAGCTGAGGCCGGATCCGGTCGCCGCGAGCCGGGGCGGCGGCGCGGGTACAGGTGGTCGATCCCCGGCGTGCGGAGGCTGACCTTCGCCACCGGTGCGGTCTGCCGCTTGAACTCGTTGCGAGCCACCCGATCGACGACCCACCGGACGAGGGACTCGGACAGGCCGGCGCGGACGCATCGGTCCACCGACCAGCGCCGGTCGACAACCGCGTACAGGATTCGATCCAGATCGTCGTAGGAGGCCCCCAGCTCGCCTTCATCGGTCTGGCCCGGCCACAGGTCGGCGGAGGGCGGCTTGGCGACGATCTCCGGCGGCACGCCCAGCTCGGTGGCAACGGCGCGCAGCTGGCTCTTGTACAGGTCGCCGATCGGCTGGAGCGCTGCGGCCATGTCGCCATGGAGCGTTCCGTAGCCGAGCAGCGCCTCGGTCTTGTTCGAGGTCCCGCAGACGAGGGCGTCGAACGCGGCAGAACGGTCGTACAGGACGATCATGCGCAGGCGGGCTAAAACGTTCCCGCGACGGATCCGGAGCTCCGGCTCGTCGCCGTGGCCGACGACGGTCAGCATCGGCTCGGCCATGGGCGTGATGTCGATCCGCTGCGAGTCGCAGCCGAGGGCGTCCACGACGCGGAGAGCGTCGGTCTCCGACGACGGGTCCGACGTGCGGAACGGCATCCGCACCGCGAGCACGTTCTCCGGACCGGCCGCGCGAGTCGCCAGGAAGGCCACCGTGGCGCTGTCGACGCCACCCGAGAGGCCGACGACCAGTCGCTCGAAGCCGGTCTGGTCCAGCTGGGCGCGCAGGAAACCGGTGATGACCGCGACGACCTGCGCGGCGTCGACTTGGGGCAGCGGCGTCGTCTCGGTCGCGGCAGCGCTCATCGGTCCCCTGCCGCCTCCTCGGCCGGCTCGTCGGCTGCCTCCAGGCCGGCGCGCTCGGCGATGATCCGTTCGAGCTCGCGGCGGGTGAGGTCCAGCCGCTCATCGGCCAGGATGGGGAGCTGGTAGCGCTGCATCCGCAGGTCGTCGGTGTCGAAGCTGCCGACGACGAGCGCTTCCTCGTACAGGGGTGCCTCGGCCACGACCGCCCCATTGGCCGCGATCAGGCGCGACCCGCCCCAGAAGGTCAGCCCTTCCTCGTTGCCAGCGCGGTTGCAGAAGGCGACCGCCACCGTTCCCAGCAGGGCATAGGTCTCCTGCATCTTGTGCCAGCCCTCGATCGCCGCCAGGCCGGCCTCCGAGCCGGGTGCCCGTGCCGGGCCAGCCGCCAGGTTGACCAGGAGCGAGGCCCCGTCCTGGGACTGAATCATCGGAACCGACGGATGCCAGAAGTCCTCGCAGATGCTCAGACCGATGTGACCGAGCGGCTCGCCCACCGCCGTGGTCCGGATCCGGTCACCGGCTCGGGTAAAGCGCCCTTCGTCGAACATGCCGTAGGTTGGCAGGTAGACCTTGCGGTGGTGACCGATGACCTCACCGCCGCGGAGAAGCACGGCGCTGTTCGTGTACCGATGGTCTTCGGTCTCCTCGACGAAGCCGATCGCGACCAGGGTCTCCGGGGCGGAGCGCGACAGGGTCGCGAGGCGCGGATCCGTCACCGGCATGGCCACCTCAGGGACGAGGTCGCTCAGGAGGTACCCGGTCAAGGCCAGCTCGGGAAAGACGACCAGGTGCGCCCCCTCGCTCGTCGCCTCGTGGAGGCGGTCGGTGGCGAGCTCGAGGTTGGCCGCCACGTCCCCCAGGTGGGGCGCGATCTGGGCCAGGGCGACGCGGACCTCCACGTCGCCAAGCCTAGCCGACCGCTGCCTCGGTCGTGACCGGGGGCGGGGGCGGGGCCTCGTCGGCAGCCTCGGCCGAGGCGAGTCCCGAGCTGCCGGCGGCGGCGGCGGCGATTCGTCGCTGGCGGTTCGCTGGATCGAGAAGCTCCTCCGCGAAGTGGCACGCGACCTGGTGGTCACCGCCGATGCCTCGGAGCTCGGGCCTCTCGGTGGCGCACCGCTCGGGGTTGCCGAGCTGCGTGCGCAGCCAGCACCGAGTGTGGAAGCGGCAGCCGGCCGGGGGGTTCACCGGGGACGGGACGTCCCCCCGGAGGATGATCCGCCGCCGTGCGGCCCGTTCCGAGGGCTTGGCGACGGGCACCGCCGACAGGAGGGCAATGGTGTAGGGATGGACCGGAAGGCGGTAGATCTCCCCCGCCTCAGCGACTTCAGCGAGGGCGCCGAGGTACATCACCGCCACCCGGTCGCTGATGTGCTCGACCACGCCCATGTTGTGGGCGATGAACAGGTACGTCAGGCCGAGGCGGCGCTGGAGGTCGCGGAGAAGGTTCAGGACCTGGGCCTGGATGCTGACGTCGAGGGCGCTGACCGGCTCGTCACAGACGAGAAGATCGGGCTCCAGCACGAGGGCCCGAGCGATGCCGATGCGCTGCCGTTGGCCACCCGAGAACTCGTGGGGGTAGCGCCGAGCGTGATAGGGCTGCAATCCGACCATGTCCATCATCGCCAGCACCCGGTCGGCCCGCTCCTGTGGCGACCCGAGGCCGTGGATGCGGAGCCCCTCCCCGATGGCGGTGGCAATGGGCGAGCGCGGGTCGAGCGAGGCGTACGGGTCCTGGAACACGATCTGCATCCGGCGCCGGTAGCGCTTGAGGTCGTTGCCCTTGAGATGGGTGATGTCCACCCCGTCGAAGATGATCTTCCCGCCGGTCGGCTCGATGAGGCGGAGCAGGGTCCGACCGACCGTCGTCTTGCCGCAGCCCGACTCGCCGACCAGGCCCAGCGTCTCCCCGCGCCGGATCTCGAAGCTCACGTCGTCGACGGCTTTCACGTCCCCGACTTTCCGCTGCAGCAGCCCGCCCCGGAGTGCGAAGAACTCAGATAGATGCTCGACCTGAACCAGGGCCCCGTCCGAGGGCGCCGCCGTCACTGGATCTTCGCTCCGGCGATCTGCGATCCGTCGGACTGGTGGTAGATCCAGCAGCGGACGTCGTGGCTGCCGAAGTCGCCGACCGCGCGGAGCTCGGGATGGTCCGTCGTGCAGTGGGGCACGTTCTGCGCCACGCGAGGCACGCAGCGCGGCGCGAATCGACAGGCGGCCGGCAGGTCGATGAGGTTCGGGACGGAGCCGGGGATGGTGGTCAGCTCGTCATGGACCTGGCCGAGCGTGGGAACCGAGCCGATGAGCCCGCGGGTGTACGGGTGCTTGGGGTCGGCGAACAGGGTGGCCGTGTCCGCGTGCTCGACGATCTCGCCGGCGTACATCACCGCCACCCGGTCGCACATCTCGGCCACGACCCCGAGGTCGTGGGTGATGAGGATGATCGCGGTCCCGGTGTCAGCCTGGAGGGCGCGCATGAGGTCGAGGATCTGTGCCTGGATGGTGACGTCCAGGGCGGTCGTCGGCTCGTCGGCGATGAGCAGCTCCGGCTCACAGGCGAGAGCCATGGCGATCATCACCCGCTGGGCCATGCCGCCTGAAAGCGAGTGCGGAAACGCCTCCAGCCGCCGCTCGGGATCGGGGATGCCCACCATCCGCAGTAGCTCCGCGGCCCGGGCCCGGGCGCTTCGGGTCTTCATCCCCTTGTGGATCTCCAGGACCTCGGCGATCTGGCGGCCGACGTCATACACCGGGTTCAGGCTGCTCTGGGGCTGCTGGAAGATCATGCTGATCCGCTCCCCTCGGAGCTTGCGCAGCGGTTCGGGGCCCAGGGTTCGCAGGTCCACGTCGTCGAAGAGGATCTCGCCGGCCTCGATCCGGCCCGGCGGAGCGACGAGGCCGAGAATGGACAGGGCGCTGACCGTCTTGCCGCAGCCCGACTCCCCCACCAGGCCGAGGATCTCG
>DASTEQ010000117.1:0-3079 GCA_035709505.1 Candidatus Limnocylindria bacterium
CGCTGTCGGCCATGCCGAGCGGGTCAAACAGGTGCTCGCGCACGTATCGGTCCAGGGGCATCCCGCTGACGTCCTCGACGATCTGGCCCAGCGTGGCGAAGCCATGGTTCGTATACGCAAAGGCGGTCCCGGGTTGGACGACGACCCGGAGGCCGTCGCGGTAGTACGCGGCGAGGGTTGGGATGGGATCGCCGGCTCTGACGCTCAGCGTGGCGGGGCGGCCGCCGGACGGGGTGAAGTCGGCGCGGAGCAGGTCTGTCAGGCCTCGAACCTCGGGGATCCCCGCCGTGTGGGTCAGCAGGTGGCGAACGGTCGGTGTCCGGAAACTCGGGTCGGCCAGGATCAGCCGATACGCGCGCAGGTAGCGGTCGGCTGGTTGATCCAGGTCGACCAGGCCGCGCTCCACGAGCTGCATGACGGCGATAGCGGTGAAGACCTTGGTGATGGACGCGATCCGGAACACGGTGTCTTCCGTGACCGGCATGGCCGAGTCGAGGTCGGCGAGCCCGTGCCCTTCGAAGAATCCGATGCGCCCGTCGTGGACGACGCCCACCGCCAGCCCGACGGATGGATGTCGACCGCGGATCTCCGCGACCTGGGCATGAAGCTGCGGAGTCGGAAGGCCACGGACCGTCGGAGGAGCCCCACCGCGCGGACCCGGGTCATCCAATTCCACGGTCTGGGTGGACATGGAATGCACCTCCGCGGTCAGCGTGCCGCCATGTCCTCCCCGTGCCCAGTGCCGTTTGGCCCGCACCTGGCCGTCGCGACGGCCCTCAGGCGGGCGCGCGCTCGTACAGCCGGCGGGTCCACAGGTACCCGGCCCGCGAAGTGCCGGAGTCGAGTCGTGACCTTTGGCCCTAGTCCGCCGGTCCGCGCTGGCGGGAATCTACGGGCCGGAGGGGGATGACGCGTCATACCTGCGCGAAGGTGTCAAGGAGGATGGAATGGCGCATCGCATCGCGACCTGGGCGCTCGTGATATGGACCGTGTTCATGGCGCTAGGGATCTCCGCTGCCTACCTCGGCATCGGCGGTGACTGTGTTGGCTTGCTGGGGAGCGAGCTGAGCGCATGCCAGACCGACGCCTGGGCCCGCGGCGGCATCGGTCTCGGACTCCTGCTGGTCCTGTGGTTGATCGTGGCTTCTCCGATGGCCATCGCCTGGTTCCTGACCCGGCCGAAGGCACCGACCCTATCGGTTTGAACTCCCGGGCAGGTCGCGGGACGATCTCGCTCCTTGGGGCGGCGTCCCGAGATCCAGCCAGGCGGCGAGGTCGGCGATCTCGGCCTTGATTCCATCGGTCATGGCTTTCGTGTGCTTGACGTCCTGGTGGATGGCGTTGATCCGGAGAACACCGGTCTTCCGGTCGGCGGTGATATCGGCCTTCCCGATCACCTGGTCCTCGTGGAGGATGGGCAGGGCGAAGAAGCCCCAGCGCCGCTTCTCGACCGGCTTGTACATCTCGAGGATGTACTCGAAGTCGAACAGCTCGAGCGATCGTTTCCGGTCGTAGGTCAGCCGATCGAACGGCGACAGGAGGGCGGTCCGCCCGGTGAAGGGTTCGGTTCGGACCCGATCCACCGCCTCGGGGTCCACCCGCCAGGTGCCCTTCACGCCCTCGACTGCCGCCTCCTCGCCGACGGTGCCGACGTCGGTGGGCTCGAGCGGCATCTGGGGGCCTTTGACCCGGGCGATGCCCAGCGCTTTCAGCCGCCGCTCGCCGCGGATCCGGAAGGCCTCCTCGTCGCTCACGGTCGGCAGGCCGGCAGGGTAGACCCGCTCGGCGAGATCCCAGACACGCTCCGATCCCTGGCGTCGGGTGATGGCCACGTCGCCCAGCATCAGCATGAACTCGAGCATCTGGGTGACGTTCCGGTTGTGGGTCCAGCCGGTCGACTTCCAGGGGACCTGGGCGGTATCGGGGATGTCCCGCGAAACGAGGGGGCCAGAATCGCGCAGCCGGGCGAGGATGTCGCGCCGGAACCGGTCATTCGCCGTAATCCACTTCATTACCCACTCGTATCGGGTCCAGGCAGCCGACGCGTGCCCGTAGTACAGCGGCAGGTCCTCGATCGGCCGGATCATGGCGTCGAACTCGAAGAGCGTCCGATCCTCCTCCAGCGCCTTGCGCAGCTGCTCCGGCTGGTAGGCCGATCCCAACCGGCTCCAGGCCACGAGGTGGGCATTCGGGGCGACGGCCGCAGTGGGGTCGATCTGGAGCAGGGTCAGGTGTCGGATGACATCGTGCAGGTCGGTTGGGCGCGGCGCGTCCAGGAGCTGGGCCCGGACGGCAATGCGGCGGGCTTCTTCGCGGCTGAGCTGATGCATGAGATGGACAGCCTACACAGGCGCAATGACGGATCGCCTCCGTCACTGTTCAGTAGGATCGGCGCGTGACGGACAGCGATCTGGAAGAGGCAATGTCCTGGCAGACCCGGGTCTGGGATCGGATGTCCCAGGTCTACCGGGAGGAGGTGGACAGCCGATTCGAGCCTGTCGTAAGCGAACTGATGGCACGGGCGAGGCTCCGGGAGGGCGAACGAGTCCTCGACCTGGGGACGGGCACCGGTGCGGTTGCGGAGCTCGCGGCGCAGGTCGTCGGTCCTGAGGGCCGGGTGGTCGGCGTCGACATCAGCCCGGAGATGCTGGCTCTCGCCGCGGACCGGTCGGAGCGTGCCGAGTTGCGGTTCGAGGTGGCAGAGGGCTCCGCGGAGGCCATCCCGGCGGCGGATGGCGCCTTCGACGTCGTCCTGGCGTCCCTGTCGCTGATGTTCGTGATCGACCGGCCGGCGGCAGCGGCCGAGATCGCCAGGGTGCTGCGGCCGGACGGCCGGCTGGTGGCATCGGTGTGGGGCGGCCCCGAGGTGAACGACCTGGTGCGCTTCCAGCACACGGTCGGCCGGTTCGCTCCCGCACCGCCAGTGTCGGACGTGGGGCCGGGGGCCCTGGCCGATCCCTCACCCTTCCTGGCCGAGCTGGCCGCGGCTGGCATTGAGGCACAGGTGGAGGCAGCGATCCTCGGGTTCGAGATGCCGAACCTCGCGTCGGCGTGGGAGATTTTCGCCGCGGTTACCGCG
>DASTEQ010000118.1:0-3956 GCA_035709505.1 Candidatus Limnocylindria bacterium
GTGAACTGGCGGTAGCGACCGGCCTGCGGGCGGTCGTAGCGAAACATCGGCCCGAGGAGCCAGAACCGCAGCGGACCAGGCCGCACGTGCATCCCGTGCTCCAGGTAGCCGCGGACGATGCCGGCCGTGGGCTCTGGGCGCAGCGCCCAGGCCGCGTTCGCGTCCTCGCTGCCTGCTGCCCCGCCGACCCGGAACATCTCCTTGGCCACGGCGTCGCTCCCCTCTCCGAGGCCCCGGACGAACAGCTCGGATGACTCGAACAGCGGGGTGTCGATCCGTTCGAACCCGTACCGCGAAGCGAGCTCGGCCGCCGCGCCCTCGGCCCGCGCCCACGCGGCCGCTTCCTCGGGCAGGCGGTCCCTGGTCCCGCGGGGGGCACGGAGGGGAGCAGCCACGGCGAGAGTGTACCGAGGCGCCCCCGAGAGAACGGCCGACGACAGCACCGGTGTCGAGTACCGTGTGCAGCCGTGTCAGGCCTGATGGACTCATCCGCTCGCCGATCGTGGGCCGTGCTCGGCGGCCTGCTGGTGTTGGGCCTCGCTCTTCGCCTTGTCGTCCTCCCGGTTCCTGGTCATGGAGGCGACGTCTCGGTCATGAGCCGCTGGGCCGAGAACCTGGCCACGTGGGGCCCGTTCCTGTTCTACCAGCACGACACGGCCATCTACCCCGCGCTGCTGCCGTTCCTGTGGCCCATCGGGCTGGCGATCGACGGGGACGGGCTGCGCTACGCGATCAAAGGCATCTCGATCCCATTCGACCTGCTGCTGGGCGTCCTGCTCTACGCGGTGGTGTCCAACCGGACCGACCAGGCGCGTGGCCTGCTCGCGGGCGGCCTCTACCTGCTCAACCCGGCCGCGATCATCGGAGGACCGCTCTGGGGCCAGGTCGACGCCGCCGGCACCCTGTTCTACCTCGCCGCCCTGGTCGCGCTCGCCGCCGGCCAGTTCGCGGGATCCGCATCCCTGACCGCTCTCGCGGGGCTGTCGAAGCCCCAGTTCGGCCTGGTGGCCTTGCCCCTCGCAGTCGTCACACTCCAGCGCTGGCGCCATGGGCATGGCCCCCGTCCGCTCGTCCTCGCCGTGGTCGGCGGTGGCGTGACAACGCTCATCGTGTGCCTTGCTTTCGGCCTGTCCCCGTTCCGCTGGCTCGAGCTGCTGCAGGATGCCGCGGCGCGCCATCCGGAGACGTCGCTGGGCGCGTTCAATATCTGGGCGCTGCTGGTCGGATTCAAGGTCCCCGACGAGCCGTACGTGGGCTTCGGCGGCGTGCTGCTGGTCGCTGGCATCATCGGCTCCCTCATCCCGCTTCGCCGCGGCAGCGACCTGGCCACCCTGCTCGCCGTCGGCCTGTTCCTCGCGTTCGCGTTCTACTTCCTGCCTACCCGCGTCCACGAGCGGTACCTGTTTCCGGCCCTCGCCCTCGCCGCCCCGTTCGCCGCCGTGGACCGATCCAGCCTGGCGGCCTACATCGCCATGTCGGTGGGATTTGCGCTGTCCCTGCTCCGGGTCCTGGTTGAGACCACGAACTTCCGGACCTACGTCGAGCTCGACGCGCTGCTGGTCTCGGACATCATGGTCTGGGTCATCGGGCTGACCCTGATCGGTTCGGCCCTGACCCTCATCCGGCTGACCCTGTCCGGCGCCGGCGACCCGTTGAACGAGCGGGACGTCGCTCCGGCACGCGGACCGGCCGCGGAGCCTGACCCGGCTAGTGCTGCTCCCGGGTAACGCCGGTCACGTCTCGCACGCCCTCGATCCGGGCGAGGACCTTCGACAGCTGCTGGAGCGAGGTGACCTTCAAGGTCAGGGTCAGGGTCGCCATCCCGTCGGGATGGGTCGAGACCGAGGCGGCCACGATGTTGACCTTCGCCTCGGCCACGACATTCGTGATTTCGTTGAGGAGCCCGGGCCGATCGATGCCCTCGATCCGAACCGTGATCGGATAGGTCTGCTGGGCGACGACTTCCCACTCGACCTCGATCAGGCGCTCGATGTCCTTCTCGGACAGGACACTCGGGCAGGTGGCGCGGTGGACGGTGACTCCCTTGCCACGGGTGACATAGCCGGCGATCTCGTCACCGGGGATCGGCGAGCAGCAGTTCGCGAACCGCACCAGCAGATCGCCAACACCCTTGACCCGGACACCGGCTGTGCTCGGGGCGGCTGGTGGCGCCACCTCGGGCAGGCTGATCTCCACGTCGTCGTGGATGCCGAGCCGGCTCACCACCGCGGCCGGGCTGACCGCGCCGTAGCCGATCGCGGCATAGAAGTCGTCCAGCTCTCGGAAGTGGAGCTGGGACGCGATCTCGGTCAGCCGAGCCGAGTCCACGGTCGCCAGCGTCTCGTGGGCGAGGCGACGCAGCTCGCGGTCGAGAAGCTCTCGGCCCTGGGTGATGTTCTCGTCGCGCTGCTGGCGCCTGAACCAGGCCCGGATCTTCTCGCGCGCCTGGTTGGTCTGGACGATCGCCAGCCAGTCCCGTGACGGCCCGTGGGACGCCTTGGTGGTGACGATCTCCACGATGTCGCCATTGCGGAGGCGATAGTCGAGCGGGACGAGGCGGTTGTTCACCTTGGCGCCGATCGTGCGGTGCCCGACATCGGTATGGATCCGGTAGGCGAAGTCGAGCGGGGTGGCGCCGGCGGGCAGGTCCTTCACGTCGCCCTTGGGGGTGAAGACGAACACCTGGTCCTGGAAGACGTCGAGCTTGAGGCCTTCCACGAACTCAGTCGCGTCGGCGACCTCGCGCTGCCATTCCATGAGCTGGCGGACCCAGGCCAGCTTCTCGTCGTAACGGCGGTCGGCGCGACTCCCTTCCTTGTAGCGCCAGTGGGCGGCGATCCCCGCCTCGGCCACCTCGTGCATCTGGCGGGTCCGAATCTGGACCTCCAGCGGCTTGGCATCGGGACCGATGACCGCGGTGTGGAGCGACTGGTAGAGGTTGGCCTTGGGCATCGCGATGTAGTCGTCGAACTGGCCCGGGATCGGGCGCCAGATGGCGTGGACCACCCCGAGCGCGCCGTAGCAGTCCTTCACGTCCTCGACCAGGACCCGGATCGCATGCAGGTCGTAGATCTCGTGGAACTCGGCTCCCTTGCGCTCCATCTTCTTCACGATGCTGTAGATGTGCTTCGGGCGGCCGCTGATCTCGGCCTCGATTCCGACCGCGGACAGCTCCTTGCGGAGGATGCTGATCGACCGGTTGATGAACGTCTCGCGCGCCTTGCGCGAGTCCGCCAGCAGGCCGCCGAGGCGGGCGTACGTGTCGGGGTCGAGGATCTTGAACGAGAGGTCTTCGAGCTCCCACTTGACCTGCCACATCCCCAGCCGATGGGCGAGCGGGGCGTAGATCTCCATCGTCTGTCGCGCGATCCGCTCCTGCTTCGCGGGCTCGAGGTACTGGAGGGTGCGCATGTTGTGGAGCCGGTCAGCGAGCTTGATGATCACGACCCGGGCGTCCTCGGCCATGGCCATGAACATCTTCCGGATGTTCTCCGCCTGCTGCTCCTCGGTCGAGCGGGCGCTGCTGAACTTCGACAGCTTCGTCACGCCGTCGACGAGGCGGGCCACCTCGCGACCGAATCGCTTTTCGATGTCCGCCAGCGGGTAGCCGGTGTCCTCCGGCACGTCGTGGAGGAGGCCGGCGGCGAGCGTCTCGGCATCCATCTGGAGCGCGGCCAGCTCGTAGGCGACCGCAGTCGGATGGGTGATGTACGGCTCGCCCGACGCGCGCAGCTGCCCTTCGTGAGCGGCCGAGGCGACCTCGTGGGCACGTTCGATGAGCGCCACGTTGATGGTGGGCCGATGGCGCCGAGCCTCGGCAATGAGGTCCGCCAACTCCGGACCGGGCACGACGGACGGCTCGCCGGTCCGCGTGATGCGCTGGACGACGGCGGCCGGCGCGGCGCGGAGGCGGGCCAGGTCCATCGTTTCGATCGTAGCACGGGCCCTTGGGACGG
>DASTEQ010000119.1:0-22293 GCA_035709505.1 Candidatus Limnocylindria bacterium
CCGCCTCCGGACTCGCTCTGGCCGGGCGCTTCCGACTCCGCGGGCGCGGACGGCTCGCCTCCGGCTGAGGCACCCGGCTCACCACTCCCGGAGGGGGAGCCGCAGGCGGCAAGGATGAGTCCGATGAGGACGATGAGGACACCGAGCATGGGTGGGCGGCGCATGTGCTTCTCCTGTGCGAACGGCGGTCGACGATCGTCGACCGGGCTGAAGCGCCGATAGTAGCCCGCCCCTGCCCCCGGGAACACCCGTCGCCTGTGGCCGGCCTGGGGACCAGCGCCTACACTCGGCCCCCGTGGCTACATCCGTCCCTGTCCGATGGGGACCGCCCCCGCCCGGACCGGTGGGCAGGTTCGCCCGATGGGTGCGAGGCCTCGTCGGCGCAAAACCAGAGGCGGTCGAGCGCCTTCCGGATCTTCCGGTCGCGCTCCGCCGCGCCCCGCTCGCCGTTCCGTACCTGGACGCGGAGCAGGCCGGAGACGAGAAGCGGGCCGGCGCGGCCGCGATGGCCGCGGCGGAGGCGGGGATCGCCGCCGAGGCGTGGTGGGCGGCCGACCTGTGGGCCCACCGCGCGCTGTGGCACTTCGAGCGTGCGGAGATGGCGCTCCAATCGACCCGCGCGGCACGACGCATCGGCGACTTGCGCGTGGCGGGCGGCGACCCGGCCAGTGCCCGGCGCTACTATGCCGAGGCGATCAGCGAGGCCCGTGACCTCGGCGCCGAGCGCGAGGAGGGCCTGGCCGCCTACGGGATGGGCCGTGCCGAACTGGAGCTGGGCAACGTGACTGCCGCCCGCAAGCTGGCGACCATTGCCGTCGGCCTCCTCGAGCGCTGCGGCGCACCCGAGGACGAGCTGGCGGCGGCGCGCGCGCTCCGCGGTACCGAGCGCGCCGTCCAGGAGACCGGGACCGAGGGCGACGGATGACCGACCGGCGGGCGATGAAGGTCGGGATCGTGGGGGCCGGCGTTATGGCGGAGGCCATGATCACCGGGCTCCTCGCGGACAAGGCGGTGCGTCCGGCGGACCTCGTCGCCTCTCATCCGCGCCGCGAGCGACGAGCGGCGCTCAGCGCTCAGCACGGCATCTCGGTCATGGCGCGCAATCGCGACGCGGTCGCGGACGCGGACACCGTGGTCCTGGCGGTCAAGCCGCAGATGCTGAGGGGCGTGATGCGCGAGCTTGGGCCAGCCCTTACCGATGGCCAGGTCGTGCTCTCCATCGTGGCCGGCGCGACGCTGAAGACCCTCAGCACCGGGCTCCGCCATGCGGCGGTCGTGCGCGCGATGCCCAACACGCCGGCGCAGATCCGGAAGGGAATTGCGGTGTGGACCGCCGCACCCGCGTGCAGCGCCGCCCAGCGGGATCGGGCGCGGGCCGTCCTGCGGGCATTGGGTGACGAGCGACAGGTCGATGACGAGGACTTCGTGGCCATGGCCACCGCCCTGTCGGGGACCGGGCCGACCTACCTGTTTGCGGTAATGGAGGCGCTCGTCGACGCCGGCGTCCACCTCGGCTTTCCTCGCGACCTCGCCCACGACCTCGTGGCCGAGACGCTGGTCGGGTCCAGCGAGTACGCGGCTGCTTCCAACCTCCACCCGGCGCAGCTGCGGAACGCGGTGACATCGCCCGGCGGAACGAGCGCGGCCGCGATCTACGAGCTCGAGAAGGGGCGGCTGCGCACCGTTCTGTCCGACGCGGTGTGGGCCGCCTACCGGCGCACGACCGAGCTTGGCGAGCGGCTGGAGGCCGAGACCCTGGCCGAAGACGCCTGAGGGCCGGCCCGCGATGTACGCCCTCGTCATGGCCGGCGGGTCCGGGACCCGGCTGTGGCCGTTGTCGCGGCGGAAGACCCCCAAGCAGCTGCTGCCGCTGACCGGGGAGGCGAGCCTGCTCCAGCAGACCGTCGCCCGTCTCGAGCCCCTTCTCCAGCCACATGACATCTACGTCATCACCGCCGAGTCCCACGTCCACGCCACCCAGCGCCAGCTCCCCCAGCTGCCGGAGGGCAACATCCTGGGCGAGCCCCTCGCTCGCTCGACGGCCGTGGCCGCCGCGCTCGGATCCCTCCTCGCCCGGCGCCAAACCGATGAGGTCGCCATCGTCCTGCCCGCGGATCACCACGTGGCCGACGCGGACGCCTTCGTCGCCGCCATCCGCGAAGCCGTGGTCACCGCCGAACGCGGGTACCTCGTTGTCCTTGGCGTCACCCCCGGCCACCCCGCCACCGGCTACGGCTACATCATTCGGGGCGAGCAGCTCTTCGCCACCGGCACGGCCGCCGTCACCGAGTTCGTCGAGAAACCGAACACCAAGGTGGCGAAAGAGCTCGTTGCGGCCGGGGCGCTGTGGAACGCGGGGGTGTTCGTATGGAGCGGCTACGCCTTCCGCCAGGCCCTCGAGAAGTACCAGCCCGTGCTCGCGGAGGCGCTAGACCAGGTGGCCCGCATACCCCGCACCCCGGGATGGCAGACCGACGCGCGCGCGATCCTCGAGCCGCTCCCCGCGATCAGCATCGACGCCGGCATCGCGGAGCCGGCGGCGGCCGAAGGCCGGATGGCGGTCGTGGCCCTGGACGCGGGCTGGTCGGACATCGGCTCGTGGTCGGCGCTGTTGGAGGCCCTCAGCCGGCAGAGCGGCAAGAGCCTGGTGGCCTCCGGGGAGCACCTCGACCGCGGGTCGCAGCGGGTCCTCGTTCACGGCGGAGACCGGCTGGTGGTCACGGTCGGCCTCCGGGACGTGATCATCGTCGACACCCCGGACGCGCTCCTCGTCTGCGCGCGCGATCGGGCTGAGGAGATCAAGCCCATCCTCGACGAGATCGGGGAGGCGTCCGGCGACCGCTACCTCTAGGGCGCGCTTCTGGGGCCGGCTCCTGGCCGGCTATCTGCGCCTCGTGGCGCGCACCGCGCGCATCGGACCGGTCACCCGAGACCCGGCGGTCCTCGCGTTCTGGCACGAGTACAACCTGGCCCTGTACGTCGTGGCTGCCGCGGGTCGGGGTGACCTGCCCCACGCTTCGTTCACGACCGACACGCCGCGCGGGACGGTGATCGCGACCATCTTCGAGCGTCTCGCTCGGTACCCGGGCCAGGTCCAAATCCTCCGCCTCCCCGCAGAACAGGATCGCGAGGCAGCCCGGGCGCTCGCCCGGAGGCTCGGTGACCTGGGGCGCGACGGGTTCTCGCTCGTCGTCACGCCCGACGGGCCTTGGGGCCCGTATCGGATCGCCAAGCCGGGTGTGCTCATCGTCGCCCGCCAGTCCGGCCTGCCCGTCCTTCCGGTGGCCGTTCGGGCCCGCCCCGCACTCCGGCTGACCCGTCGCTGGGACCGTCAGCTGCTCCCGCTGCCGTTCTCGCGGCTGACCATGGTCGTCGGCGATCCGGTTGCCGTGCCCGCCGACCGTCGCCTTCGGCCCCTCGTTGCCGTCGTGCAGGCCGCCCTCGACCAGGTGACGGCGACTGCCGAGGGGCGGCTACCATAGCCCTCGCGTGACCACGATTCGCTTCGGGACCGATGGCTGGCGTGCGGCCATCGCCGAGGAATTCACGTTCCACAACGTTCGCCGCTGTGCCCGCGGGGTGGCCGACTACCTCACCGAGCAGGGGACCGCCGACCGAGCGGTGGTCGTTGCCCACGACCGGCGCTTCGCATCGGAGCATTTCGCCCGGGCGTGCGTGGAGGTCCTTGCCGCGCACGGCATCCGCAGCCTCATCCCGCCCGGGGCCGTCCCGACCCAGGTCGTGTCCTTCTTCACCAGAGAGCTGCACGCCGGGGCCGGGATCGTCATCACCGCCAGCCACAACCCGTGGACGGACAACGGCTTCAAGGTGAAGGCCGATACCGGCGGTGCGGCTGACCCGGCCATGCTGTCGGCGATCGAGGCCACCATGGATCGGTACCCCGAGGACGAGCTCCCTCCCCGCCGGGACTACGACGACGCGGTGGCAGCCGGGCTGGTGGAGACCTTCGACCCGTACCCGCGCTTCCGCGACCAGCTCGCCTCCATCGTCGACCTCGAGCGCATTCGCGCCGCGAGTGGCAAGGTCCTCGTTGAGCCGATGTGGGGATCGGGAGCCGGCTGGTTCAGCCGCCTCCTCGACGGTGGCAGCCTGACCATCCGCGAGCTCCACACCGAGCGGAACCCCTTCTTCGGCGGGGTCAACCCCGAACCGATCCGCCCCAACATCGACGAGTGGCTCGAGGAGATCCCGCGCTGGGGCGCGGACATCGGGATCGCCTTCGACGGGGACGCCGATCGGGTGGGCATGGCGACCGAGGAGGGGGTCTTCGTCAACCAGCTCCAGGTCTACGGCCTGCTGTACTGGTACCTGCTCGAGGTGCGGGGGGAGATCGGTCCCGCGGTCTACACCGTCACCACCACGTCCATGGCTCGCCGCCTCGCGGAGCGGTACGGCACCGAGGCGCTCGAGACCGGGGTCGGGTTCAAGTACGTCGGGCCAAAGATGGCCGAGACGCAGGCGGTGATCGGTGGCGAGGAGTCAGGTGGGTTCGGGTTCGGGATGCACATCCCGGAACGCGACGGCCTGGCGGCGGGGCTGTTCCTGCTTGACCTGTGGCTGTCCCGCGGCCGCCGTGCGTCCGAGGTCCTGGCCGAGCTGCAGGCCATCGCCGGACCCTCGTATTACAACCGGATCGACGTCCGGTTCAGCCGGGACGAGTACCCGGCCATCAAGCGCGACACCCTGGCCCGCCTCCAGAACGAGGCGCCGACCGACCTCGGCGGCCGCCCGGTGGCGCGCCGCCAGGCCCTCGACACCGGCGACGGATTCAAGTTCCACCGCGACGACGAGTCGTGGCTCCTCATCCGCTTCAGCGGCACCGAGGCCCTGCTCCGGATCTACGTCGAGGCCGGCTCCCCGGAGGACGTAGACACCCTGCTGGAGGAGGGTCGCCGGATCGCGACCGCAGCGGCCGCTCCCGCATGAGCACCGGATGACGGACGCCCGCGACTTCTTCGGGTACAAGCATCCCGACGAGGAGCCCGGGCGTCGGCGCGAGGGCGACGACGGCCCCGATCCGGACGCGCCGCCCCAGCTCGACGAGGCCATCACCCTCGATGCCCCGGCGGTCGTGGCCCGAATCGACCGCGAGGACATGCTCGGCCGGGTGCGTGGGCTCCCCCGACAGCTCGCCGGCGCCCGGCAGGCGGCAGCCGGCCTGGCCCTCACCGACCGCCACCGAGACGTGGACCTGGTCGTGTTCCTGGGGATGGGTGGGTCGGCGATCGGGGCCGACCTGGTGGCCGCGGCCGCCGGGGACCGGCTGCGGGTCCCGCTCCTCGTTCAGCGCGACTACCACCTCCCACCGGGCGTGGGCGAGCGGACCCTGATCGTGGCCGCGTCCCACTCGGGCGAGACCATCGAGACCGTGACCGGCGCTGGGGAGGCGCGCGCCCGAAACCTCCCGCTGGTCGTCATCGCCACCGGCGGACGGCTCGGCCGCCAGGCGGAGGCCGACGGGACGCCGTGGCTCCGCTACGAACAGCCGGGGCAGCCGCGGGCGGCGCTCGGCTGGTCGGTCGGACTCCTCCACGAGCTGCTCGGTGCCGCCGGCGTGTTGTCTGACCCGGACCCACTCGGGCCGGTCGTTGCCATCCTCGACGAGGTCATGGAGCGCCTCGGCCCGAACGTCGAGACCGATGCCAACCCAGCCAAGCAGCTGGCCTGGAGCATCCTCGGCCGGACGCCGGTCGTGTACGGCGCGGGGATGATGGCGCCCGTTGCGCGACGGTGGAAGACCCAGTTCAACGAGAACGCGAAGGCGTGGGCGTCGTACGAGGCCATGCCGGAGGCCAACCACAACGCGATCGAGGGCTCGATCAATCCGCGCGAGCTGGCCGACGCCCCCTTCGTGATCGACGTCCGGGATCCCACCGAGTCGGAAGAGATCACCGCCCGCTACCGGGTCGTCGAGGAGCTGCTCGGGGAGCGGGCCACGAACCGGGCTACGGTCTGGGCCGAGGGGCCCTCGCCGTTGGCCCGGGTGATGTCGGCGGTCGCCTGGGGCGACCTGGTCAGTGTCTACCTGGCGATCCTCTACCAGACCGACCCCACCCCGGTTACACTGCTCGCAATGCTGAAAGAGCGGCTCGCCAGGTCAGACTGACCGGCGCCTGAAGAAGGCGCCCCCGGGCGCCTGGAGGAGTAGCAATCGTGCATTCGGGCATGATCGGCAAGGTCGAGAAAGCGATGCGCTACGCCCACGAGCCCGATCGGGTGACGATCAACCGGCTCGAGGCGACCTTCGCCGGCGACAACGGGTCCCACCAGGTCTCCCTCGACGGTGAGCGCTGGCACTGTGACTGCCATCTCTTCGAGCAGGCCGGAGGCTGCACCCACACCCTCGCCATCCAGAAGATGCTCGACCCCATGCTGTCCGATGCCGCCCGCGAGACCCCGCTCTACGGCCACGTCGAGGTCGGCGCCGGGGTGTAGCATCGGCTGACCAACCGAAGACCGCGTGGGGTGCCGCCGCCGAAAGGCCGGCGGATAAATGGCGAAGCCGGTGCAAAGCCGGCGCTGTCCCGCAACTGTGTACCGGGCGCGAGCCCGGAAGCCAGGTCGCCCAGCCAGCACGCGATGTCTCCACCCTCGTGAGAAAGGGCAGGACATCACATGTCGGCATCTCGTTTCCGGTTCCTCCTCTCACTCCTCCTGGCCCTCGCCGCCGCCTGCCAGCCGTCCACCACCGCCAGCCCCTCCGCAAGCGCGGACCCCACCATCGTCGCGAGCCCGTCAGCCGGGGCCGAGGTCACCTATCCCCTGACCGTGACCGATGACGCCGGGCGCGAGGTCTCGCTCCCGGCCGAGCCGCAGCGGATCGTCAGCCTCGCTCCGTCGAACACCGAGATCGTCTGCGCCCTGGACGCCTGCGATCGCCTGGTCGGGGTCACCGATGTCGACGACTACCCACCCGACGTGGTGGATGTCCCCGACGTGGTGATCCTCGCTGTCGTCGACATCGAGCTCGTCGTCGAGGCCGATCCGGACCTCGTCCTGGCCGCCGGCAACGAGCTGACCCCGAGCGCGGTCATCACTGAGCTGTCCGATCTCGGCTACCCGGTGGTCGTGCTGTATCCCGCGTCCCTCGACGCGGTGCTCGACAACATCACCCTCGTCGGCCAGGTGATCAATGCGGTCGACGAGGCCGGGACGGTGGTGGCGGACATGGAGGCGCGGATCGCCGCCGTGGAAGAAGCGGTTGACGGCGCCCCGAGGCCGCGCACGTTCTACGAGGTCGGACTGTTCGAGGGAGCGATCTACACAGCGGGCGAGGATTCGTTCCTGGCCGGGCTGATCGACATCGCGGGTGGAATCCCCGTCCTCGGTGACGCGCTGACCACGGCGATCGAGCTCGAAGACCTGGTGGCGGCCGATCCCGAGCTCATCCTGCTCGGCGACGCGTTCTACGACGCGTCGATCACGCCCGAGTCGGTGGCCGCTCGCCCCGGGTGGGGAGGGCTGACCGCGGTGCAGAACGGCGCGATCCAGGTCATGACCGCGGACCCGGTCATCACCCGACCAGGTCCGCGCATCGTAGACGGGCTCGAGGCCCTGGCCCGGGCGATCCACCCAGACCGGTTCGACTGAACGCCATGCGCGCGACCGCTGCTGTCCGCCCCCTCGTTGGGGGACCGAGTCCGGGGCGGGCGACGCTCGTCCTCGGTGCCGGGATCAGCCTCCTGCTGGTCGCCGTCCTTGCCGGCGTGGCCGTCGGCAGCGTCGAAGTCGGCTTGACCGAGACGTTCGGGATCATCGCCCAGCACCTCGGTCTTCCGGTGGCACCGACCTGGGACGCATCCGCGCCGACGATCCTGTTCGAGGTCCGACTGCCGCGGGTCCTGGCCGGCGCGCTCGTCGGCGCCGGACTCGGATGCGCTGGCGTCGTGTTCCAGGCCCTGCTCCGCAACCCGATGGCCGATCCGTACGTCATCGGCGCCGCCGCTGGCGCGTCGCTGGGCGCCGTGCTGGCCATCACGGCGCCAATCGTGCTCCCGATCCTGGCCGTCGGCGCGGGCAGCGCCTGGCTCGGCATCGGTCTGGCCCAGGTCATGGCCTTCCTGGGCGGGCTGGCGGCAGTGACCCTCGTGCTCATCGTCGCGCGGCAGGACGGCCGGGCGAGCATGGTGACCCTCCTGCTCACCGGCTACGCGGTGTCCTCGCTCATCGCCGCCGGCGTTGCCCTGCTCCTCGTCAGCTCCGGACGTGCCCTGTCGTCGGTCGTCGGGTGGCTGCTTGGATCACTCGGCGGCACCGGCTACCCGGAGCTCGCTGTGGCTGCCCCGCTCGTCCTCGGCGGGTCGGCGTTGCTCCTCCTGCGCTGGCGGACGTTGAACCTGCTCCTGCTCGGTGACGAGGCGGCTTCGGGGTTGGGCGTGGACCTGGCGGCGGCCCGGCGCGGCCTGGTCCTCCTGGCCACGGTCGTGACCTCGGCCGCGGTCGCGCTGGCCGGGACCATTGGCTTCGTCGGGCTGGTCGTGCCGCACCTCGTGCGGCTGGCGATCGGCCCGGACCACCGTCTGCTGCTGCCGGTGAGCTGCCTCGGCGGAGCCGCCCTGCTGGTGACCGCCGACCTTGTTGCCCGCCTGGTCGGCGGGGTTCCGGTCGGGGTGGTGACCGCGCTCATCGGTGCACCGTTCTTCCTCTGGCTCCTTCGGCGCTCCGTGGCGGCGCCCACCTCGCCATGAGCCAGTCCGCTCCGGAGCCCATCCTCGCCCTGGAGGACGTCAGGTTCTCCTACCGGCGCCGCGGCCGTCCCGAGCGCGAGGTGCTGCGTGGCGTCACCGTCGCCATCGCCCCGGGGGAGATGGTGGCCCTCCTCGGTCCGAACGGCAGCGGCAAGACAACGATGCTTCGGCTGGCGGTCGGGACGATGGCGCCCAGCTCCGGCTTCGTGCGCCTCGACAGTCGCCCCGTGGGGGAGTGGACCCGCCGCGAGGTCGCCCAGCGCGTCGCGATCCTGCCGCAGCTGCCATCCCTTCCCGACGGGTTCCGGGTCGAGGAGCTGGTCGAGATGGGCCGGGCACCGCACGCCCGCTCCCGGTTCGGCGCCGGACCGGAGGACGAGGCCGCGGTCGAGCGGGCACTGATCGACGCCGACGCCATCGATCTCGTGGGACGCCGGATCGACGAGCTCTCCGGCGGGGAGCGGCAGCGCGTGCTGGTGGCGATGGCCCTTGCCCAGGAGCCACGCCTGCTGCTGCTCGACGAGCCGACCCAGCACCTCGACCTCGCCCATCAGGTTGCCCTGCTCGCCGCTCTCGACCGGCTCCGCCGGTCACGCGGCCTCGCCGTGGTCGCGGTGCTTCACGACCCGGCCCTCACGGCCCTGTCCGTCCCCCGCGTCATCCTGCTCAACCACGGGCGCGTCGTGGCCGACGGCCAATCGGGGGACGTCCTGCGCCCTCCGACGATCGCCAGCGTGTTCGGGATTTCGCTGCCCATCGCCGTGGCGCTGGGTGGCGGGGCGGGCGGATCGGGCGGATCGGTTCCGGGCTAGCCCGCGCTCAAGGCCGAGCTGGCGCGTCGACGCCGGCCTCGCCCTCCGGGGGCTCCGTCGGTGAGGTCGTTCCCATCCGGTGCGCTGCCTCCGCCATATCGGCCACGGCCGCGTCCTCGGGACTGTAGATGTCCATCCAGTGGTTCACCAGGATGACGATGACGGCCAGGATCGGGACCCCGAACAGTGCGCCCCACAGACCGGCGAGCTGAACGCCGACGAGCAGCCCGAGGAACAGGAGGATCGGGTGCAGGCCGAGCTGCTCCTGCATCATCTTCGGCTGGATGGCATTGACCAGGACGCCCTGGACGACGATCAGGACACCGGACGCGATGATCGCCACCAGCCAGTTCTCGCTGGTCAGGAACGCGATGAAGATCGGGGGGACGAGGGCGAGCGGCGGGCCGATCATCGGGATGAACATCAGGAGGCCGGACACGACCGCGGTCACGAAGATGTACTCCATCCCGCCCAGCGCGCGGCCGAGGAGTCCCACGATCATGACCAGGGCGAACATGATCAGAGCGAGCACCGTCTGCGCCCGCAGGAAGCCGCCGAACGAGCGGGCCACGCCTTCCTGGAACAGGATCGACTGGTCGCGGAAGCGGCTCGGGACCAGGCGGCTGAGCCAGACCATGATCCGGTGGCTGTCGAGCACCATGAACAGTGCCAGCAGGACGACGAGGAACAGGGTGCCGATGACCCCGGCCGCGCCGCCGGCGATCGCGCCCACCGAGCCGGCCAGGTCGTCCCCGAGCTCCCCGATCTGGTTGGCCAGCTGATCGAACAGGAGGGCGACGTCGGGATCCTGGATGCCGATCGCGTCCTGGATCTCCTCGATCTGCGCCGTGATCTGGTCCTGGCGCGAGGGCCAGGTGCTGAGGAAGTCGGCGAGGTCGGCGACCATGACCGCGGCGATCACCAGCAGGAACGCGCCGAGGCCAATGAGCAACGTCCCGAACGCTGCGCCGACCGCCACTCCGCGGCCGACCTGCAACGAGCGCTGGATGCGCTGGACCAGCGGAGAGATCAGGAACGCCAGCAGCCACGCCAGGAAGACGGCGGTGATGATCGACCCGAACTGGACCAGGAAGTCGAGGATCAGGCCGAAGGCGAGCAGGCCGAAGTAGATCGTGCCGGTGATCAGGAACAGGGCGAGCAGCCGCCGCTCGCGGACCCACGCCCCCTGGAACAGCTCGATCACGTCGAGCGGCCTCCCGGCCTGCCTGTTCCCACCGCTTCGAGCACCTCGCGTCGAGTGGCCTCGAGGATCGGTCTGACCTTCTCGGCTCCAGCCGAGAGTACCGCCTCGACCACGTCGGGGTCAGCGGCGAGTGCCGCGCGCTTCTCGCGCATCGGCCGGAAGAACTCAATCATGCGCTCCGCAAGAAGCTGCTTGGTGTCGACGCACCCGGTGCGCGCCGTTCGCTCACCGTCCTGGATCTGCAGGTAGTCACCGCCGAAGTACTTGTGCAGCTGGCAGACGTTGCACACTTCCGGCCGACCGGGATCGGTCCGCTTGATGCGCAGCGGGTCGGTGACCATGCTCATCACGATGCGCCGGATCTCGTCGGGCTCGGCGAAGATCGGGATCGAGTTGTTCGCGGACTTGGCCATCTTCTTCACGCCGTCGGTGCCGAGCACCACCGGGGCATCAGTGAAGACCGCGGTCGGCTCGGGGAAGATCGGCCCATATCGGTTGTTGAAGGCCCGAACGATCTCCCGTGAGAGCTCGAGGTGGGGTGCCTGGTCCTTGCCGACCGGCACCTTGCTCGCCTTGTAGATGACGATGTCGGCGGCCTGGAGCACCGGGTAGGTCAGCAGGCCGTTGCTGTTGTCCTTGCCCTCGAGCAGGCCTTCCTTGTAGGTCGGGTTCCGCTCGAGCCAGCTCACCGGCACCACGGTGCTGAAGATCCAGCACAGCTCGGCGACCTCCGGGAAGTCGGATTGGCGGATGAGGGCGCACCGCTCCGGGTCGAGCCCCACCGCCAGCAGGTCGAGCACCATCTCGTGGGTCAGGCGCCGCAGCTCGGCTCCGTCGTGGACGGTCGTCAGCGCGTGGTAGTCGACGATCCCGTAGATCGCCTCGTACTCGTCCTGGAGCGCAACGTAGTTTCGCTGCGCCCCAAGGTAGTTGCCGAGGTGGCTGGCGCCGCTGGGCTGAATGCCGGAGAAGACCCGTTCGCGGCCGGCAGGCGATCGTGCGGCGTCGGACATCGTCCGACCGAGTGTACCGGACCCGATTTCGTCGGCTGCTAGAATCGCCCACCCGTGACCGATCCGCGACCGACCGGCTCCGAGCCGCTTCCTGACTGGGCGGCCGCGGCGCGCCCGGGCCGCCGGGTCGGGAACCGGGTCGAATTCCACCCCGAGATCGGATCCACCAACGACCGGGCCCGTGCCGAGCTGGCGGAAGGGGGCCCGGACGGTCTCGCGGTCGTGGCCGACCGGCAGCTCGCCGGTCGCGGTCGGATGGGCCGGACGTGGCTGTCGCCCGCCGGCGTCAACCTCCTCGTCAGCGTGGGCCTCCGCCTCGACCTTTCCGCTGAACGCGCGTGGTGGCTCGCGGCCGGCGCCGCGCTTGCCCTGCGCTTCGCGGCCCAGGAGGCCGTCGGTCCGGCCACACCCCTCTCCGTCCGCTGGCCGAACGATCTCGTGACGTCCGACGGGCTGAAAGTGTCCGGACTGCTGGTCGAGACCGAGATCGAGGGCGCGCGGGTCGCGTGGTCCGTGATCGGGATGGGGCTCAACGTGAACTGGCGTCGACGGGACATGCCGTCGGACATCGCGTCGGGCGCGACGTCGCTGGCGGACCTGGCCGGGCGCGACGTCGACCGGGTAGCCCTCCTCGGCGCCCTGCTGGCCGCGCTCGACGGGGAGGTCAGCCGCATCGAAGCGGGGGCCTCGCCGCAGGCCCGCTTCCAGTCCGCGTCGTGGCTCACCGGGCGCGAGATCGAGGTCGAGACTCCCGCCGGTCGCCTCGCGGGGGTGGCCGGTCCGATCGCCGACAACGGCGGGCTCATGCTCGACGGGCCGATGATCCGGACCACGGTCACCGTGGGTGAGGTCATCCGCGTCCACGCGACGGCGGTGGCCGGATGAGCGAGCTCCAGGCCCTGCCCGAGCGCGACGGCGCCCGTGAGCGCGCGGGAGGGACCGGCACCGATCCCGACCTTGCCGACGTCCGGGCCGCGCAGCGCGACCGTCGCGCGTTCGACCGGCTCTATCGCCGCTACCTGGACCGGGTCTACAGCTATGCGTTCTACCAGCTTGGCGACCACCACGAGGCGGAGGACGTGACCGAGCGAACGTTCCTGGCCGCCCTCGGCGGCATCGACCGCTTCACCGACGAGGGCGCCACCTTCCGGGCCTGGCTGTTCCGGATCGCGCACAACACGATCGCGAATGCGCATCGCTCGCGCCGCCGCCGCCGCACGGAGCCGATCTCGGACGCCCAGCACCACCACGCCCCGGGCGCCGATCCCGCAGGCGTGGTCGCCCGCGCCGACGAGGGGCGCGCCATCCGCGAGGCCCTGAGCCGCATTCCGGCCGACCGCCGTCAGGCGATCGTGCTCCGATTCGTCGACGGCCTGTCGGCTCGCGAGATCGGGGCCGTGCTGGATCGGAGCGAAGGCGCCGCCCGTGTCCTGCTCCATCGGGCGCTGCGGGACCTTGCGCGGGAGCTGGGTGAGGGATCCGGGCCCGACCGGCTGTAACGAATCCCGCCCGGCGGTGTTAGCCGCCCTAGAGATGATCATCCGCCACGCCTCTCGTCCAACCGACGCCGAGCGCATCGACCGGGCCGTCTCATCGGTCCTCGACGGCGAGCCGGCGGCCGTGCCGCCCACGCTCGCCGGCGAGCTCGCCACGGCACGAGCCCTCCGCGACAGCCTGCACCCGGTCCCGCCCGGATCGGCCTTCGAAGCCAGTCTCGCTCGCCGCCTCGATGCCGCAACGACACCCGCCGCGGACCGCCGGCTGATGGGCTTCGTCCGGCACCACCAGCGCCTGGTCCTCACCGGCGCCGTTGGATCGGTGGTCGTCAGCACCGCAGGGATGGCCGTCGTGGCGTGGCGCCACGTCCATCGGTCGCCATGAAGATCAAGTTCCCCTTCAGCCGCCGAACGGCGCCCGCCGACGCCTGGACGAAGTGCCCCCGCTGCGAGGGCCAGCTGTTCAATCGCCAGCTGGAGCGCAACGGACGGGTATGCCCCACCTGCAGCCATCACTTCCGGCTGTCGGCGCCGGAGCGGATCGAGCTCCTCGTCGACCCGGGCTCTTTCGCCGAGCGCGATGCCGGCCTGTACAGCGGTGATCCGTTGAGTTTCACCGACAGCAAGCCCTACCCCGAGCGGCTCGAATCCTCGCGCGTGCGGTCCGGGCTGCCCGAGGCCGCGCTCTGGGGCATGGCCCGCATCGAGGGCGAGCCGGTGGCGCTCGGCGTGTTCGACTTCCGGTTCATGGGCGGATCGATGGGAAGCGTGGTCGGGGAGAAGGTGGCCCGTTGCTTCGAGGGCGCCCTCGCGGAGCGTGTCCCGGCCGTCGTGGTCAGCGCCTCCGGCGGCGCCCGGATGCAGGAAGGCACGATCTCGCTCCTCCAATTGGCGAAGACGACCGCGGCACTGGGCCGCCTGAACGAGGCCGGCATTCCGTTCATCAGCATCCTCACCGACCCCACCACCGGCGGCGTGCTCGCCAGCTTTGCGTCGCTGGGTGATGTGATCCTGGCCGAGCCCGGGGCATTGATCGGGTTCGCCGGGGCGCGGGTCGCCAGCGGAACGGTGGGGGAGGAGCTTCCCGATGGCTTTCAGAGCGCGGAGCGGCTGCTCGAGCACGGGTTCATGGACGCCATCGTGCCGCGCGGCCAGCTGCGGGTCACCGTCGCCCGGCTCCTTCGCGTCCTGCCGGTCGCCGGGCAGGCGATCAACGGAGATGGGCGACGTGCGATGCGGCCGATCGGCGCGCTGCAGGGCCTTGCGCAGCGCGTCGGCGGGGCAGTCAGCGAGACCGCCGGGATCGATACCGAGGCTCCCCCGAAATGACCGACGTGACGGTCCAGCCCAACCCACCCGAGGTGAGCCAGGAGGCGGCCGACGCCGCGTGGCGGCGCGTGCAGCTGGCACGCCACCCGCAGCGGCCGCGCACCCTGGCGCTGGTGGCCCAGATGTTCGACGACTTCGTCGAGCTCCATGGCGACCGGACCTTCCGTGACGACCCCGCGATCGTGGGCGGACCGGCGCGACTCGACGGCCGCGCGGTCATGGTCATCGGTCACCAGAAAGGAACCGATACCGAGTCGAACATCTTCCGAAACTTCGGCTCGCCGATGCCCGAGGGTTTTCGCAAGGCACAGCGCCTGATGCGCCTGGCCGATCGCGTGGGCCTGCCGCTCATCACTTTCCTCGATACCGCCGGGGCCTTCCCCGGGCCGGCGGCGGAGGAGCGGGGACAGGCAGAGGCGATCGCCAGCTCGATCCAGCTCATGACCGGCCTGCGGGTCCCGATCGTGGCGGTCATCGTCGGCGAGGGTGGATCGGGCGGCGCGCTGGCCATCGGGGTCGGAGACGAGGTGCTGGCCCTCGAGAACGCGGTCTACTCGGTCATCTCGCCGGAGGGCTGCGCCGCCATCCTGTGGCGCTCGGCTGACGCAGCGCCGCTCGCCGCGGCAGCGATGAAGATGACTGCCGCCGAGCAGCACGAGCTCGGGATCGTGGACGGCGTCATCGACGAGCCTGGAGAGGGGGCCCATACCGATCTGCCCGCCACGGCGGCCGCGATCAAGCAGGCGGTCCTCGGATCCCTTGCCCGCCTCGAGCGGCTGGCGCCCGACGATCTGCGAGCGCGCCGCTACACGCGTCTCCGGGCGATCGGCACGATCCTCGAAGGCGAGGCCGAGGCCCTGCGCGTCGGCCAGCCGTCGTTCACGGCACGCCTCGGGCGGCTGCTCGGTCTCCCGAGCGCCAGTCCTGCACCGAGCGGCATGGATGACGAGGACTTCGAGGAGGGCGCATGACCGATTCGGCCGACCCGGCTCGCGACATGGCGCGCGCGGCCGCCGAGCTCATCCCGGCCCTGACCGAGCGGCTGCACCGCCACGGACTGGGCGAGATCGAGATCACCCAGGGCGACCTCCGGGTCCGCGTCGCCGCCGCCCCCGCAACCGGGGGTAGCCGGGCACAACCGTCGAGTGGAGGCGTCGAGGTGACGATCGACCGCGCCGGGGTCGGCGTCACCGCGACCACCGGCGGGGTGGTTCCCCTCGACCCGGTCACCTCGCCCGCGGTCGGGCACTTCGTCTACGCCGACGGGCTGGGCCCCGGCCTCGCGGTCAGCGCCGGGACGGAGATCGGCTTCGTCGAGATGCTTGGCATTCGGCACGAGGTGCGCGCCCCGGCGGACGGCGTGGTCCGCCATCTCGTCGCCGAGAGCGGGGAGCCGGTGGAGTACGGCCAGCTGCTGGTCGAGATCGATCGGGCGGCGCGCGGCTGATGTTCGCCAAGATCCTGATCGCCAACCGCGGAGAGATCGCGGTCCGCATCCTGCGCACCTGCCGCGAGATGGGGATCCCGGCCGTCGTCGCGTTCAGCGAGCCGGACCGCGAGTCGCTCGCCGTCCGCCTGGCCGACGAGGCGATCTGCATCGGCCCGGCCGAAGCCCGCCGCTCGTACCTGAATCAGCCGGCGCTCATCAGCGCCGCCCTGATCACCGGCTGCGACGCCATCCACCCCGGTTACGGCTTCCTCTCGGAGGACGCGTCCTTCGCGGAAGCGTGCGCGGTGCACGATCTCGCGTTCATCGGGCCGCGGGCCCAGGTGCTCGAGCGGTTCGCCTCGAAGTACGCCGTCCGGAGGATGCTGGCCGCCAACGGGCTGCCCACTGTTCCAGGCAGCACCGGAATCGTGGCTGACCTGCAGGACGCCCTGGCCCAGGCCGAGGTCGCGGGCTACCCGGTCCTCCTCAAGCCATCGGCCGGCGGCGGGGGACGGGGCATGCGCCTCGTTCGCTCCCCGCGCGAGATGGAGACGCAGCTCCCCCTGGCTCGCTCGGAGGCTCGCGCCGCGTTCGGGGACGACTCGCTGTACTTCGAGCGCTGGATCGAGGACAACCGCCACGTGGAGGTCCAGGTCCTGGTCGACGGCCACGGCAACGGGATCCACCTCGGTGAGCGGGACTGCTCCGTCCAGCGGCGACACCAGAAGATCATCGAGGAGGCTCCGTCACCGGCCATGGACGGGCCCGCCCGCGAGCGGCTTCGCGACCTCGCGATCCGCGCGGTCACGGCCGCCGGCTACGAGAACATGGGCACCCTCGAGTTTCTCCTCGACCGGGAGGGAAACTTCTACTTCATCGAGATCAACTGCCGGATCCAGGTCGAGCATCCGGTGACCGAGATGCTGACCGGGATCGACCTCGTCGCCGAGCAGATCCGGATCGCAGCCGGGGAGCCACTGGCCATGACCCAGGAGCAGGTCGTGCTCCGCGGCCACGCGATCGAGTTCCGGATCACGGCTGAGGACCCGCACGACAACTTCTCCCCGCAGAGCGGGCTCGTGTCCGAGGTGCAGCTCCCCGGGGGGGCGGGGGTTCGAGTCGACACCCATCTGTATCCCGGCTACGAGATCCCGCCCTACTACGACTCGCTGCTGGCCAAGCTCATCGTGTGGGGCGAGGACCGCGAGGAGGCTCTGGCACGGTCGAGGCGGGCGCTGGCGGACCTGCGGATAGACGGGGTGAAGACGAACCTCCCCTTCCATCGGGCGATCGTCGACAATGCGGCCTTCGTGGACGCGGAGGTCAGCACCAACCTGCTGGACCGCATCGGGCCCGCCGCCTTCGTTGGCGAGCCCGCTTGAGCGGAGGACCGATGAGCACCGACCCCGAGCTCCCGCCGCTGCCCTGGGAAGCGGCCGACATCATGGAGATCCTGCCCCATCGGTACCCGTTCCTGCTCATCGACCGGGTGGTCGAGATCGACCCCGGCCAGCGGGTGGTCGCGATCCGCAACGTGACGGCCAACGAGCCGCAGTTCACCGGCCACTTCCCCGGCCGGCCGATCATGCCCGGCGTCCTGCTGGTCGAATCCCTGGCCCAGGCCGGCGCGGTGGCGGTGCTGTCGTACCCGGAGAACCGGGGCAAGCTCGTCCTCTTCGCCGGCATCGACGAGTGCCGCTTCCGCCGGGTCGTGGTCCCCGGGGACACGCTCCGGCTCGAGATCATCGTCGAGAAGCTCGGCCGGGTCTCAGGTCGGGCCAATGCGGTCGCGACCGTCGAGGGCGAGGTGGCGGTCGAGGCCAAGCTGTCGTTCATCCTGCCCCGGGACCAGGACATCGCCGGCGGGCGGCGGGCCGGTGGCTGAGCGGGTCCCGCAGCGGAGCTCTGCCGAGCGCGGCGAGCGCCGGGTGGTCATAACCGGCCTGGGCGCGGTGACGCCGCTCGGCAACGACGTCGAGACCTACTGGGAGGGGCTGGTCGCCGGGCGAAGCGGCATCGACCGGATCGGCAGCTTCGACCCGAGCGGCGTCCCCTCCCAAGTCGGCGGCGAGATCAAGGGCTTCGAGGCGGAGCAGTACATGGACCGCAAGGACGTGCGCCGCAACGACAAGTACGTCCACTACGCGTGGGCCGCGGCCGCCCAGGCGCTTGCCGACTCCGGCCTGCCGAACCCGATCACCGAAGACGCGATGGCGGAGCGAGTGGGGGCGATCGTGGCCACCGGAATCGGGGGTGTGACTTCGCTCGTCCGCGACGCGCAGGCCGCGCTGACCGAGGGTTACGACCGGGTCAGCCCGTTCAGCATCCTGAACATGATCCCCGACACCGCGGCGGGGCACGTGGCCATCGCGGGCAACTTGCGCGGACCGAACTACGCGACGGTGAGCGCGTGTGCCTCGTCGAACCACGGCATCGGCGAGGCGGCCGGGATCATCCGCCGCGGTGACGCGGACGTCATGCTGGCCGGCGGGTCGGAGGCGGCGATCTGCGAGATGGTCGTCGCGGCCTTCTGCGCCATGCGGGCGCTCTCCACCAAGCGCAACGACGATCCGCAGCGCGCCTCGCGGCCGTTCGACGTGGATCGCGACGGGTTCGTCATCGCGGACGGGGCGGGGATGATCGTCCTGGAGGAGCTCGAGCACGCCCGGGCCCGCGGCGCACGCATCCGCGCCGAGTTCATCGGTTACGGGGCCTCGGACGACGCGTCCCACGTCACCCTCCCCGCCCCCGGTGGCCGTGGAGCGGTGGCCAGCATGCGGATCGCCCTCGCGGACGCCGGCCTGGAGCCGGCCGAGCTGTCGTACATCAACGCCCACGGCACGTCGACCCCGCCCAACGACCCGGCCGAGACGGCCGCCATCAAGACGGTCTTCGGCCAGGAGGCGTACCGCATCCCGGTCAGCAGCACGAAGTCGATGACCGGCCACCTCATGGGTGCGGGCGGCGGCGTCGAGGCCGTGGCCTGCGTCCGCGCGCTCGAGACCGGCACCCTGCCGCCGACGATCAACCACGATCAGGCTGACCCCGAGTGCGACCTCGACTACGTCCCGAACGTCGCCCGCGAGGTGCCGATCGAGACGGCGATGAGCAACGCGTTCGGGTTCGGTGGGCACAACGCAACGCTCGTCTTTCGCCGCTGGGCGGACGGCCCGACGACCACCTGACGATGGCCGACGACCCCATCCTCAAGGCCGTTGACGCTCTGACGGGCCCGTTCCTCGAGAGTGACCTCGAGGAGCTCGAGGTCGAGACCGGGGGGATCACGGTCCGCCTTGCCCGCCCCCGTGCCCCTGCGCCCGCGGCCCCAGCCCCAGCTCCCGCCGGTGGGTCGGTTTCGGGGACCCCGTATGGTGAGCCGGCGCCCGGCCATCGGTTCATCACCGCGCCGCTGACCGGGGTGTGGTACTCGGCCCCCTCGCCCGGGGCACGGCCCTATCTCCAGCTGAACGGGGAGGTGGCCGCCGGCCAGGTGGTGGGCCTGATCGAAGCGATGAAGCTGTTCAACGAGATCAAGTCCGATGTTGCCGGGACCGTGAGCCGCATCCTGGCCGACAATGGGGCGCTGGTGAAGCGCCAGCAGCCGCTGTACGAGGTCCGCCTTTCATGACCGCGACCCGAGCCGTGATCACCGGGTGGGGGATGTATGCCCCCGAGCGGGTCATGACCAACGCGGATCTGTCGAAGCTCGTCGACACGACCGACGAGTGGATCCGGACCCGGACCGGCATCCGCGAGCGGCGGATCGCTGCCGAGGGCGAGACCACGGCCACCCTGTCGACGCTCGCCGCCCGCGACGCGCTGGCGGTGGCCGGCGTGGACGCCACGGAGGTTGACCTCGTCATCGTCGCTACCGCCAGCCCGGACTACCTCATGCCCGCGACCGGTGTCCTCGTCGCACGCGACCTCGGGGCCACTCGCGCGGCGGGCTTCGATCTCAACGCCGCGTGCTCCGGCTTCGTTTTTGGGCTGGCCGCCGGGGCGAGTTTCGTGGCCAGCGGCCTCTACCGCCAGGTCCTGGTTGTCGGAGTGGATCTGTTGAGCCGCTACCTGGATTGGACCGACCGCAACACCTGCGTCCTGTTCGGGGACGGCGCGGGCGCCGTCCTGCTGTCCGCGTCCGAGGGGTCGGGTGGGCTCCTCGGCGTCCAGCTGTTCAGCGACGGCACCGGGGAGGAAGGGATCATCATTCCCGGCGGCGGGACCGCTCACCCCGCGACCGAGGAAACGGTCCGCGACCGGATGCACTTCATGCGGATGGCGGGCAAAGAGGTCTATCGCTACGCCACGCGACAGCTCGCCGAGACGACCCAGGCCGCCGTCCGGGACGCCGGCCTGCGTGTGACCGATATCGACCTGTTCCTCTACCACCAGGCCAACCTGCGGATCCTCGAGACGGTGCGGGACCTGCTCGGCATCCCGGCCGATAAGGTATTCGTCAACCTGGACCGATACGGGAACACCTCCGCTGCCTCGGTCCCGATGGCGCTCGTCGAGGCCGTGGCTGCCGGCCGGGTGCAGGTCGGGGACCGCCTCCTGATGGGCGCCTTCGGCGCGGGCTACACCGCCGGCGCCGCGGTCTTCGAATGGACCGCGGACCCGTCCCGCTTCCTGCTCGCGCCCGGGGAGCAGACGCGCGCTGGCCAGCCCCGTCGCGAGCCGGTCGCCGCCGGGACCTGATGTTCGACCTGTCCGGTCGCAGCGCGCTGGTCACCGGTGGCAGCCGGGGACTGGGGCGGGGCATCGCGGTGGCCCTCGCCCGCCAGGGGGCCGACGTGGCGGTGAACTACCGCGAGAACGCAGCCCTTGCGGAGGAAGTGGTGGGCGAAATCTCGGCCATGGGCCGGCAGTCGATCGCGATCCAGGGCAGCACCGGCGACGGCCGCGAGTCCTGCGAGGCCATCGCCAGGGCCGCGCTCGACGCCTTCGGCAAGGTCGACATCCTGGTCAACAACGCGGGCATCACCCGTGATCAGCTGATGCTGCGCATGAAGCGTGACGACTGGGACCAGGTGATCGCCACCAATCTCACGTCCGCCTTCACGTGCGTGCAGGCGGTCCTGAAGCCGATGATCAAGCAGCGCGCGGGCCGCATCATCAGCATCAGCTCCGTCGTTGGAGAGATGGGAAACGCGGGACAGGCGAATTACGCCGCGTCGAAGGCCGGTCTCATCGGGTTCAGCAAGGCGGTGGCGCGGGAAGTGGCGTCGCGCAACGTGACGGTCAACGTGGTGACGCCGGGACTCATCGAGTCGGACATGACCCGGGCGATCACCGAGAAGGCTCAGTCGGATTGGGCATCGGCCATTCCGCTCGGACGGCTTGGGACCGCGAACGATGTGGCGGCCGCCGTCTGTTTCCTTGCCTCGGATGAGGCGGCGTATATTACAGGGCAGGTGCTGGCCGTCAACGGCGGCATGTACATGTAATTCGGGTTGGTGGTTAGTGGTTGGTGGTTCGTGGTGAGCCACCGTGCTCACCGACTACCAACTACCAACCACCAACACGAACCGGAGGACTAGATGGCAGTCGCAGACAAGGTGAAGAGCATCATCGTCGAGCAGCTGGGTGTGGACGAAGAAGAAGTGACGCCGGATGCGTCGTTCGTCGACGATCTCGGCGCCGACTCGCTCGACACGGTGGAGCTCGTCATGGCGTTCGAGGAGGAGTTCGGAATCGAGATTCCTGACGAGGATGCCGAGAAGATCACCCGCGTGAAGGAAGCCATCGAATACATCGAGGCGCACGGTAAAGGGAAGAAATAGTTGTGCACAGGCGGGTCGTCATCACCGGCATCGGGTTGGTGTCGGCGCTCGGGCTCGGCACCCGTGAGACCTGGACCGCTCTGCTCGCGGGCCAGAGCGGTGTCACGCGGGTGACGCGGTTCGACATCACCGGCTACGCGGCGCAGATCGCCGCCGAGGTGAAGGGATTCGACCCGCTCAACTGGATTGACAAGAAGGACATCAAGAAGATGGACCTGTTCATCCAGTACGCCATCGCCGCGGCCCAGTTCGCGATGGACGACTCCAGGCTCACGATCACGCCCGAGAACGGCGTGAACGTCGGGGCGTTCATCGGATCCGGCATCGGCGGGTTCATCACCATCGAGCGGGAGCACGAAGCGTTGCTCAAGGGGGGGCCGCGCAAGGTGTCGCCTTTCTTCATCCCGTCCGCGATCATCAACCTGGCTTCGGGCCAGGTCTCGATCCGTTTCGGGGCGAAGGGGCCGAACCTGGCGACCTGTACCGCCTGCTCGGCGTCGGCACATGCCCTGGGCGAGT
>DASTEQ010000120.1:0-3016 GCA_035709505.1 Candidatus Limnocylindria bacterium
CGCGAGGACCAGCGGACCGATCTCGACCTTCGAGGTGACCGCGGCGATCGCCGTCAGGACAGTCCAGCATTCGTGGATCCCGACGGTCTCGCCCTCGTCGCGAAAGATGAGGTGATCGGCGCCCCACACGGAGTCCAGCCCCCCGTCCTCGGCGGCCATCGCCATCGCCTTCAATTCCGCGAAACCGCCGGTCTCGGTCGCGGCGAGGGGCAGCATGAGGCCGATCTTCATCGGCTGATCCTACTGTCACGGCAGCGGGGCATCGCCGGAGGTACTCGGGGACGGCGAAGATCGGGCTAGGTGGCCCGACTCGTCAGCCGCAGTAGCGTGGTGTCGTGCGCACCTCGATGGCGCCCGTAGCGGACGCCGCCGACGCGCAGGACCTGCAGCCAATACGTCTCTACCTGGCCGAAATGGTCCTGGTCGCATCGGTCAGTCCCGGCGAAGAGCGGATGACGGACATCCTGAACCACGGCGGTGAGCTGCGCGTCTTGCCGGCCGGGGCACAGCCGTGGGATCCGGACAACTGGGTCAACGTCCAGATCGACGAGGCCCAGCTCATCGTGCCGCCCAGGCATGTCAGTCCGCCGCACAAGCGCCAGCAGCGCTACCGCCACCCCGTTCGCCTTCGAGTCGGCGACTGGGACGTTCAGGGCACGGCGCATCTCAAGCCCGGTGCGGAGCAGGATGCCGTCCTCCTGTCAGTCCAGCCCTTCCTGCCCCTGACCGATGTGACCATGGCGTCCACCGAGCACCCGTGGCCGGAGACGTACGAGGTGGTCATCGTGAACCTGCGGCACGCGGAGTTCGTCGTCGACTGACCCCGCCGCTTGCGCTCGGACGCTGGCGTCGATAGCCTTACCGGCCGAAATTCCACTCTCGTCGCTGCTGCCCGTCCATCGAGGAGATTTCGTGTCCACCCGTACCTCTCTCCGCCGCGGTGCCGCTCTGCCGGCCGCGACCCTCCTGCTCCTGCTCGCCCTGGCGCCGGCCATCGCCGGCGGCGGGCTCGTGCTGAGCACACCATTCCCGGCCGTCTCGGTTGCCCCCGGCACCGACGTCCGATTCGACATCACCGTCAGCGCCGCGGCCAACACGCGCGTCGCGCTCAGCGTGTCCGGCACGCCCGAAGGGTGGACCTCCACCCTCCGCGGCGGCGGGTTCGTGGTCGACGCGGTGCAGACCGATGCGGCCGGCGCGGCCACGGTCGAGCTCTCCGTCGCCGTTCCCGCCGATGCGACGGCGGGGACTTCCCGAATCACCGTCGCCGGCTCGGGTGGCGGCTCGGCGAGTCTTCCCCTGGACATTCGGGTCAGCGACGAGGCCGCGGGGGCCGTGACCCTCGACACCGACTTCCCGTCGCTGCGGGGCGCTGCCGGCACGACATTCACCTTCAACCTCACCCTGAGCAACGACACCGCGGAGGACCAGACGTTCGCCGTCACGGCCATCGGCCCGGACGGCTGGGACGTGAACGCGACGCTGACCGGGCAGGCCCAGGCGGCGAGCGCGGTGGTGGAGGCCGGCGGCACGTCAGGGATCACCGTCAGCGCGGCCTCGCCCGAGACGGTGGAGGCCGGGACCTATCCCATCCAGGTGCGAGCCACGGTCGGCGAACAGACGATCGACGGCGAGCTCAGCGTCGAGATCACCGGCACGAACCAGCTGACCCTGACCACGCCCGACGGGTCGCTCAGCAACCGGGGGTCGTCCGGCGGGACGATCACCCAGCAGCTGGTCCTCGTGAACGACGGGACCGCCGACCTGTCCGACGTCCAGATCACGGCCACGACCCCGCGCGACTGGACGGTGACCTACGACCCGGCCGACACGCTGGCCACCCTGGCCGCCGGCGAGTCGGCCACCGTCACCGCCTCGATCGTTCCCTCGAACGACGCGGTGGCCGGGGACTACGTCGTGACCTTCTCGGCCGCCGGCGGAGACGTGTCGGACGAGATCGAGATCCGGGTCACGATCGAGACCTCGCCGTTGTGGGGCTTCGTCGGCATCGGTCTGATCGTCGCCGTCCTCGCCGGCCTGTGGTGGGTCTTCCGGACCTACGGCCGCCGGTGACCGACATCTCCGAACGGCCCGCCCCGATCGTCACCCGCGGGCTGACCAAGCAGTACGGCGAGCTGACCGCGGTCGACGGGCTCGACCTGGAGGTTCGGCACGGTGAGATCTTCGGACTGCTCGGTCAGAACGGGGCCGGCAAGACCACGACCATCCTCATGCTGCTGGGCCTCAGCGAGCCGACCGATGGCAGCGCCCGCGTGCTCGGCTTCGATCCCGCCCATGAGGCGCTGCAGGTCAAGCGGCGGGTCGGCTACCTGCCGGACAGCGTCGGTTTCTACGACGACCTCACCGGCCGCGAGAATCTCCGCTACACGGCGCGCCTCAACGGACTGCGCGGCGAGGATGCCGAGGACCGGATCCAGCAGGTCACCGAGTCGGTCGAGCTGACGGAACGGATCGACACTCCGACCGGCACCTATTCGCGCGGCATGCTCCAGCGGCTCGGGATCGCGGACGCCCTGGTCAAGGAACCGGAGATCCTCATCCTCGACGAGCCGACGACGGCCATCGACCCGATCGGCGTCGTCGGCATCCTCGGCCTCCTCCGCAACCTCGTCGAGGAACACGGCGTCACCATCCTGCTCTCCAGCCACCTGCTGGTCCAGGTCCAGTCAGTCTGTGACCGGGTCGGGATCTTCGCCGCCGGACGGCTCATCGGCCTGGGGACGGTCCCGGAGCTCGCCTCCGAGTACGGCGCCGATCAGGCCCGAGTGGAAGTCTCCTTCGAGGGCGCCGACGGACCAGCCATCGAGCGGATCAGGACGACCCTGGGGAGGATTCCCCACGTGACGTCCGTTGAGCCCGGAGCCGGTCCGGACGAGCCGTGGGTCCTCGCCGTCGAGCCGGCATCGGCCGACCGCGAGGTTCGCGAGGCGGTGCTCGGGGCGGCTGCGAGCGACCAGCTCGGTCTGACCGCGATCCGCTCGGTCAGCGCGTCGCT
>DASTEQ010000121.1:0-9726 GCA_035709505.1 Candidatus Limnocylindria bacterium
CAGGTCGACGCTCTCAGGCGGCAGGTACTGGCCGACCACCGCCGGGCGACAGCGGATCCACAGCAGGTTGGCGGCGGCCATCCCGCCCAGCTCGTCGAGATCGGCGGCAAAGCGCACCGGTCGTCGATCGCGGCCAAGGGCAGCCAGCGCGGTCCGCACATCCTGGTAGGCGACCTCGAACAGGTGCCAGACGTTGACCTCGCGGTGATGGCGTGAGGCCGGTTGCCGGACATGGCCGCCGCTGATCCGGAGCGACGCCACCCGCCCCGGGTAGCCGTTCAGGCGGCTGGCGGGGAGGATGCAACCGGCGAGCGCCAGCCGGAACACGGCCGCCAACGGCTGGTCGCGGAACTCCGCGTCGATCTTGTTCGCGATCGTCTGGAGGGCATAGAGATTTCGCGATGTGTACAGGTCGAGCAGCTCGTCGACGACCTCCCGTCGGTCGTCGAGCACGGGGAACCGGTCCTGGAGCTGCTGGTAGGCGAGGCCCTGCCGGGGATCGGTCCCGACGGGTGCCGGGATGGGCGTGGGGCGAACGGTGGAGGCGTACCGCGGACCCTCCTCAGTGCCCAATGAGACCGGCGGGTCCGGCATGCGGGCCGGCGGCGGAGGAGGCCCTCCTGGCTCGCCGAGCGGCGCGAGCGGCGGCTCGTCGTCCGGGAGCGGGTCTCCAATCAGCCCGAACGGCGCGGGCGGAAGGTCCTCATCGGCGTCGGCGGCAGGCTCGACCGCGGGCGACTCGGGGACCGGTGGTGGCGGCTCGAGCCCGAGCTTGGCGTAATCGGCCTCGTCCACCGGGGCGACCCGCTCATCGGGACCGCCGAGGGAGATGTCGCAGGCGGTGCAGCGGTAGACCTTGCGCCCCGGCGCGTCGCCGTCGCGGGGCCAGATGAACTCCTCAACCAGCACCGGTCGGTTGCAGGCCGGGCAGCGGGACGCGTACAGCTCCTCGATGTGCTGGCGGAGCGGGATGTCGACCCGCCGCGAGGAGCTGAGCTGGGCAAATGCGGCGTCAACCGCCGCGACCTCCGGCGCGAGGAGGAACGCCTGGGCTGCCATCTGGGCAAAGGGGCTCGCCTCGGCGGCCACGACCCGCATCCCGTGGCTCACCGCACGGCGCGCCGTCCAGCCCGTGCCTGACCATGGGTCGAGGACCGTGTCGCCCGGGGACGCGAAGGACGCGAGCTCGGCGTCGAGGACGTTATCGGCCGGAGATGGGAAGTAGCGCTCGAGCAGCGCCAGGCCGGGGAGGCGCCGCGGAAGAACGACGTGGTCCAGCCTCTTCCGTTCGAGGGCGCCCTCGGTCATGGTGGCTAGGTCTCTTCGAGCAGTTCCTCTTCCTCATCGGGCTCGCTCGAGAGCTCCGGCAGAGTGGTGTCGAGCTCCTCGACCTCCTCCGGCTCCTCCTCGGACTCCTCCGACTCTTCGTCGTCATCGTACCGGAGGGCGCTGCCCTTCATGTACGGTCGGACGTCACTGCTTCGCCCCGCGGCGGCCCCGGGGAATGAGACTTTCCCGAAGTTCGATGGATCCGCGAATGTCTCGCGGATGATGAGCCGCAGGTCTTCGTCCTGGACGTGGGTCAGGGCTGCCTCATACCGATTCCCGTTGGCCATCAGCTCGAGCAGCCGATTCGCGATTCGGGGCTCGACCTGGCCCACCTTGATCCCCCGCACGCGGGCCTCCAGCTCACCGTCGGTCGCCCTCAGCTCGATCGCGTCCCCTGCCGACAACGGCGCCAGCTGCTTCGCCGGCGCGAGGTTGATGAGCCGCGCGCTGCCGGTCTTGCCCATCTCCTCGATGAACAGCGCCGCGGGCGCCCGCGTGGCGTGACGATCACCGCGCGGGGCGTCGGCCGAGGTGAGGAGCGCCTCCAGCCGCTCGACGTTCCGCTCCGCGATACGATTCAGCTTGTCCTTCTCGAGGGCGGACTGGTACGCCTCCAGCGCCTCCGGGAGTCGGTCGAGTTCGGTCAGCGCCTTGCCCAGGCGGTTGTAGGCGTCGACGTCCCCGCCCAGCTCGATGAGCTGGCGATTCGTCTCGACCGCGGCCTCCCACTCCCCGCGGGCAGCCTGGGCCACGGCGATCTCCGCCAGCTGGCGGCGCTCCCGGATGTTGGCGTCAGGATCCCCGGCGGTCATGGGCGAGCGACTCTCCCCGCGGCGTGGTCAGTGGGCGAACGGCGCCGCGTGCGGCAGGCGGAACCGTCGGAGGGCGACAGTTTGTATCACCCGGCCCCGCACGATGTCAACGGAAACGGACCGGGTCAGGTACCGCTCAGGAACAGGGCAACGATCGCGCCGATGGCCGCCAGCGAGCCGTACTCCAGGAAGACGGCGCGGTTCGAGACCCCCGACTCCAGGGCGTCTGCGGCACCACTCCACGAATGGAAGGTCAGCGCCACGAGGGCTGGCCCGACCGGTGACGGCAGCTCGAGCAGGAGCATGGCCGTCGCCACCTGGAGCACGACGAGCAGATGGAGCAGGGCATGGCCGACGGCCGTGGCCCCCAGCGCCCCGCGGGCCTCGGCTGCCCGCAGACAGGGGACGGCGACCAGCGCGGCCAGCAGGATCATGGCCAGCAGCCACAGCTCGGTGGGCAGCAGGCCGCCCATCCCCGCCGTCGCCGAGAACACGGTCAGGACCAGGGTGACGTCCAGCGACAGGCGGTAGCCAGGCATCGCTGGCCCGTGGCGCTCGATGTACAGGACCCAGAACAGGAACGCCCAGGCCAACGGGGCGGCCAATGGACCGATCCCGGGCGGCAGCAGCCGCCCGGCGAGCGTGACCGACACCGCGCTCACCGCGAAGATCGCGTACCGCGCGTACCCCGTGTTCGGGCTCGCCGCACCCAGCAGGGCGGCGGTGCCGAGGCCGGCGAGGGCGAGCTCGAGAGCCAACACCGCAGCAAGGGCTACCAGGTCGACCGACCAGCCGGCCGCCACCAGGGCGGCCATCAACAGCGGCAGGACGAGCGGCCCGGCCCGTTTCATCGCCCGGGAGCCGAGCACCCGCCACGCGCGGAACAGGCGGCGGCCGTCGGCGACGACGCTCATCGAGTCCAACCCTCCGCGCCGGCGACGTTGGCGATCTGCTCCGGCTCGAGCCCCGCCCGGCGGGCGACGCCGACCGCGTAGTCGAGGTAGACCAGCTCCTCGGTCCGATGCGCGTCGCTGGCCAGGGAAAACTGGACGCCGGCCCGCGCCGCGTCGCGGGCGAGCCGCTCGTCGAGGTCGAGCCGCGGGCTGCCGTTGATCTCGAGCCGGGTGCCGGTTCGCGCCGCGGCCTCGAACACCTGGGGCCAGTCGTAGGACACCGGCTCGCGGCGGTTCACGATCCGCCCGGTGGGGTGGGCGATGATGTCGACGTGGGGATTCTCGATCGCCGCCAGGGCGCGTCGAGTCAGCTGTTCGGTGGGCTGGCTGCGGCCGGTGTGGATGCTCGCCACCACCACGTCGAAGGCGGCGAGCAGCTCGTCGGGGTAGTCCAGCGAGCCGTCGGATCGGATCTCGAGCTCGGTGCCGTGCAGGATCCGGAACGGGGCGAGCTCCCCGTTGAGTCGGTCCAGCTCGGTCTTCTGCTCGGCGATCCGGTCCGGGGTCAGGCCCCGGGTTACGCCGAGCGACGGGGAGTGATCGGTCAGGACGATGTACTCCAGGCCACGGTCGCGCGCGGCGCGGGCCATCGTCTCGATGGTGTCCACGCCATCGGTCCAGTCCGAGTGCGTATGGGTGTCCCCGCGGACGTCGGACCGCTCCACGAGGCGGGGCAGGCGTCCCGCAAGTGCGGCGCTGATCTCGCCCTCCCCTTCGCGCAGCTCCGGAGCGATCCACGGCAGGTCCAGCCGGGTGTAGACCTCCTCCTCGTCCGCGGCGAGCAGGAGCTCCCCGCTGTCCACGTCACGGAACCCCTTCTCGCTGAGAGACAGGCCGCGGTCCAGGGCACGTTCGCGGAGCGCCACGTTGTGCTCCTTGCTGCCGGTGAAGTGGACGAGGTGCGTGCCCCACGCCTCGGGACGGCACAGCATGAGGTCCACCTGGCGGTCGCCGTCGGCGTTGATGACGATGCTGGCCTTGTCCGTCCCCGACGCCACGACCCGCGACACGGTCGCCAGCCCCTCGAAGGCGGCCACCAGTTCGGCGGGCTTCCGGGTCGCGGCCAGCAGGTCGAGGTCGCCGATCGTCGCCCGGCGGCGACGGAGCGACCCGGCGGCCTCGATCCTGGATACGCCTTTCACCGTGCGGAGGCCGTCGATGAGCTCGCGCGCCACCCGGTCGGCCTCGTGGACCAGCAGCCGCTGGTCGGATGCCTGGTCCAGCCGGGCAATCCCCTCGAGGATGTTCTGCTCGGTCCGCGCAGACATCCCGGACACGGTGCGGACCCGCCCGGCCTCCGCCGCGGCTCGCAGGTCCTCGAGCGACGCGATCCCCAGCTCGACGTGGAGCTGGCGCGCCGTGCGCGGCCCGACCCCGCCGATGCGCAGCACCTCACTCAGTCCCGGCGGGACCTGGGCGCGCAGCCGCTCGTGGTACTCCAGCCGGCCGGTCGTTGCCAGCTCGGTCAGCCGCGCTCCGATCGCCGGCCCGACCCCCGCGATCTTCGGCGTCCGGCCCGACACGACCAGCGGTGTCAGGTCGGCCGGGTAGCGCTCGATGGCGTCCGCCACCCGCCGGTAGGCGACCGCCTTGTACGGCACCTCGTCGAGCAGGTCGAGCATGTCCGCGATCTCGCGGAAGGTGGCGGCCAACTCGGCGTTGGACAGCCCGTCAGTGTCGCTGCGCTTGACGGGGCGGGGTCGAGGCATGGCGGCCATTCTAGAAAGAGCGGCGCAAAGAGCGACGCCGGGCCCGTCGGCCCGGCGTCAGCCCGGTGAGTGGTCTTATCGCGTTCGACGCAGCGCTCGCGGCAGGCTCATCCCGAAGATGCGGCCCCGGCGACGCCGCGGGAGCTCGGCCTGGTACCGGTCCCGGTGCGCCTCCTCAAGCAGCTCACGCTGGCGAATGGATGCGATCAAGGCCATATAAGTGAGGCCTCGGCTCATCTCATTCCTCCTTCCTGACCGATGCGCCCGGCTGGCGATCCAGTTCGCATCGGTAACTATTGATAATTCCTTTATCGGTTACCGATTCTAGGAGGCATAGGGTAACTTGTCAACCGGCATATAATGGTTACCACTATGACCGCACGAGAGCTCATGCCGGAACCACCTTCCGACGACCTGTGGGTGCGATTCGTGAACACCCTGACGTTCACCCACGACCAGCCGACCGACTTCATCCCGGATGCAGACGCCCTGGTGGCGTGGCTGCGCAAGGCGCGGCTCCTCTCCGAGCGCGCGGCGAGTGCCGAGCGCGCCGCGCTTCGCGACGACCCGACGGAGGCCGCGCGACGGATGGAACGCTTCGAGCACCTGCGGGATCTCCTTCGCGCCATGGCTGAGGAGCTCGTGGTGGATGGTCAGCCGAGCCGTCAGAACGTCCGAGAGTTGAACCACATCCTTCGCCACGGTCTGCACTACCACCAGCTCGAGATCAGCGCCGACGGGAACGAGTACGGGCTGGCGCGCGTCGGGGACAAGCTCGACCAGGCGCGGGCCACGATTGCCGGGACGCTGGCCGACTTCGTGGCCCATGGCCCGGTCCATCGGCTCCGGATCTGCGCCAACGGCGGCTGCCGGGAGGTGTTCGTCGACCGCTCCCCCACCGGGCGGCGGCGGTGGTGCGACATGCGGACCTGCGGTAACCAGGCAAAGGTGGCCCGCCACCGCGCCCGCCGACGGGTCAGCGGTACTCCCGGACCCCTTCCCGCTGGGATTGCCGCGCACTAGAATCGGGGCAGTCTTTCCTATTCGAGGACGCATCGACCCAGTGGACGCTGGTTGTAGTACCGAACAGACCGCGTGCCGGCAGCCGGCCGGTGCCGAGGTGAGCGCCTAGCGTTCCACCCTCGCCTCTCGGCGACCGACGGCCACCCGGCGCGCTTCCAGAACGATTCGCGCGACGAGGTGGTCGTTCCATGACCGCCGACCGCGCTGGAGAGGTGGTGATCCGATGAGCTCCGTCGAGACCCGCGAGCTGCTCGCAGAAGTGCAGGCGCTCATCCGCGAGCGCGAGGAGGAGGGCGTCCGCGGCCTCGCCGAGCGCATCGGTCCGCCGGAGTGGGCCGACCTCGTCCCCCAGCTCGAGTCCCGGGAAGTCGCCGTCCTCCTCCAGTGGCTGCCGGACGAGGAGATCCCCGCCCTCCTCGAGGAGCTGTCCCCGGCCGACGCCGCGCGCATCCTCCGCAGCCTGACCCAGCCGGAGGCCGCCGAGCTGCTCGAGGAGATGGACCCCGACGACGCGGCTGACGTCCTCGAGGAGCTCCCCGACGCGACCGCCGACGAGATCCTCATCCGGATGAGCCCCGAAGACGCGGCAGAGATCCGCGGCCTGGCGGCGTACGATCCCGATTCGGCGGGCGGGCTGATGACTCCCGATTTCGTCGCCGTCCCGTCCGAGGCAACGTCGGCCCAGGCGATCGCCGCCATCCGGCAGCTCGCCGACGAGGCCGAGACCGCGAACTATGTGTATGTCCTCGATGCGGATCGGCGCCTGCTCGGCGTGCTGTCGTCGTACCGGCTGCTCCTGAGCCCCGCAGAGACGCCGGTGACCGAGCTCATGGCGCCGGACACCGTTCGCGTCCGGGCCAACGCCGACCAGGAGGCCGCCGCTCGGCTGCTGACCGACCGCAACCTGCTCGCGATCCCGGTCGTTGATGAGGGAGACCGGCTGCTCGGGATCATCACCGAGGACGACGTGGCCGACGTCCTCCAGGCGGAAGCGACCGAGGACATCGAGCGCCTCGGCGGATCGCAGCCATTGAACATCCCCTACCGCCTGGCCAGCGTCCCGCTGCTCTTCAGCCGCCGCGTGCCGTGGCTGCTCGGCCTCGCTGTCCTGTCGGCCGCCTACACCGGCCTCGTCCTGCAGAGCTTCCAGGCCGAGCTGGCGGAGGTCGTGGCCCTGAGCTTCTTCATCCCGCTCCTGATCGGCACCGGCGGCAATATCGGCTCACAGACGGTCACCCTCATCGTCCGCGCCATGGCCCTGAACGAGGTGGCCCTCCGGGACATCTGGTGGGTCGTCTTCAAGGAGCTGCGGGTGTCGCTGATCCTCGGTGCGGTCATGGCCGCCGCTGCGTTCGCGTGGGCCTTCGTGCTCGGGGTCGGGCCGACCGTGGGGATCGTGGTCGCCCTCACCGTGGTGGCCATCTGCGCGACCGCGGCCACGGTCGCGGCGGCACTGCCGCTCGTCCTGCGCCGCCTGCGGATTGATCCCGCCGTCGTCTCGGCGCCGCTCATCACCACCCTGGTGGACGGGACCGGCCTGATCATCTACTTCGAGATCGCCCGCTACGCCCTCGGTCTCTGACCCGGGCGCGTTCGGCTAGACGCCGATGGGGTGCCAGACGGTCTTGATCTCGACGAACTCGCCGATGAGGTAGGGGGACTGCGCGGCAGGCGAGAGCCAGTCGTAACGGTCGAGGCCGCCGTTCGGGGGTCGGGAGAAGCGCTTCACGTTCTCGGTAGCCGCTTCCTCGACCGCGGGCACCTCCCCGGGATCCAGGCCGAAGCCGTCGAGCGCGTTGACGTCCATGTGGGCGGCGAGGTGCGGCACGAGCTCGCGTCTAAGGCCGGTGATGACGTTCACGACCCCGCCCGGAACGTCGGACGTGGCGATAACCTCGGACAGGGTGATCGCCGGGAGAGGGCGCGTCTCGCTGGCCAGCACGACGGCCGCGTTCCCCGACACGATGACCGGCGCCAGGCGGCTCACGAGCCCGAGTAACGACGAATCCTCGGCCGCGATGACCCCCACCACCCCGGTCGGCTCGGGAATCGAGAAGTTGAAGTAGTTGCCCGCCACCGGATTCACGTTGCCGAGGATCTGGGGGAACTTGTCGGCCCAGCCGGCGTACCACACCCATCGGTCGATGGCGGCGTCCACCACCCGGCGCGCGCGCAGGAGCCCGACTCCCTCGGCCGCGCGGACCTCGGCCACGAACTGGTCGCGGCGACCCTCCATCAGCTCGGCGATGCGGTATAGGACCTGGCTCCGGTTGTAGGCCGTCTTGCTGGCCCACTCCGGTTGAACCTTCCTGGCGGCCCGCACCGCGTCCCGGATGTCCTTCCGCGTCCCCCGGCAGGCGTTGGCCAGCAGCGCCCCGGACGCGTCATGGACGAGGTAGGCGCGGCCAGACTCGGTGCGCGGGAACTCCCCACCGATGAACAGCTTGTACGTCTTCCGCACGCCGAGCCGATCCCCGACCTCGCCCGTGCCGTCGCGCAGCGCCAGCGGCGCCGGTAGACGCGAGTCGAGGACCGATGCGCGGGCCGCCCCGCGAGCCGTCGGTCGCCGGGTCGCCACCGGCCGCCGAGCAGGCGGACGACGTGGGGTCGTGCGTCGAGCGGTCGCCATCGGCCTAGGCCGCGCTGTCCAGGCGCAGGTACGCGGCCAGACCGTGAAGCCCGCCCTCGCGACCGTGACCGGACTCCTTGTAGCCACCGAAGGGTGAGGTGGGGTCGAAGCGGTTGAAGGTGTTGGCCCACACGACACCAGCCTTCATGGCGCCGACCATCTTGAAGATCCGGCTCCCCTTCTCGGTCCACACCCCAGCCGAGAGGCCGTACGGGGTGTTGTTTGCCTTCTCGACCGCCTCCTCGGGCGTCCGGAAGGTGAGGACCGACAGGACCGGCCCGAAGATCTCCTCCTGCGCGATCCGATGGGACTGCGACACGCCGGTGAACAAGGTGGGCCGGAAGAAGAAGCCCTTGGCCGGCAGCTCGCAGTCGGGCTGGAAGATCTCCGCCCCTTCGCTGATCCCCGAATCGACGAGCTCCTGGATCTTCGCCAGCTGGCCGGCCGAGTTGATGGCCCCGACATCGGTGTTCTTGTCCAGCGGGTCACCCACCCGCAAGGTCGACAGGCGGTCCTTCAGCTTGTCGAGCAGGGGCTCGTAGACCGATTCCTGGACGAACAGCCGCGAGCCGGCGCAGCAGACCTCGCCCTGGTTGAAGTAGATGCCGTTGATGATCCCCTCGATCGCCTGGTCGAGCGGCGCGTCATCGAACACGACGTTGGCCGCTTTGCCGCCGAGCTCGAGGGTGACCTTCTTGTGCGTCCCGGCCACCGCCCGCGCGATGAGCTTGCCGACTGCGGTCGACCCGGTGAACGCCACCTTGTCGACCTGGGGGTGGCGGACGAGCTCCATCCCGATCTCGCCCGGCCCGGTGATGATGTTCACGACGCCCGGCGGCAGCTCGGCCTGGCGCACGACGTCGGCGAAGAGATAAGCGCTGAGCGGCGTGGTGCTCGCCGGCTTGAGGACGACGGTATTGCCGGCGGCCAGGGCGGGCGCGATCTTCCAGGCGAGCATGAGCAGCGGGAAGTTCCACGGGATGACCTGCGCCGCCACGCCGAGCGGCCGGGCGACGCGCCCCGGGAACGCGTAGTCGAGCTTGTCCGCCCAGCCGGCGTAGTAGAAGAAGTGCGCCGCCGCGAGCGGGACGTCCACGTCGCGTGACTCCTTGATCGGCTTGCCGGAGTTCATGCTCTCGACGACGGCGAACTCGCGGCTGCGCTCCTGGAGGATGCGCGCGATTCGGTAGAGGTACTTCGCCCGCTCCCGACCCGGCAGGGTCGCCCAGCTCGACCGATGCGCCTCGCGGGCAGCCCCGACCGCCCGGTTC
>DASTEQ010000122.1:0-13259 GCA_035709505.1 Candidatus Limnocylindria bacterium
CCATGACCGATGGCCACCCGCGCCTTTGGGACGAGCTTGCGCACCCGGGCCGCAGCCGCTTCGATCGTCTCCACCCGGTTGTGGACGTAGAACACCTGCCCGCCGCGGTCCATCTCGCGGGTGATGGCGTCGCGAACCAGCCCGTCATCATCTTCCGCGATGCGGGTCAGGATCGGGAGCCGTGCCTCCGGGGCGGTCTCGATGACCGACAGGTCGCGAATCCCGACCAGGCTCAGGTGGAGGGTCCGCGGGATCGGCGTGGCGGACAGGGTCAGGACGTCAACCTCGCGGCGGAGCTGCTTGATTTTCTCCTTCTGAGCCACGCCGAAGCGCTGCTCCTCGTCCACGACCAGCAGTCCGAGATCGGCGAAGGACACGTCCCTGCTCAGGAGCCGATGGGTCCCGATGACCACGTCCACCGTCCCGGCCGCGAGCTCGGCCACGACCCGTTGCTGGTCGCCCTTCGACACGAAGCGGCTGAGCATCTCGACCTTGACCGGGAAGGCCGCGAGGCGGCGCTGGAAGGTGAGCAGGTGCTGCTGGGCGAGGACGGTGGTCGGGACCAGGACCGCCACCTGCCGGCCGGCCTCCACGACCCGGAAGGCGGCTCGCAGTGCGACCTCGGTCTTGCCATAGCCCACGTCGCCGGCGACCAGGCGGTCCATCGGCCGGCGGCGAGCCATGTCTTTCGCCACCTCGGCGATCGTGCGCTCCTGGTCGGGCGTCTCGGTGAATGGGAACGATTCCTCCAGCTCGCGCTGCCACGTCGTCCCCGGCGGGTAGGCGAAGCCTTCCGCCCGTTCGCGGGCGGCATACAGCTCCAGGAGGTCGTCGGCCAGGTCCAGGACCGCCTGGCGGACGCGGCGCTTGGTGTTCGCCCATTCGCGACCACCGAGCTTCGACAGACCCGGGGCCGGGCCGCCGGAGTACCGCGTGATCCGACCGACCTGGTCCGCCGGGAGGAAGATCTTGTCGTCGCCCGCGAAGTCGAGCTGGAGGAACTCACGGACCTGGTCGCCGAGCGCGCGCTGGGTCATGCCCACGTAGCGGGCGATGCCGTGGTCGATGTGGACGACGAGCTCCCCGGGCTCCAACTGGCCGAGCAGGTCGCGGGTGACGACGCGTTTCGAGGCGAACAGGCGCCGCACGCGGGTCGCGCCGAACAGCTCGCGGTCCGAGAGGAGCACGAAGTTGGACGGCTCATGAATGAAGCCGGCGCCGGTGGACCCGTGGACGAGGGCCAGGCTCCCCGGTTCGGGTGGAGCCTCCAGGGCGTCCACGGGACCGATGCGGCCGGGGGTGTCGCCCACCAGCTCCGCCAGGCGGCTCGCCTGGTCGGTCGCGACCACCACCCGCGCGCCCGAAGCCGCGCGATCGCGAAGCCACTCCCCGACCTGGTCCGCGCGGCCCGGCGGGATCGGAGCGTGCCCAAAGGCCGCGTCCGTCGCGTCCCCCTCTTCGAGCCGCTCGGCGGATCGGTCGAGGAGCGCGCCGAACGTCTCGGTCGCCAGGTAGGGGAGCTGCCAGTGTGGTGGCAGCTCGCCCGCTCCCACGAGCGAGGACCGGCGGCCGGCGGCCCAGTCGTCCGCCTCCAACGCGCGGCCGCGGAGCTGTTCGACATCGGTCAGCACAACGTGGGCGTCCTTCGGCACGTGGTCGGCGGTCGGTCCGGCGGTCAGGAAGGTGATCCAGGTCTCCGCTGCCTCCCCGAGGTCCCCGGCCTCGAGCCTGGCGAGATCGGTCTGGAGGGTGGCGCTGAGGTGTCCCACGTCGCCGAGCTGCGCCTCCACCGCCGCTCGCAGCGCCTGCGGCTCGGGGATGAAGAACTCCCCCGCGGGAAGGAGGAGGATCTCCTTGCGCCGGGATCGGCTGGCCTGGGTGATGGGGTCGAAGACCCGGATCGCCTCCACTTCGTCGCCAAACTGCTCGAGCCGGATCGGGTCGGACTCGCCCGGCGGCCAGAGGTCGACGAGCCCGCCGCGGACCGCGAGCTCCCCGATTCCCGTCACCTCCGGCGTGGGGTCGTAGCCCGCGGCCACCAGGCGCTCGACCAATTCGCGCTGTCCGACGTGGTCGCCGACCTTGACCCGTCGCCGCGCGGCGTGGAGCCGCTCGGCGGACAGCGTCCTCTGCCAGAGGGCCGCGATCGGGGCCACGACCACGAGCCCGTGCTCCGCGCCGGTCAGGCGGGCAAGGGCCTCCAGCCGGGAGGCGGACTCGTCGCGCTCTGGAAGCGCCCGCTCCAGCGGCAGGGTGCCGCGCTCGGGCAGCACCGCGACGTCATCCTCGTCGAGCCAGGCCCCGAGGTCGTCGATGAGCCGATGCGCCAGCTCATCGGTCTCGACAACGACCACCATCGGCGCTCTCCCGGTGAGTGCCGCTCGCCTCGCCGCCACGTGCGCCGCGCGAGCCGCCGAAGGGATGCGCAGGCTGCCCGGAGCCGGGGGTGGCACGAGCAGCTCGAGGAGCGGCCCGAGCCGCGGACCGCGGGTCACGGCCCGCCGGGCGGTTCGTCCAGGTCGACCCCGTTGAATGTGTTCATCGCCGCCTCGACACCGTCCGCCAGCCAGAGCTCCACCGCATCCGCGGCCGTCGCAATCGCCTCGCGGGCCAACTCCTCCTCCCCCCGGCTGAAGGTCGACAGGACGTGATCAACCATCTCGCCGTTCCGACCGATGCCCACCCGCAGCCGCGCGAACTGATCGGTTCCCAGGGTCTCGATGATGTCGCGCAGCCCGTTATGGCCGCCGGCCGAGCCGCCGCGTCGCAGTCGGAGCCGGCCCAGCGGCAGATCCGCGTCATCGGTCACGACCAGGAGGTCGGTCTCGTACTCCGCGTTCACGTTGCGCAGGGCGGCGCGCAGGGGCGGCCCGGACTGGTTCATGAACCGGGCCGGCTTCACGAGCAGGACGCGGCCGACCGGATCGTCGCGGTCGACCTCCAGCCGGGCGGATCCGTCCTTGACGGTCCCCTTGCTGACACCCCACCGATCGGCGAGCAGGTCGACGACCCGGAACCCGACGTTGTGGCGCGTCAGCCGGTACCGGTCACCAGGGTTGCCGAGCCCGCAGACAACCTTCATCGACGACCGATGGTAGCGGCCGGCCGGGGCTCGTCAGGGCCCGACGGCTCCGTGAAGTGCCGCGAGCAGAACGAAGGTCAGGATGAATCCGACTCCGACGACGCCCAGCAGATACGCCCAATGGCCGCGGGCGCTGACCTTCCGAAGGTGCTCCGCCTCGACCTGCTCCGGCGTGATCGTTTCCTCCGGCGAGGGGGCGGGATCCGCGCGCATGATCGGCCCTTCAAGCGCGACGAGCCGAGCCTCGATCCGGCGCAGCGCCGCCTCGGTCTGGTAGTCGGTGTCTGGCGATTCGTGGCTTCGCCGATGGACGAGGAACGTGGTCAGCACGATGAACACGAAGACCTGCAGGAACTCGGACTGCCAGTTTTCGAAGGTGGCACGTCCCCAGCTCCACAGGTAACCGTTCTGGCCGAGGACCTGCGGGTCCTCACCGAGCGCCGTCTGCTCGGCGACGAACTCCCCCCAGCCGAGCAGCGTCTGGAGCATCCAGGCCGCCACGAACAACGTGCCGACCGTGATGCTCAGCCCATGGTTCTTCCAGAGCCGATGCATGACGTCGACACGCTGTTCAAGACTTCAGCGGGTCAGGATCAGCTGGAGAGCTGCTTCCTCAGCTGGTTGACAAGGTCCTTCGCATGCTCGGCGTCCTCGCGCGCCATGCGCTCGAAGAGCTCAGCGCCCGCGCCGCTGTCCGCGGCGTACTTGTTGTAGGCCTCGATGGCCTCGAGCTTCGAGGTGAGGGCCTGGAGCAGGTTGTAGGTCGCGTTATCGACCGGGCTCGGGGTTCGGGTCAGGGTGTTGCTGGTCATGTGAGAACTCCTTTCGCCATGTACGGCAGCTCCCAGCCTGGCCGATCTCACATGAAGCGCCCCACAGCCGCTCGTCGTGAATTCGTTACACGATCGTTGCGCTTGTACCGCGTCTCCCGCTGTCGTTGCAGCGCCGCGCCCACGATGGTCAACCGGACATGAGCCTCATCCTCGTCGTGGCTCGGGAGCCAGATCCCGACGAGCCGGACCTCACCGCTGACGCATGGCTCGGGTGGCTGGCCGGCAACGTCGAGTTGAGCCAGGACGGCACGACGGTCGACTACACCGATAGCCCGGCAGACGCGCTGGCAGCGGTTACTGCGGCGATCCGCGGCGGGCGAACCCAGGTTGCGATCGTCCCAGTGGCCGAGGACTCCAACGCATCCAAGGGCGAGCTGCCAGACCTGTCGACGAAGGTCGCGCAGTTCGCCTCCCGGCACCCGGATGCCTCCGTGCAGCTGGTCGGCGCACCGCCGAATCGACCACCGACCTTCTCCGAGATCCTCGCCGAGCTCCATCCCCCCGATTCGGAGGATCCGGAGCTCCTGACCGCAGCGATCGAGCGGGCGTTCGGTGGTGACACCGACCGGTTCGGGCAGTTCGTGAGCGCCCTGCAAGCCGGCGTGCCGCCCGGCACGAGCTTGGCGCTGCGCGGAAGTGCGATCCAGGGATACGCCTACAAGACGGAGGAGCCGTTCGACGCGAAGGGTCCGGGAACCAGCGACCTGGACGTCGTCCTGTTCGGTGACGAGGCAATGGCCGCCTGGCACGACGACGGGTTCGTCGTCCGTGGCGTGAACACCCTTCCCCTGTCGGACGAGACCGCGTGGCTGGCCCCGTCACTGGACCCCGCGCGGCGGAAGGCGCAGGCAATTGCCCGCCGACCGGTCAGCATCCAGGCCATGGCCCCGTGGTTCCTGGACCTCCGAGCCGCTCTCCAGGTCCAGCCGTATGTCCTCCTGTCGCGTAGCCTGTCACCGAGCGAGTGACACTTCGGGTCGTCAGCTACAACATCCGCTTTGGCGGCGGGCGCCGGGTGCCGCTCATCGGCGCGTTCCTGTCCCGCCTGGAGCCGGACATCGTCGTCCTGCAGGAGGCGACAAACCGGTACGCGGTCGACCGACTGTCCGAGCTGACCGGGCTATCCCACGTGTCGTCCAGCCCGGGCGTGTCGGTGGCCGCGCTCTCCCGCTCCCCGTTCGCCGCGACAACGTGGCACAGCCCGCCGGGGATTCGCGCCTTCCTCGAGTTCCGGCCCGCGGGAAGCGACCTGCGGTTCATCGGCCTCCACCTGCCCTCCGGCCTTTCCGGGCGGGGCGAACGCAGCCGGATCCGGCAGCTCGAGGCCATGGCCCCGACCATCGGTCCGGCGTCCGCCGACGGCACGGTCCTCATCGGGGACCTGAACAGCGTCGCGCCGGGAGATGAGCCGCAGGTTGCGGCAATGCCGCTCTGGCTGCGGCTTCTGCTGCGCTTCGATGGACCGATCCGGACCGATGTCCTCGACCGACTCCTCAACGCCGGCTGGGTCGACGTCTTCCGACGGCTCCATCCGCACGAGCCGGGCTACACGCTGCCCGCGATCGCCCCGCAGGTCCGGCTCGACTACCTGCTGGCGGGGCCGCCACTCGTTCCGCGCATCCCGTCCTGCGAGCCGGCACATGATGCGGAGTTCGCCCGCGCCTCGGACCATCTGCCCCTGGTGACGGTCATCGACTGAGCGAAGAGCCCGCCGCGGACCAACGGCGCGGACCAACGGGTAGCATCAACGCGTGGCGGATCGGGTCGCGGTCATTGGCGGCGGGATCATCGGCTGCACGGCGACCGCCCTCCTCGCGGAAGCCGGCATCGACGTCATCCTGGTCGAGGCCACAGCCATCGGCGCCGGCGCCTCCGGGCGGAATTCTGGGACCATCCAGCACCCGTTCGACCCGGTCCTGCTCCCCCTCCACCAGGAAACACTCGAGGCGTACCACGCGTTGGTCGCGACGGACCCGGAGTTCTCCTTTCCGTCTGAGCCGGTGGGCGTCCTTCTCCTGACCGATGACCTCGGCGCGGGGGTGGAACGGGCGGCTGAACTGGCTGCCGCGTTCCCTGATCTCGCGCCTGAGGTGCTTGATCCGGCAGCGACCGCGCGCGCCGAGCCGTCCCTCGCCGCCGGCTGGGGCGCGGTTCGGGTGGCCACCGGCTATCCGGTGGTCCCGGAAGCCGCCACCCATGCGATGGCGGCTCGGGCGGTGCGGGCCGGGGCCACGATTCGCATCGGCCGGCACGCGCGGCCGTGGGTCGAGCAGGGCGACATCCGGGGCGTCGCCCTGGATGACGGCGAACGACTGGGTGCGGGTGCCGTGCTTGCCGCCGGCGGTCCGTGGACACCCGAGCTGCTCGACCGCGACCCATCGTGGCCGCCGGTCGCGCGCACATGGGGAGTCACGATCCAGGTGGCGATGACCGACCCTCCCCGTCACGTGCTCGAGGAGGGCGTAGTCCACACCATCAACGTCCCGTCGGGTCATGTCGGCAGTCTGTTCAGCCTCGTCGCCGCCAGAGGCGTCGCGACGATCGGATCGACCTTTCTGACTGATGTTCCCGACCCGGATGAGCTGGCCCCAATCCTGCTCGAGCGGGGAGCTGCGTTCGTCCCGGCGCTGGCCGGCGCCGAGATTCAGTCCGTGCGGATCTGCGCCCGGCCCCAGTCGGCAGACGGGCGGCCGTTCATCGGTCCGGTGCCTGGCGTGAACGGCTTGTGGGTCTGCGCCGGCCATGGCCCGTGGGGCATGTCGACCGGGCCGGCAAGCGCCGCACGCGTCGTCGAAGCGATGCTCGATCGTGCCAGCCGGATCCCCGCCGAGCTGCGGAGCGACCGCGCGGTCTAGTAGCTCGCCACCACCGCGTGGCCGGCACGGTCGAAAAGCGACCCGGGTTTCCACTCCACGCCGTGGAAGCGCCGATGGAGCACGGTGAGCGTCCGATGCTCCGCCTCTCGCATGGCAGCCTCGCCGTCGGCATCGTCGTGGTCGTGCCCGAGCAGATGCAGGGTCCCGTGGATGGCGAGAAGCGCGATCTCCTCGGCGACGCTCCAGTCCCCTTCTGCCGCCTGGCGCATGGCCTGGTCGAGGTCGATCACCACGTCCCCGAGGACGAGGGGGGCGCTCTCGGGAAGGCGGCTGTCCTCGTCGGCGAGGTGCGAATGCCCGCTCTCGACGCTCCACTCGTGCAGCGGGAACGAAAGAACGTCGGTCGGGCCACGCTCGCCCATGTGGTCGAAGTTCAGGCGGGTCATCTCCGCGTCCCCGCAGACGGTGACCTCGACCTCCGCTGCACGTGTCCCCAGGGATCCACGGACCGTCTCGCCGGCCGCGGCGGCGAAGAGCTCGAGGGCGGTGTCGACGGGAAGCGGCTCGACCGCTTCCGTCAGCCGGGGGCGACCGACCTTGTCGTGGAGGATGACCCCGGGCTCCATCGGTCCATCCTAGGCCAGGGGCGGCACCCGCTCAAGATGTGCGTTCAGGCGCTCCGGCTGTCGCGCTCGATGGGAAGGACGTTCTCCGGGTACGTGATGCGCTGGTGGTACATCCCGAGCAGCTGCTCGACGAAGGACGCACGGATCTGGCCGATGTCGCGCAGGGTGAGGTTGCTGTCGTCGAGCTGCCCATCGGCCAACCGTCCGTCGACGATCCTGTCGACCATCTCCCGGATGTCCACGTCTTCCTTGCGAGGAAGCGAACGGACGGAGGCCTCGACCCCGTCGGCCAGCATGACGATTGCCGCTTCTCGGGTCTGTGGCCTGGGGCCGGGGTAGCGGAAGGCGTCCGCATCGGGCTCATCGCCCTCCTGCACGGCCTTGCCGGCGAAGTAGCCCATCACCGCCGTCCCGTGGTGTTGCGGGATGAACCCCGCGATCTGGCCCGGCAGGTTGTACTGCTGCGCGAGCTCGACCCCATCGCGGACATGGGCGGCAATGATGCGCGCGCTCGTCTCCGGGCTCAGGTCGTCGTGGATGTTCCGGCCGCCGGCCTGGTTCTCGATGAAGGCAAGTGGGTTCTTCATCTTCCCGATGTCGTGGTAGTACGCCGCCACTCGGGCAAGCAACGGGTCGGCGCCGATCGTCTCGGCCGCCCGTTCGGCGAGGTTGCCGACCATCACCGAGTGGTGGTACGTCCCCGGCGTCTCGAGCAGGAGGCGGCGGAGCAGCGGGTGGGCCGGATTCGCCAGCTCGAGCATCTGGAACACGGTGAGGATGCCGAACACGTTGCCCAGGACCGCAAAGCCGCCCACGGCCAGGATCACCGACAGGGCGGCGTTGACGAGCCCGGCAAGAGCCAGCTGGGCGATCCCGGTCGCGTCAAGCGCGTCGAGGAGGCCGAAGCCCACGACCACGGCCACGTTGACGAGGGCCAGGACGAGCCCGGCTCGGACGAATGCGTTCAGGCGTTCGGCCTGGAGAATGATCACGAGGGAGGCAAACCCGCCGGCCGCGACGTACATCACCGGGCCGAGGGCGGCGTCATTCACTAGTCCCGCCACCACGGCCAGACCAATGGCCATGGCCCCACCGGCGGCTCCTCCCAGCAGGAGGCCGGTCAGCATGACCGCGGCCGAGGTCGGGACGAGGTAGGTCGCGATCGTCCGATCGCCGGCGAGGCGCAGGACGACGGCGCTGACGAGCAGGATGAGCAGGAACAGGACGAGGCTCCGCGGCCGATGCCAGATCGCGGGCTGGAACCGCCACAGGAAGCCGACCAGCAGGACCGCCAGCAGGGCGGCCATCAGCGCGTAGCCAATGAACGGCAGCACGTCGCCGGCCGGGTCGGTGAGCCCCAGCTCGGTGAGCTTCTCGAAGTCCAGCGTGGTGATCGGGTCGCCCGCACGAACGACGGCCTCGTTGGGCTGGACCGTGACCCGGACCGGCTCCACCGCCGCCCGCGCCTCCTGGCGGGCGGTGGCCGTGGCGTCCGCGCTGAAGGCCAGGTTGGCGGCGATGTGGGCGGCGGCCAGGTCGCCGGCCATCCCTCGCTCGTCCGGGGCAAGATCGACACTCACCGCTTCGCGGGCGGCCTGTCGTGCCTCGGCCATTGCGTCCTCGCGGAGCGCCCCTGCCTGCGCCTGGTCGAGAACCCGCCTGGCCTCGGTGGCAACGGCGTTCCAGCTGGCCGTCGGCAGGGCGGCCAGGAGCGCGGCCTGGGAGGCGCGCAGGGACGGCGACGCCTGCTCGATGGCGGCTTGCGCATCGGCCGGCGCGAGGTTGCCGGCGTCACGGTCGGCGAGGACGGCCTGGATGGCGGTCACCTCGGCGTCGAACGCGGCCAGCTGCCGGGAGCGGATCTCGGCCTGCGGGCGGATCTCCACGTAGATCGGTTGCACGGCCCCCTCGGCCTCCGCCCGGGCAGCCTCGGTCTCGGAGGCGGACACGAACGAGACAGCCTGCGCGGCGCGGATGTCCTCGGTCGCGACGTCGCCGACTTCGAGCGACACCGTGTTCGGGATGAGGTCGACGGCCAGGATCGCGAACAGGGCAACGCCGACCAGCGCGGTGACGGCAACCAGCCGTGCCACCGCGGCCCCGGTCATGTCCCGGTCGCGGGGCGCGAGAGTCCTGGTGATGAACATGGGGCGGGGATGCTACCCCGCAGGCGCCTCGGATAACAGACGGCGAACCAGGTCTGAGACTTCCTTCCCATCGGCCCGACCCTTGGTCTGCGGCACGAGCACGCCCATGACCTTGCCCATGTCCGCCGGCCCGCTGGCCTCGGTCGACGCCACCGCGTCCCGTGCCAGCCGCTCGAGCTCCTCGCCGGACAGCGGCTCGGGCAAGAACTCGCGCAGGATCGCGATCTCCGCTTCCTCGACCTCGGCCAGCTCGGGACGGCCGCCGCCGCGGAACAGCTCGATGCTCTCCCGGCGCTGCTTCACCTGGCGGTCGAGGACCTCGACCATCTCGGGATCGGTCAGCTCATGGCCGAGCTCGATTTGGCGGTTGTGCGCGGCGGCCATTGCCATCCGCAGGGTGCCGACTCGCTTCGCATCGCCGGCCTTCATAGCGTCGCGCATCGCGGTCGAGAGATCGGTCTGGAGGCTCATCGGTTCAGTCTGAGCATGCAAACGGGACCGGCCTGATCGGCCGATCCCGGCTGGGGGCTAGACGCGCGGACCCTTGCGCTTCTTGGATTCCTTGCGCTTGCGCTTCACGCTGGGCTTCTCGTAGTGCTCGCGGCGCCGTGCCTCGGCCAGGATGCCGGACTGCTGGATCTTCTTGTTGAAGCGTCGCAGTGCGCTCTCGAACGACTCGTTCTCACCCACGCGGACTTCCGCCAAACGTCTCGCCTCCTCTCAGCCGATGTTTCGGCCGGCGGAGTCTAGCAGACGACCGATTTTGAGCACGATTCGGAGCACGACCAGTGGGCGGTCAGGTCCTGGCGCGCACCTCGTCCTCTGCCATCACCGGTTCAGTGAGCGTGGCGCCCGCGCTCGGATCTGACCGGGCGACCGCGGCCGAGAGCCTTTCGAGGAATGGGACCGCGCCCAGCTCGGAGAAGATGACGCGGCTGGTCTGCACTGCCCGCTGGACGTCCAGTTCGGCTGGGTCGAGGAGAACCGCCATGTCAATGCCGGTCAGTGCCTCCTGGAATCGCAGGCCAAGGTCGCGCCAGCCGTCGAGAGCCTGCTCGTACAGCCTGCCGGCCTCCGGGGCCGAGCCCGCGCGTGCCAGGCGGGCTGCCTGCAAGGTCAGGGCCATCGCATCCCTGGTGGGTCCGTGGCGTCCCGACTCGGCGAGCCCGCCGCTGATCTCGGCCAAGGCCTCATCGTCGCGGTTCCAGGCCGCCAGGTGCACCGACCAGGCGAAGCTGTCGAACGCGCCCTCCCCCCAGGCGTCCTTTCGGTAGTAGCGCATCGCCTCCGAGTCCCGGCCACTCGCCAGCGCGTCGTAGGCCTCGACGGCAGTCCGGAGCTGGACGGCCGCCGATTCATCCGAATCGAAGGCTCGGACGTACGCGGTGAGGTCATCGGCGGGCTGACCGCGAACGGCGCGGTAGATCGAGACAATGGTCGCCCCGAGCGCCCGATCCGCAGGCTCGAGATCGTCCTCCAGCAGGTCCTCGAGCACGGACGAGGCCCACGCCCATTCTCCGAGGTGCATGCCCGTGCCCGCTGCGTTGTACGCGGAGTTCAGGACGAATCCGCGGTGACCCACGCGGCGCGCAAGGGCGATGCCTGAACGGCTGACCTCGAACGTGGTCCTGGGCGAGATCCATTCCATGGCGAAGGCCTGGTTCATGATCGCCCGCAGCACGACGAGGTTCGCGCCGACCGACTCGCCGAGTTCCTGACCAGCACCCACGAGGGCGAGGCTTTCCCGCAAGCGGCGCGCCATGCCGAGGGCCGTCCCCTTGGTGACGAGGAGGTCTGCAACCACAGCAGCCATGTCAGCGCGCTCCGCGGCCGGTAGGACGCGATCGGCGGCCCGAACCGCGTCATCGGACTTGAAGCGGAGCATGTGCGCCCGGGCCAACTGCGCACCGGCCGGAATCAGCCCGGGGCGGTCCGTGAAGTCGATCGCGTCCCCCAGCACTGGCTCGAGCAGATCGATCGCGTCGCTGAAACGAGCCGCGTCGACAAGGACCGTGGCAAGTCCGGCATACGCCCGATCCAGTCCATCGTTGTCCCCGCTGGCAGTGAAGAGCTCGAGAGCACGGCGCAGCAGGCCCTCTCCCTCGGCATACCGACCGCCCACCTGCGCGGCCTGCCCGGCCCGGAGCGTGAGCTCGGCCTCGTCGGCTGGATCCTGGGCAATGCCGAGTGCCTGGTGGTAGAAATCGAGGGCCTGGTCCGGTGCTCCCAGCGCAGATGCTCGCTCAGCCGCCGCGCGCAGGGCGACCCGCGCCTGGGCGGCGAGGGCGGCGGTCTCCTCCGGGCCCTCGGCGTTGGCGTGGGCGGCGGTGTATTGGCCCGCCAGGGCGCCGGCAAGCTCATCGGTCTCGAGGCTCTCGAAGAACCGTGCTGCCGCCAGGTGGCGCGACTTTCGGTCCCGACGGGCGAGCGTGTTGTAGGCCACCTCCCGGATGAGCGACTGCACGAACCCGTACTGGTTGCGCTCCGGCGACCGGGGATCAGTCTCGATCATCAGCAGCTCGCGCCTGACCAGTGTCTCGAGCCGCGGCGCCAGCGTGGGCGAGTCCAACCCGCTCACGGCCTGGAGGCCTGCCACCGTGAACCGCTGGCCCAGCACAGATGCGTCCTGCGCGAGAGCCCGGACTTCGGGCTCCAACGCGTCGAGCCGGGAGGCGATCAGCGCGGTCAGCGATTCCGGTACAGCCAGTTCGCTGAGATCGCCACTTGGCCGGTAGACGCCGCCTTCCTCCACCAACCGCCCATCGGCGACGAGCATCCGGACGGTCTCGACGGCGTAGAGCGGAATCCCGTCGGCTCGCGCCGCGATGGCCCGTGCCGCGGCATCGGGCAAGCCGGGCACGAGCCCGGTCAGGAGCTCGCGGATGGCGGGCTCGGCGAGTGGCTCGAGGTAGACCGATGTGAACTGGCGCTTGCCCGCGCCCCACGTCGGTCGCCTTTCGAGCAGGTCCGGTCGGGCCAAGGTCAGGATAAAGATCGGCTGAGAGCGGCTCCATTCAAGCAGGTAGTCGACGAAGTCGAGCATGCCGCTGTCAGCCCAGTGGAGGTCCTCGAACACAAGGACCGTTGGAGAAACGGCCGCCAGACGCTCGAAGAACGTTCGCCACGCCCCGAAGAGCTGCTCGGTGTCGATGTGGCCGCCCTCGAGCCCGAGCAGCGAGAACATGGCTGGCTCGATCCAGGCGCGATCGCCCTCGTCGGGCACGTACTGGGCGACCATCGCCGCGATCCCGTCTCGGGTGGTGGCCTCGTCATCGGTTTCGGCGAGGCCGGCCCGCTGACGGATCATCTCGCCGAGTGCCCAGAAAGTGAGGCCTTCCCCGTATGCCGGGCTCCGTCCGTGGTGCAGCCAGAAGTCCTCAGCCTCGGCGTCGATCCGGTTCAGCAGTTCGCGGGCAAGGCGGCTCTTCCCAATGCCCGCTGGGCCGACCACCGATACGAGGCGAGCCCTCTTCTCGCGGGCCGTGGCGTGATAGAGGTCCCTCAGCAGTCCCAGCTCTTCCTCCCGGCCAACGAACGGCGCCTCGGGGCCCTCCGGCCGCCACCGGCCGCGGATGCCGCCTGCGACGCGGGTCGCCAGCCAAGCAGGGATCGGCGCGCTCTTTCCCTTGAGCAGCTGCTCGCCGGCGGGCTCGAAAACGATGCCGGCGGCGGCCGCCCGCTGGGTGGTCTCCCCGACCAGGACAGCGCCGGCCGGTGCCACGCCCTGCAGGCGCGAGGCCGTGTTGACCAGGTCC
>DASTEQ010000123.1:0-9041 GCA_035709505.1 Candidatus Limnocylindria bacterium
TGGCCGCCGCGGCAATCACCTACGGCATCGGCTCGATGGTCGGGACAGCGATCAGCTAGCCGTCAATCACCGGACGTCCGGGATGATCTGCGCCGCTCGATCGGCACGGCTATGGCTCGAGGTAGTCCTCCTCAGCTTGGTCAGAAGCTCGTCCCCGCCTTCCTGACCCGTCGCGCCGGTCTGTCACGTGGTCCGGGTGCCCGTCATGCCTCCCACATCCAGAAGTCGGTCGAGGTCCGCGAGCGAGATCGTGCCCTTATCGACGTGGCCGCGGTCGATGACCACGTCCCGAATGGACTTCCGCTCGACGAGGGCCTGTTTGGCGATGCTCGCCACCTCCTCGTACCCGAGGATCGGGTTCAGGGCCGTCGCCACCGACGGTGAGCCCTCGGCGAACTCCCGGGCACGAGCCTCGTCCGCGGTGATGCCGCGGACGCATCGGTCCGCAAACAGGCGCGACGACGAAGCCAGCAGCCTGATGGACTCGAGCACGTTGCGGGCCAGCATCGGCAGCATGATGTTCAGCTCGAAGTTGCCGGCCGCCCCGCCGAAGGCCACCGCCGCGTCGTTGCCGATGACCTGGGCGCAGACCATGGACAGCGCCTCGGCCACGACCGGGTTCACCTTGCCGGGCATGATGCTGCTCCCCGGCTGCAGGTCCGGGACGTGGATCTCGGCCAGGCCGGCGCGCGGACCGGAGCCCATCCAGCGGATGTCGGTCGCGATCTTGTACAGACCGATGGCCACCGTCCGCAGCTGGCCGCTCAGCTCGACGAGGCCGTCCTGGGCGCCCTGCGCCTCGAAGTGGTTGCGGGCCTCGGTCAGGGGCAGGCCGGTGGACGTCCGCAGCTCGTCGATGACCGCGGCCGCGAACCCGGCCGGGGCGTTGATTCCGGTCCCGACCGCGGTCCCCCCGAGGGCCAGCTCCCCGACCCGCGGAAGCGTGGCCTCCAGCCGTTCGATCCCGTACCGCACCTGGGCCGCGTATCCGCCGAACTCCTGGCCCAGGGTGACGGGTGTGGCGTCCATCAGGTGCGTCCGCCCGGACTTCACGACGTCGGCGAACTCGGCGGCCTTCGCCTCGAGCGCCTTCGCCAGCTCGGTCAAGGCGGGGATAAGGTCGTTGACCACGCCATCGGTCGCCGCCAGGTGAATGGCCGATGGGATGACATCGTTCGAGGACTGCGACGCGTTGACCTGGTCGTTGGGATGGACCGCCTGGCCGAACTGCTCGGCGGCCAGGGTGGCAATCACCTCGTTGGCGTTCATGTTGGACGACGTGCCGGATCCGGTCTGGAACACGTCGATCGGGAACTGGTCGTCCCAGCCCCCTGCCGCCACTTCCTCGGCGGCTGCCCGGATGGCGGCCGCCGCATCGGTCTCCAGCACCCCGAGCTGCGCATTGACCGATGCCGCCGCGGCCTTGATCTGGCCGAGGGCATGGATGACCGCCGCGTCCATCCGCTGACCGCTGATCGGGAAGTTCTCGACCGCCCGCTGGGTGGTGGCACCCCACTTGGCGCTGGCCGGGACCGCGACCTCGCCCATCGAATCGTGCTCCAGGCGGGTTGCCTCCTCCGTCATCGGTTCACGTTGGTGGAGGCCACGAACCGGATGCTGGGCGGGATGAGGTATGGGTTCGCGCCGGCGTTCAGATCGGCGAGGACCTCCTTGGCCTTCCCGACCAGCTCGCTGACGCCGATGCCCTCGTGAATCGGCCCGTACGGCTCGAGGTGGGTGATCCCCTCGCTGAGCTTGTTCCGCGCCCCGCGCCGGTTCCGGCGGCCCAGGTGGAGGAAGCCGGCCGCAATCTTGATGAGGCCCTGGTAGAAGTCGCGCTCCTCGTCGGGCGCGGCGCGCCACAGGGTTTCCCACTTCTCGTGGGCGTGCCAGTACCGCGCCCCGTTGAACAGGGCGACGCCTTCGCGGAACAGACGGTCCGCCTCGATGGGGTCGAGCGGATCGGTTCGTCCGCGGGCCGGATTGGCCGGGGTCTGGTCTGCTGCGGCCGCGCTCGGGTCAGCCATCACCCCGATCGTACAGCGGGGACCTCGCCGTGGATCAGTCGCGAGCGGCGGCGAGGCGCATCTCGCGCAGGACCTGCTCGATCGCGCTCCGGTACCGAATCCCCGACGAGTGGCGGGCCAGCCAGCGGAGGTAGTCCGGGTCGCGGCGGGCCAGGTCTCGCAGCTTCCAGCCCTCGTATCGACCGAAGTCGAGAGCGGATCCCGGGCCGATCTGCCCGTTGGCTTCGCCAGCCGCCCCGGGCGGCGCCTCATCGGGACGCAGACGCGACCGGAGGTCCGCCGTCGGCGATGGAGCGGACGGCGCGCCCTGTGCGGGGCCGACCGGATGGAACTTCCGCGTGACGTCGTATCGGCGACGGAGCTCGGGGGTCCTCAGCAGAGCATAGGCGCGGTTGATGTCGGCCATGCGGGCCGGGCTCGGAGACTCTCCGTCGGGGTGATACCGACGAGACAGCGCGCGATAGGCGGCATCGAGCACGATCTCCTCGGCAAGGGGATCGATCTGCAGGATCGTATAGGCGTCGAAATCTGGCTCCATCCCCTGACCCGTGGGGGTTCCGTCAGCGAAGCCAACCTTGCAGGATTGCAAGGTTGCTGTCAGCCGGGCCGATCGGGTAGGGCGACCTCAGTACTTGTTGCGCTTCGCGACCAGGGACTCCTCCCCGAGCACGTCGGGCAGCATGCGCGCGATCTGATGTCGATAGCGAACCCCAGAAGAGTGGCGGTAGAGCCAGCGCAGGTAGTCCGGGTCGTGACGCAGGAGGTCCTTCAGAGTCCAGCCCTGGTAGCGGCCGAAATCGACGGTCATGTACACGGGGTTGTCGGCCGCGGTCGGTCCGCCGGGGCCGTTGCTCGGCGGGGGAACGCGACCGCCAAACGCCTGGGCGGCCATGCTCGGCGACTCGCCAAGCCCGCCTGGACCCATCGGTCGGCGATGATGGAGGCGGTCATACCGCTTGCGCCGCTCGGACGTCCGAACCTGCTCGTAGGCGCGGTTGATCTCGGCCATTCGGTTCGCGTCGGGCATCTCACCGTCCGGATGGAACCGGCGGGCCATGGCTCGGAACGCGGCCTCGAGGATGAAATCCTCGGCGCGTGGATCGACCTGGAGGACGCGGTAGGCGTCGAGATCGTCGTCAGTCACGGGGGATGGATCGTAGTCCTATCGGCGATCGGCTGCCACCTCACCGGACTGCACAAATATCTCCCCCTGCCCATTCGCGAAGATCGGTTCGTAGCCCGCTGCGACTACTAGGTCCCGGGTGTCGGCTGGGACTCCCTCGGGCTCCACTAGGACGTACGGAAAGCCTTCGGCGAGCATCGTTTCGAGGTCGGAGAACGGGTAGAGGCGGCCGCCCGCGGTGTGGCTGCTGACCTCGGTCTCGACCGAGATCATCGTCTCGATCATGCCCCCGAACACCCCGACCGGCGTCGCGTCCCACTGCTGGAAGTTGAAGGCGACGTGGAGGAGAGGCGTGGTCGACTCGAACAGGCCCGCGGTCACCTCGTCGCGCAGCCGGTCGATCAGCTCCTGTTGCTCGCCGTTGATCACGGTCCTGGAGTCCGGGTATCCGAGCCAGAAGCCGGTCTGCGCAAATCGCAGGTCGATGGACAGCGTCTCGCTCATCCGGTGCTCGCCGAGGTGGAACACGTCGATGGGGGCGGCACGCAACGGGAGCGCCGCCATCAGGAGGAACAGGCCGACCGCCACGACCCGAGTCCACTCCACGAGGTCCGGCCGCAGCCACACCGCGCGCAACGCGTAGGCGGCCATGACCGCGAGAAAGACCGGGACCCAGTAGTGCAGGGTCTTGGCAACCTCGAAGTCGATGCCCTCGATCCCGAGCGCCTGCCACGGGATGGCGGCCGCGGCCAGCACCGCCAGCAGACCGATGCCGAAGGCCAGCATCGGCACCGGGGCGAACGTCCGCCGACCGGCCACCGCCCCGGCCAGGACCACGGTGAGGACGAGCACCGGGTAATCGAGGAAAAAGCCCGAGAACGTGTTGAGCCACCGCTCCGCGCTCGGCAGGGCGGCGACCACGACCAGCCCAACGGCGGCGACCACGACCCAGCGGATCCCGAAGGCGAACCAGCGCCGCCCGGCTGCCCAGCGGTTCAGCAGCCACACCGCGCCGAGAGCCGGCGGCACGAAGACCAGGCCGAGCGCCGAGGGAAGATCGACCCCGATCATCGTGGTTGCCTGGGGCAAGGCCAGGATCCCGCCCCCGATCAGGCCGGGGACCCCCATCCGGGCATATCGGTCCGGGTACAGCCCGACCAGGGCCGCGACCACGGCCGCGGTCATGACCCCGACCAGCGGATGGAAGAAGATGCTTGCCCCCAATGCCACGGCGACGGTGAGCGGCCGCGCCCGCTCGTCACCCTCCAGCAGCTCGACCAGGCAGAACGCCGTGAGTGCCAGGACGATGACCGTGGCCCGCGCGTCGGCCATCCGGGCGAACGACTCGGTCAGGACGAATGCGACGAGCATCCACCAGCCAGCCCCAACCCCATTGACGCTGGATGCGAGCCTCGCCATGCCCGCTGCCACCAGAACGGTGGCCGGGAGGATGAATGCGGAGACCGCGAGACCGGCGGGCTGTCCGCTCACGACCGTGGCCGAGCCCAGCAGTCCGGTGTAGCCAAGGAACATCCGAGATGGCCCGTAGATCGGTGACGGGGCGGTGGTCAGGACGTCGAACGCCCCGAACGTGGCGAGATGCTGGGCCGGCGCCACGTGGTTGGGCAGGACGTCGATGAACGGCACGACCGGCGACGCGAGCTGCAGGATGACGGCCCCCGACCAGGCGAGCACGACGAGCGTCCACGCCAACGTCAGACGGCCGCGCCTCAGGCTCGGCCGCTCGGAGAACCACGGCCTGACGAACCATCCCAGAGCGATGGTCACGCCGTTGACCACCACCAGCGCGGGCGCCGTGAACCAGCCCAGGCTGCCCAGCAGCATCAGGCACGCCAGACCGATGACGACGGCCCCGACCAGGCCCCCGAGGAACGCGTCGATCACCGAGCGGTAGGGGCTGCCCCGCAGCGCCCGGACGACGACGGCTCCGGCGGCCAGCTGAAGGGAGGTCGCGACCAGGACCGCCAGCGCGGCTGGGAGGGTAACCGGGAGCTGGCTTACCACGCCCTCGAGGCCGCCGAGCCAGCTCGACCCGAGCTGCGTGCCGTCCAGCATCCAGATCCCGACCAGGATGGCCGCCACCCCCAGCAGGCTCACCCATTCCAGCCAGCGTTCCCTCACGGCGGCGAACGGTACAGCCCCTGGACCGCGCGATTCCTCCATACGGCGTTCACATTTCGCCCATATCCCGAGCCCAGGCTTCCCGGAGACGGACCACGAACAGCCGGTCCGCATGCAAGGAGATTCGATTCACATGTCTGGGTTCTTCCGCTTCCTCGCGTTCCTGCTGGCCATTGGCCTGCTGGTGGCTGTCGGCGTCGGCATCTACAACGCCGGCGTCTCGGCCGGCCTCGGATCGGAGGCCGGAGTACCGCCCTACGTCGGACAGCCATGGGGCTGGGGATGGCTCGGCGGGATCTTCGGGTTCATCTTCGGCCTGTTCTTCCTGTTCCTCTTCTTCGGCCTGATCTTCGGCCTGTTCCGCGCCGCGTTCGGGTGGGGCCATCACGGTCGACGGCACGGCTGGGGCGACTACCGCGCTACCTACCGCAGTCGAGGCGATCACTCCGGGCGCGAGCGCGACTACTTCGAGGAGTGGCACCGCGAGCTGCATGGCGAGGCACCAGAAACACCGGACGCGCCGCCAGGCGAGGCTCCGGGCAAGCCGGCCGCAGGCAAGGCGTAGTCCTTTCAAGGACCGATCCGGGCGGGCGGCCAGTGCCGCCCACCCGACTACCATGCCGACCATGGCGCGGGTCCTCGTCGTCGACGACGAGCCCAGGATCGTCCAGCTCGTCCGCGACTACCTCGAGCGGGCGGGATTTGCGGTTTCCGTCGCCCGAACCGGACCCGAGGCGCTGATGCGGGCTCGCCAGGATCGGCCGGATCTCATTGTTCTCGACCTGGGCCTGCCCGGGCTTGATGGGCTGGAGGTCACACGGCGCCTGCGCCGCGATTCCGGGGTCCCGATCATCATGCTCACCGCCCGCGACGACGAGACGGACAAAGTGGTCGGCCTCGAGCTCGGTGCGGACGATTACGTCACCAAGCCATTCAGTCCACGCGAGCTCACGGCAAGGGTGCGGGCCGTCATGCGTCGTCACGCCGGAGATCGGGATGCGGACGTGCTGCGCGCGGGTGACGTCGTCCTCGACGTGCCGCGGCTTCGGGCCGAGGTCGCGGGTCGTCTCGTCCCGCTGACCGCGACCGAGTTCCAGCTGCTGACCGCCCTCGCCCGGCAACCAGGCCGCGTCTTCACGCGATCGCAGCTCCTGGACGCTGTTTCGGGCAACTCGTTCGAGTCGTACGAGCGCGCCATCGACGCCCACGTGAAGAACATCCGCCGGAAGCTCGAGCCCGACCCGCGTTCCCCGCGCTACCTGCTCACGGTCTACGGCGTCGGTTACCGCCTGGCAGATGCCTGACTGGGATCGCCGCCGGCGCCACGGACACGGGCGCCACCGACCGCCCTGGTGGCCGGAGGACGAGGTTTGGCCGCCGGTCGACGCCGAGCGCTCGAGGGAGCACATGCGCGGCCACTTCATGTGGCGCGTCGGCTGCGGATTCTTCTTCTTCGTGATCTTTGTCGTGGCGTTCTTCGCGCTGCTGGCATGGGTGATCGGGGCGGTCACCAGCGGTGACCCGCCCTGGGTGGCCGTCGTCCTCATTGGGATCCTCGTGCTCTTCCTGCTCTCCGGGGTCGCCCGGGCGGTTCGTCGCGCGGCGGTGCCGGTCGGGGATCTCATCGAAGCCTCCGAACGCATGGAGGGAGGCGACTTCAGCGCGCGCGTCCCCGAGCGTGGGCCGCGTGAAGTGCGCTCCCTGGCCCGCGCCTTCAACTCGATGAGCAGCCGCCTCGAGGAGGTCGAGCGGCAACGCCAATCGACCCTGGCCGACGTCTCGCACGAGATGCGCACGCCCCTGGCCGTCATCCAGGGCAACGTCGAGGCATTGATCGACGGGATCTATCCAGCTGATGCCGAGCACCTGGAGCCCATCCTCCAGGCGACCCGGGACATGGAACGGCTGATCGAGGACCTGCGGACCCTCTCCCTCGCCGAAGCCCACCGCCTTGTCCTCCACCGTGAGCCCACCGACCTCGGCACGTTGCTGCCCGAGGTCGTCGCTGGCTACCGCAGCCAGGCCGATGAGGCCGGCATTCAGCTCATCGTCACGGTCGTCGAGGCCGTCCCCGTGCTGAACCTCGACCCGGCTCGGCTCCGGGAGGTCGTCGGGAACCTGCTCGCCAACGCACTCCGGCACACGCCCTCCGGCGGCAGCGTGGACCTCGCTGCCCGCCTGGTGGGAAACGAGGTCGAGGTCACCGTCCGCGACACCGGGCCGGGCATGGAACCCCACGAGCTGGACCGGATCTTCGAGCGCTTCTACCGCTCGCCCGACTCCCCTGGGAGCGGCCTCGGCCTGTCCATTGCCCGCGACCTCGTCGAGGCCCACGGCGGCACCATCACCGCCACCTCAGCCGCGGGTCAGGGAACGACTGTGCGCTTCACCGTGCCGAGATGAACCGCCGTCGACACGAGCGGTCCCGTCGGAGAAGGTGGCGTCGCTGGGATCCGGCTTCGACGACTAGGATCCTAGGAGCCGAATTCCTCCTCAACGCATGACACGACCGCACTGACGTCTCCCTCGACCCCCGCGCAGGCGATGAATACAAAGGCTTCGGGCCGGCTAAAACCTGGTCCGGTGTTCGTCGCCCGGCACGGCACATCGCCGCCGGACACGAGGGACACTTGGACACGCCCGAGGGTTTGATCGGTGTAGAAGATTGGACCGCCCGAGTCGCCGTTGCAGGTCCCCGCCTCGCCCTTCGCGATGTTCATCGAGAGCCGAAGCACGTCATTGCCGGGGTTGTGCGCGTTGTAGGTCAGGCCCTCGGCGATGTAGCGAATGAGGAACGTCGAGGTGTTCGCTCCCGACGGGTTCGCGGGTCCCGTTTCCTGGCCCGGAATGGGGAATTTCTCACCGGTTCCATACCCGACTGCCGTGAATGAGAGGGTCTGCGTGGGATTGCTCACACCAGCGATCAGATCCGACACGTAATCCACGGTGGGAGCCACCTGGACGGGCGAGAGCGCTCCCCACCGCTCGGTGATCGTCTGGCCAACGGCATTCTCGGCACTCGCCGGGAAGACGACCAGCCCGTAGTCGAAACTCTCGAACGGCGCATCCTTTGCCGGGAAGCTGATGGGGACCCCACCCCGGACATAGAAGGTCGCGTTCGTGGTCGTCCCGCCGACCTGGTTGTTCTGATCGAACGACACCCCGACCGAATCCAGCGTTCCGGCGGCGATCCCGCTCGCCCATGAATCGGTGCAGTGCGCGGCGGTCAGGATCACGAACTTGTCGGCATCGTGGTGGAGCAGGCTCCCGCTGCAGCTGACGCGGGCGAGGTTCTGCGCCTCGACGATCCCCCTCACCGAGGCGACATTCGGATACTCGTTGTTCACGTCGGGCTCGCCGAACGTGATCGCGCCGGCCGTCGATGGCAACGCCAAGCTGAAGACAGCGACCAATCCGACGAAAGTTCTCCGCAAGTGGCGCATTCCTACCTCACTCCTGGTCGACGATCACGAAGGGTCGGTCGTTCAGGCCCGCCGAAACCCTACCTGTCGGGCGCTGCCCGCGCAATTCCGTGGGGCGTCGCGGTCGAGGTCACCATCCGCGAACTCAGTCTGGCGATCGCCTCGTCGGTCGATACGACATCGGCGAATTCGCCTTGCAGGCTCGCAAGACTCGTGCGGTGGACGAGGTCGGCGGGGAAGACCTCGCCGTCCGGTCCTTTCCGATCGAACGTGTAGCACGCATCGCCGACGAACCACGTCTCGAATCCGAGGTTGCCCGACATCCTC
>DASTEQ010000124.1:0-6290 GCA_035709505.1 Candidatus Limnocylindria bacterium
CGCCGCCTCCTGATCGACGTCGGCCTTTTCCTGACGGCGACCATGCTCCTCGGAATCGCGCTGGTGCAACCGTTGGTCACCGTGCTCAGCCCGGCCCTCCAGCCGATCGAAGAGAACCTCCCGGACGTGCTGGGGGCGCTCCTGTCCGTCATCGCCCTCGTCATCGCCATCGCCTTTGGGGCGGGGATCGCCTACGCCCTGATTGCGATCCCGGCCCAGACAGCGCTCCAGGAGGAGCTGCCGGTCGACGTCCGAGGCCGGATCTTCGGGATCCTGAACACGCTGCTGTCGGTGGCCAGCTTCTTCCCCGTTCTTGCCGCTCCAATCCTGGCCGACCTGGTCGACATCTTCCTTCCGGGGCTTGGCATTCCCATCGTCCTGTTCGGGCTGTCGGCGTTCATGCTGTGGGTCGGGACCGTGTCCTGGCGAGCGAACTCACGGCAGGGCCTCCATCAACGGAGAGAAGCTGCCGACTCGGGGACGCCTTCGTCGTCCGGCTGATCTTCAGACGAGTGGCGCCACTTGCGGCCCGGGCGTACCATCCGCCGAGGAGCTGAAGCATGACCGACCCTGAGGACCCGTCCCGGTCATTCGACGTTGACACCGGTGAGACGACGCCGGTTGGTCCCGGCTGGTCTTCTTCGACCTTCAACCCCCACGTCGTCGACTTCGGTCACTACTCGGGCCGCACCATCGAGGAGCTGGCGGAGACCGATCCGTCGTATCTCTACTGGCTCGCCCGGCACCCAGCCGGCGCCCGATACCGGACGGAGATTGCTCGCGTCCTGGGGAATCTGCGCGCGGCGGCCGAATACTGAGACTGCCCTGCGCTGCGGCCTCCCGGGGCACAACGGCCCGTCTTCCGGCTACTTCTGGACATCGATGCATTGAGCGGCCGGTTCGCAGGGTCGCGAACCGGCCGCTGGTCGGGCCCGATGACTATCGGGTGATGACGACGGTGGCCTCCGAGTGCGTCGCGACGTGCTCCGACACGCTGCCCTGCAGCACCCGTTCAACGGCATTCTGGCCGCGACTTCCGATGACGATGGTGTCGTAGCCCCCGTCCCGGGCTTCCCGTTCGATCACCTTCGCGGGGTCGCCGCCAGGCTGGTGGAGGTTCGCCTCCACACCGGCTGCCCTCAGGATGGTCTCAGCTCGCTTGAGCTGCTCGGCGTGCACCGCCGGATCGTCCCAGGGGTCGATGGGTGACCGCCCCGGATGGACCGGGACCACGCTGACGACGCCAACGGACGCCCCGAATGCCTTTGCCAGGTCGATGGCCGTGGTCAAGGCCCGGTCGGCGGGCTCGCTGCCGTCGTACGCGACGAGGATCTTCTTCATGATTCGGCTCCTTCCGCTGGCCGCCCGCGAGAGGATTCGCCCGCGCGAGCCACCTCAGCGTCGATGGTCACGGCTCGAGGTCCGGTCGGAACAGGGCCATCGGGCACGGTACGAGGGTCCAGCCGGCCCTTCAGCCGTGCCGAAGGCGCTCCCTAGGATCAGTGGCGAATACCGTTTGATCTCGCCCGCAAGGAGCCACGGAGATGATTACCACAGCCCCGGCCGCCACCGTCCATGGCGTCGACTCGGAGACCATGCGCGCAGCGGTCTTTCACGCGCCGAACGACATTCGGGTCGAGCGCATCGAGCGCCCGCATCCCGGTCCCGGAGAGGCCGTCATTCGCATCACGCTCACCACGATCTGCGGGACCGACGTCCACATCCTGAAGGGCGAGTACCCGGTCCGTCCCGGACTGGTCGTTGGACATGAGCCGGTTGGCGTGATCGAGGAGCTCGGTCCCGGGGTCATCGGATACGAGGTTGGGGAGCGTGTCCTGGTCGGCGCGATCACCCCGTGTGGCCAGTGCCATGCCTGCCTGAGCGGCAAGCTCAGCCAATGCGGGCACGGGGCGGGCTACGAGGCCATTGGCGGCTGGCGGTTCGGTAACACGATCCATGGCGCGCAGGCCGAGTACCTGCTGGTGCCCTACGCCCAGGCCAACCTCGCGAAGATCCCGGAGGAGCTGACCGACGAGCAGGTGGTCCTGCTTGCCGACATCGCCTCGACCGGGTTCTCCGGCGCGGAGTCGGGGAATGTCCGAATCGGCGACTCGGTGGTCATCTTTGCCCAGGGACCCATCGGGCTGTGCGCGACCGTCGGCGCACGGTTGATGGGGGCTTCGCTCGTGATCGGGGTCGAGGGAGATCCGACGCGCCAGGAAATGTCCCGGAAGATGGGCGCCGATGTCGTCCTCGATCCGGCCGAGGTCGATGTGCTTGCTGAGATCCATCGGCTGACCAATGGCGGAGCCGACGTCGCGATCGAAGCACTCGGACTCCAGGAGACCTTCGAAAACGCCCTGCGCGCGCTGCGCCCAGGCGGGACCCTGTCGAGCCTGGGGGTCTACTCCGGGAAGCTCCAGGTCCCGTATGACGCTTTCGCCGCGGGCCTTGGCGATCACACGATCGTCACCACCCTGTGCCCTGGCGGCAAGGATCGGATGGAGCGGTTGATGAAGATCGTGGCCGGCGGGCGATTTGACCCGATCCCGCTGATCACCCATCGGTACACCCTCGATGACATCGGGGAGGCCTACCGCGTGTTCAGCAACCGCCTCGATGGCGTGCTGAAGGTCGTCATTCGGCCCTGACGCTCGCGGGCGACAGCGAAAGCGCCGGCCATCGGTCACGATGGAGGTGCGAACCCGGGCCGAGGAGCGCTGAGCAGCGAGATGCGTACGGTATCTCCACGTCGTGCAGTGGCCGAGATCCAGGACGGCCACACCATCTACGTCCATGGCGGCGCGGCCACCCCGACCGCCCTGCTCACGGCGCTGGCGGAACGGGGCCCGAAGCTGACTGGCGTCACGACCGTGGGGCTCCATCTGGAAGGTCCGTGCCCGCACCTGGCACCCGAGCTGGCTGGCCACATCCGCCACCGCGCGCTGTTCATCGGTCCTTCGGCGCGCGACGCGGTGAACGAGGGGCGGGCTGACTATGTCCCGATCTTCCTGTCTGACATTCCGCACCTCATCAGCCGCGGCATCCTCGAACTGGACTGCGCCTTCATCAATGTCAGCCCACCGGACGCTCACGGCTTCTGTTCACTCGGCCCCAGCGTGGACACGACTCTCGCAGCTGTCCGCAGCGCTCGCACCGTCATCGCCCAGATCAACTCGGCGATGCCGCGCAGCCTGGGCGACAGCTTCGTGCACGTCAGGGAAATCGACCTGGCCGTCAAGGTCGAGGAGCCGCCTCACGTGCATCCGGTCGCCGAGATCGGTGAGGTCGAACGCCAGATCGGGGCGCTGATCGCCGATCTCGTGCCCGACGGAGCCACCCTGCAGCTGGGGATCGGTGCCATTCCCGCGGCGGTTGGCGCCGCGCTGAGGGACAAGTCCGACCTGGGCATCCACACTGAGCTGTTCACCGATACGGTCGTGGACCTCGTCGAGGCCGGCGTCGTGACCGGCGCGGCGAAGGAGATCAATGCCGGCAAGATCGTGTCCGCCTTCGTCCTCGGCACGCCGCGCCTCTACCGATTCATCGATGACAACCCGATGGTGGAGATGCGCCCGGTCGACTACACGAACGACACGGCGGTCATCCGCCGCTTCCGCAAGATGGTGGCCATCAACTCCGCGATCGAGGTCGATCTTTCGGGCCAGGTCGTGGCCGACTCGATCGGCCGCCGGCTGTACTCCGGGGTCGGGGGCCAGATGGACTTCATTCGGGGGGCGGCACTCGCCGAGGAGGGACGGGCGATCATCGCGCTGCCCTCGACGGCAGCCCGGGGCAAGGTGTCACGCATCGCGCCGAGCCTCCAGCCAGGTGCCGGCGTGGTCACCACCCGCGCCCACGTTCGCACGGTCGTGACCGAGTGGGGAGTCGCGGAGCTCTTCGGCCGCTCACTCGCCGAACGTGCCCATGCCCTGATCGAGATTGCGCATCCCGCCTTTCGCGACGAGCTGCTGCGGTCGGCGGAGCAGATGCATCTCGACCACTGACAAGCGGAACGACCCGGGGCGAGGTGCCGAACGGCACTCGCCACGGCCGCGGAGTTGCGACCACGATCAGGCATGTTCCGCGACCAGATCACCGTCCGGCGGGTACGTGCCGGCGACGCAATGCGGCTCGAGGCGTTCTATGCCGGCCTGAGCGAGGACAGTCGCGCCGCCCGCTTCCACGGCGCTTCCCGCGGCATCAGCCACGCCCAGGCGGAGCGCTATTCGGCGGCTGATCACCGTCAGCGGGATGGATTCATTGCGGAGCGCGACGGGCAGGTCGTGGGCCATCTCGTGCTCGAGCCGGTGAGGCCTGGCGTGGAGGAGCTCGGGGTGGTCGTCGCGGATGACGTCCAGCACCACGGCGTGGGTTCATTGCTCATGGCCGCCGCGGTGGCCTCCGCGCGGCTGCGGGGCGTGCGAAGTCTCCGGGCGTGGATTCGGCCTGACAACGAGGCCATGCGGCGGCTGTTCTCCGGCACGTCGTACCGCGCGGTGCTGGTCGGCTGGGACGGGTTCGACACTCGCTACGAGATCCAGGTTCCCCCGGCGACGCGCGCGGCGCCAGCGGCGTGACGGTCGGGATGGCCTGGGCGAGCGCCGCCAGGCTCGTGGAGTGAACAGGGCTGCCATCCGGCCCACGCGAAGGCGACCTCCAGCACGTGCGGTGCTGAGGAAGGTCGGACACGATGAAACCACATAGGAGCTCCGAGGAGGACGTGCGGTGAGCAAGGAGCAGAGCGTCGTCGATATCGTCGGCGCCGCGGCAGACAACCAGGCGTTTCGGCGGGTGGTCATGACCGGCAACCACGGGCAGGTGGTTGTCATGACTCTCCCGGCTGGCGGCGAGATTGGCGAAGAGACCCATCCCGACACCGATCAGGTCCTTCTGTTCGTCGATGGGCGCGGTGAGGCCCGGCTGGACGACTCCGTGATGACCATCGGTCGGAACGACCTTGTCCTCGTTCGCGCCGGAGTGCGTCACAACTTCGTCAACACCGGGAACGGACCGATGCGGCTGGTGACGATCTACGCACCTCCAGAGCACGAGCCGGGAACCGTGCACCAGACCCGTGCCGAAGCCGACGCTGCAGAGCACTGAGCCCTCGGGGACGACTGGCCTGTCCGGAGGTGACCTTTGACTCTTCGCACCGGCTCTCACGCCTGCGACGCTGCGGTCGACCCGAAGAGGTCGACGCCGAACATCCGCAAGGACACTCGTCAGAGTGGACCCCAAGGGACAGGTGGCGAAGATCTCTCCGGGTCGTTTCCTGATCGTTGACCTGGCGTCGTCCTTCGCGGCCGTCGAGCGGGTGCCTGTCGGCGCCGGCTGGGCCGGTGTCCGGGCCGAATGGCCCCTCGAATCGGGTCGGCGGTCTCTCGTGCCGGAGATCGCCGAGGCCGACCATCAATCCATGAATGGGGCCGAGCTGATCGTGAGGTACCCCGGCCTGCCGGCGGTGGTCGACGGGTCGGAGGCGGTCGCCCATGTCGAGACTCGGATCAGCCAGGCAGCCTGCTCGTACCCCATCACCCCGTCCACGACGATGGCCGCCATCTACCAGGCCGCGGTTGCCGACGGCCAGGCCAACCTGTGGGGAACGCCCCTGGTGTTCATCGAGCCCGAGTCCGAGCACTCGTCGGCGTCCGCTGCGGAGGGCTTCGCCCTTTCTGGCGGCCGGGTCACGAACTTCACGGCCGGCCAGGGCCTGATCCTCATGAAGGAAGTCCTGTACGTGATCGCCGGCAAGCGGCTCCCGGCGGTCTTCCACGTCGGGGCGCGGGCGTTGACCAGCCAGGGCCTGAACATCCACGCCGGCCACGATGACGTCATGGGTGTGGCGGACACCGGCTGGGCAATCGTGTTCGCGCGGAACGCCCAGGAAGCGGCGGACCTGTCGGCCATTGCCCGCCGAGCGGCCGAGGCCAGCGAGACGCCGTTCCTCGTCGTGCAGGATGGCTTCCTGACGACGCACACCCTCGAGAACGCCTTCCTCCCCGAAGACGAGCTGCTGCGCGACTTCGTTGGCGACCCTGCACTGCGTCTGCGGCCGTACTTCGAGCCGTCCGACGCCCTCATGACCGGCGTGGTCCAGAACCAGGACGCGTACATGAAGGGACGCATCGGTCAGCGCGCCTTCTACCAGGTTCTCGGATCCGAACTGCGGAAGGCCATGGACGAATGGGCTGGCCTGACCGGGCGCCGATACGGCCTGGTCGACCCCTACCGGACCGATGACGCCGAGCACGTCCTCGTCGCGATGGGGACGATCGCCGACACCGCCC